>QKEK01000318.1 GCA_003251775.1 Clostridia bacterium | reverse complement strand
GTGGTTCGTATGTCTGACCATTAGGGAGTTTACGAACACCACTTGCCTTTTAGGGCAATTTGCAATTTAGAAGCTGTAGACTTATTGGTTTATGTAGCAAGGCTTCACATAAGCGTTTAAAAGCTTTTTTAGAAAATTTGAGGTGTGAATAGTTACTACTAGTTATATTATTATAAAATGCAAAATTTGCTATTATCAATAATTTAAAAAGTATGGTTGTTTGTCGCAATTTGTGATAATATATAAATATATTAAAACAAAGGGGTAAAACTTATGAAAAAGTGTCGAAATAAGATTGTATTAGGCTTTATATCTGTTATCCTAATATCTCTGCTTTTGTTTGTTATTTCTACTTTTTTAGGACAAAAATATATTATTGATGGTGTAAAAAACATAAAAACTAATAAACAATTAGGTTCTGAATTAAATGAGCTAGAGAGCCTATATATAAATAAACAGCTTTTTCTTTCGCAAACAATAATTAAGGGGCTTCCTGCAACAGAGCAAGAGCTTAAGCAATATGATGATACAATTAATGAAAAGTCTAAATCAATATTAACGCAATTACAAGACTATTATTCATCAGATAATATAACGGTAGATGTTACCAATAAGATTGAGTCTATAAATTTAAATAAGCTAAGTCAGCAAAGTCAACAGATTTCTGTGCTTTACAGAGACGAAATTACACCTCTTTTAAACAATAAATATGAACAGCAGACGAAAGCTGATTATCAAATAGTACTTAATGAACTCAATAGTATTCAATCCAGCTTAAATGAAATAAGTGGTATAGCTAATAGAAGCATTACTTCTATGTACAATGAAAACGTAATGATTGTTGAAGAATTAAGAAAGCTTTATAATGAAATAAAGATAAGTGGTCAGGAGAATTCAGAAGCCATAACGGACATCAAGAAACAAACTGATTTAATATCAACGCTTATAATTGACTTAAATAAAAGCATTTCTGAGTACTCAGCAAATATATTTAAGCTTTTTACTGAAGAAGCTAATATGATAGCACCACCTAAATTTTCATCTTCAAATCTACAGGAAATTGATAGTATTATTAAGCAAATACACGTAGAAATACAGATACTATCTAATATTTATTCAAGTCTATTATCTAATACTGATATTCTAAAAAGCCAAACAAACCTCCTTAACATAAGAAATTTAAATAAACAGATCGAGGTGTTAAATAATGTCAATTTAATATCTAAAGACTGTTATGCAATCAATGAGTTATTTGTGAATTCCATGCTTAATCTTACATCTGACTCAAATAATAGCACATTGGAATCAATAGTTAATAGTATAAAGGAGTCTTCAAAGAAAATCGCCGCAATTAATCCTAGCGACACTAATAAAGAATTAAACAGTGTTTTAAAGGCTACAGATAAATTTATACAGCTTTATGATAGTGTTAACAAAAATCAACAAGCTATAAAACAAACAAAGAATCAAATTGTACAAAACACTGATAGCTTAATGCAAATTTTTAGCGATTTAACTAAAAACACCATGCTAGAAGCTAAAGTTACAATAAATGATATGATTTCAGAAAACATTCAACAATCAGAACGTATTAAACTCTATGTAGCTATTGGTATAGGAATAATTGTTGTGTTTTCATTGTTTTTTGGAATTGTTATTTCTCTTATTGTATCTAATTCAATTGTTAAACCAATTAAGGAGCTTAATCAATCTCTTATCAAGGCTGATATGGGGGATCTTAATGTGCGAGCAAATGATGACAATATGTTTGAAGAAATGTCTGAATTGGTAACAACACTGAACTCGATATTAGATAATAGAGAAAGGGTGTTCTTAGATATCTCAAATGCCAAAAATGAAATGTTCTCCTTGAAATCAGAATTTACTACTACCTTTACTAAATCCAAAACAGGCTTGGAATCTATAACACAAAATGTAGTTAATTTACTAAAAGAAATGAGTTCAGATAAAATATCAATTAATTTAGCTAATTCAAGCACTGCTGCTACAAAGAATATTAATAAAATGATTTCTGGTTCCAATAAAAACACCCTAGATAAAATTATTTCACCAGAGGAAGGACGACAAGCTCTTGAAATAACAAAAACTGGAGAGAAAACGACTCAGGAAGCATTTGATGCTATTTCAAAAGCTTCTACAATAGTAAAGGATATATCAGTTTCAATGAATCAGTTAGATCAATCCTCTGGGAAAATAGGTGAGATTACTAATACTATTACAGATATTGCATCTAGAACAAATCTACTAGCATTAAATGCTGCAATAGAAGCTGCTCGTGCTGGCTCTGAAGGAAGAGGCTTTGCTGTACTTGCAGATGAAATAAGAAAGCTTGCTGAAGCCAGTGGACGTGCGGCAGGTGAAATAAAGAAACAGCTTAAGGATATACAAACTCAGATTCAAACAACTGCTGATTATATGGGAGAAGGTGTTTCTGGTGTAGAGCAGGGTGTTGAGAAAATTAATCAGGTTCATATTAATATCTCTGATATTATCTCACGTGTTGGCTTTATGGTAGACTCTCTAGATGTCCTAAGCAATAATACCAACACCACCTCCGACTTAAATCAACAAATGTCTGAGCTAATTAATAAGATAAATTCTAGGTCTTCTGATATTCATGCTCTTAGTAAGGATATTGAAAATAGTGATATTACTAATAGTATTATTGAGGATATGAATAAGCTGTGTTTAAGAATGGATGAGGCGTATAATAAGCTTAATTTGTAAGCGTTTTTAAAACTTCCGATTTGATAAATAATTAGCCAAAAGTGACTTTGAGAGTTTACGTAGAAATTCCTCCTACACATGAAGCTTCTCTGGGCAAAGGAAAATAAGCGTACCACTATTTCTAATGATACGCTTATCGTATTTAGTTGTTAATCAAGGTCAAATACCTACCTGCTTTTTATAACAGCCTGAGCAGCTGCAAGTCTTGCTATTGGTACTCTAAAGGGTGAGCAGGAAACATAATTAAGTCCAATATTATGACAGAACTCTACAGAGGAAGGCTCTCCACCGTGCTCGCCACAGATTCCTAGCTTGATATCTGGTCTTGTTTGTTTGCCACGCTGTACTGCTATTTCTACTAGCTTTCCTACACCATTTTGGTCAAGCTTTGCAAATGGGTCAGATTCATAAATCTTCTTTTCATAGTAATCCTCTAGGAATTTACCTGCATCATCACGGCTGAAGCCAAAGGTCATTTGAGTTAAGTCATTTGTTCCAAATGAGAAGAACTCCGCTTCCTTTGCTATTTCATCAGCAGTTATTGCCGCTCTAGGTATCTCAATCATTGTTCCGACCTTGTATTCCAAGGATACGCCAGCCTCTTTAATTACCTTCTCGGCAGTTTTTACAACTATATCCTTAACGAATTTGAGCTCCTTAATCTCACCAACTAGTGGTATCATTATTTCAGGAATAACACTCATTCCACCCTTGTTTACATTAATAGCAGCCTCAATTACTGCCTTTGTCTGCATTTCTGCTATCTCTGGATATGATACCGCAAGACGACATCCCCTATGCCCCATCATCGGATTAAACTCATGTAGGCTTGCTACAATCGCCTTCAAATCCTCAAAGCTCATTCCCATTTCAGAAGCAAGTGCCTTAATATCTTCATCCTCTTGTGGAAGGAATTCATGTAATGGTGGGTCTAAGAATCTTATAGTTACTGGGTAGCCCTTCATTTCGGTAAATAGTCCTTCAAAATCTCCCCTTTGCATAGGTAAGAGCTTATCAAGTGCCCTTCTACGCTGTTCTTCGCTTTGAGAAACTATCATCTCTCTCATAGCCTTAATTCTTTCACCTTCAAAGAACATATGCTCTGTTCTACAAAGTCCTATACCTTCTGCACCAAACTTCATTGCTTGAGCTGCATCTGCTGGTGTGTCCGCATTCGCTCTTACCTTTAAGGTTCTGACATTATCAGCCCATCCCATAAGCGTAGCAAAGTCTCCTGTCATTTCTGGCTCAATAGTTGGTAGTTGCTCTCCGTATACATTACCCGTACTACCATCTAAGGATATCCAGTCTCCTTCAAGTATCTTAGTACCGTTTTTATCTGTAAAATATTTTTCTTCTTCTTTAATCTTAATCTCACTACAGCCTGCCACACAACAAGTACCCATACCTCTAGCAACAACTGCAGCATGTGAAGTCATACCTCCACGTGCTGTCAAAATACCTTGAGCCACATGCATACCCTCAATATCTTCCGGAGAAGTCTCTAATCTAACAAGAATAACCTGCTTTTCTCCTCTTTCATATGCCTCAACAGCCTCATCAGCAGTGAAATAAACCTTACCAGTAGCGGCTCCTGGTGATGCAGGTAAGCCTTTAGCTACAGCAACAGCTTGCTTAAGTGCCTTTGGTTCAAAATTTGGATGCAACAATGAGTCCAACTGTTTTGGGTCTACCTTAAGTATAGCCTGTTCTTTAGTTAGAACACCTTCCTCAACTAAGTCAACCGCAATTTTCAGAGCAGCAGCAGCTGTTCTTTTACCATTTCTTGTTTGAAGCATGAATAGCTTACCCTTTTCAATAGTAAATTCCATATCCTGCATATCTTTATAATGTGCTTCAAGCTTATCTGCGATCTCTACAAATTGATTATATGCTTTAATATCAATTTCCTTTAATTGATCTATTGATTGTGGAGTTCTTATACCAGCAACAACGTCTTCGCCTTGAGCGTTCATTAAAAATTCTCCGTATAGCTTCTTTTCTCCAGTTGACGGATTTCTAGTAAAAGCAACTCCGGTTCCTGAGTCATTACCCATATTCCCATAAACCATTTCCTGAACGTTTACCGCTGTTCCCCAATTACTTGGTATATCATTTAGTCTTCTATAAACGTTGGCTCTAGGATTATCCCATGAGCGGAACACAGCCTTAATAGCTTCCATTAGCTGAGACTTTGGCTCCTGTGGAAAATCCTCACCCTTTTCTTTTTTATATAAAGCCTTAAACTTGCTTACAAGCTCCTTTAAATCGTTTGCATCAAGCTCAGTATCTAATGTAACTCCCTTATCTTCCTTTGCTTCATCTAATATTCTTTCAAATTTTGGCTTTTCAATTCCCATTACAACGTCACTGAACATCTGAATAAATCTTCTGTAGCTGTCATATGCAAATCTCTCATTATTTGTTAACTCAGCCAGACCTTCTACCACAATATCATTTAATCCAAGATTTAGAATAGTATCCATCATTCCTGGCATAGATACTCGTGCCCCCGAACGTACTGATACCAAAAATGGGTTCTGAGGGTCACCAAATTTTTTACCCACAATATCTTCACATTTAGCTAGTGTTGAGTAAATCTCATCCTCAATATCTTTAGAAATAACTTTACCATCATCATAATATCTTGTACACGCTTCAGTTGTAACAGTAAAGCCTCTTGGTACAGGTAAACCTAATGTTGTCATTTCTGCTAGATTTGCACCCTTACCTCCTAGAAGATTTTTCATTGAAGCATTACCTTCACTGAACAAATATACGTATTTAGCCATAAATAAACCCTCCAATTTAAAATATATAAATATTAAATTTAATGCAATTAAATTTAAGTTCACTAATATATTTAACATATTGCGTATGCTTTAAACATTTTATCAAAGCTCTAAAGGGACTACTACGTAATTGTATTGAGCTTTATTGATATAATAAAGCTTTTTGCGTTGCTACATATTTATACAAAACTGTATTCATAATGGCATATTTGCGTCTATTCATTCAAAATAACTAAAAATAGTGTATAAGTATTCAAGAACGCAATATGCTCAATTTAATTCCACTGAACAAATCAAAGTTAATATTTTCTAATTCCCAATACATTATAACATAATATAGTTAATTGTCACTAGCATTTTGTTAAATTTTTTAACTAAATTTGAGCTATTGCTTATTAAAAGTATACAAAATCTCAGATAATATTTGAATTACTACTAGTTAAAGGATTAAGTAATTCTAATGCTTAAATTGAATATACTTTATTTTTATATAGATTATTATTAATTATGTAATATATTATTTTATTTATATTATTTTATTATATTATATTATTTTATTTTAATCTGATTCTAATACTAGATTAAGTGTTGATTAATTTTGACGATATACAATAAGACACATAAAGTAATTATACAACGGAGGTTAATTATGAAGAAAACAGATGGTATAGTATGGGGATTGATCCTACTAGTACTCGGTTCAGTATTAATTTTAGGAGAATTTAATATCTTTAATTTTAGTAATCTTATGGAGATCTTATGGCCAGCGTTTATTTATGTCCCTGGGATTATGTTTCATATTAGTGCATTTTCTAAGGAACATAGAAGACCAGGATTTTTGGTTCCAGGAGGAATATTATTGACAGTGGGAATGACTTGTCAGCTAGGAGCTCTCTTTGGAAATTGGGATGTTATCTTCCCAGGCTTTATTATAGCCCCAGCAGTTGGCCTATTTGAGCTTTATTATTTTGGAAGAAGGGCTCGTGGATTACTTATACCGGTCGGCATATTAACTGCTGTAGCTGTAACATTATTCTTTACTGTCAGCTTCTATGAATTAAAATGGCTTACCAGAAAGCTTCTCCCACTAGCGATGATTATTATGGGCATTGGTTTTATAGTAAAAAATAGAAGTGCTAGAGAATCACACGCAGAATATCAATATCATAACTATTCACATAACGATATGTCTGGAAATACTTATGACCATAACACAGAAGGCTTTAATCATGCTTCCGATGATAAAAATAAGGCAATAGATAATAACAGTAGTAGGTCTATAGATTGCAATAGCAATGATTCTAATGCTAATAATACTGATGAAAATAATTGGTATGAAGCAAAATAAATCAGCCTCACCCTTAAATTATAGACTATATTACGACTATACTCTATTTATGCTTAACAACTCAACTTTCGCACATAAAAATTGTGAAAGTTGAGTTGTATTATTGAAATGAACAGTCAATTTGTTATCAATAAATAATTTTGTTAATAGGAAGGGTAAGTTTCTGTATCCGTTGAATTTATCTCTTCAAATAAGTCTACTGTTAAAGTATATCTATCAGCTTTAGTAAAATCTCCCTTTCCAGCTGTTTCATACTGATAGACATTTAAGTTTCCGCTAGAATTATCTTCTGTGCCTTCACCTTTTGATTTAATCTCAGCGGTGCCCAATACATTTCCAGCGATGTCATAATATACAACAGTTCCCTCTATCCGATAATAGCCTTTTTTTAAGATTATAAATTTATATCGAATTTTTGAATAATCTCCACTCTTCATGACTTCTGTTTGCCCCAAAGCTACTACTCCAGAGTTATCAAGAACGTTGAAATCAGGTGGTAGGAATGCATTTATCGGTTCAGGGAGTACATATTCCAATGTTGCATAGCTGTAGTTGCTTAAATCATCAGCTGTTGTAACTTCAAAATCTTTAACTTGATCACCTTTTGCAACACAAGATACAGTTATTGGTATTTTTGAAACTATCTCACTCAATTGATTATAGAAAGAAAGATATACCTTTATATCAACCTTACTCCCAGATTCAATCATCATTTTACTATAGTAGAGCGAATCCCAGTAGTTCTGTCCAGCATAAAGTTTTCCAGTCACTTTTGTAGTGTTTCCGTTCTTCATAACATTTAGATGACCAACTTTAACATCACTACTAATACTTTTAAGACTAAATCCATTATCAATTATTATTGTTTTTTTAGCATTATCATACCAAGTCACTGAGTCGAGACTTTCTGCTATATAGCGTAATGGCACATATGCCCTACCATTATAATATAAAGTGGAATAACCATCTTTTATTTCGCTCATTACACCATTTATTTCATACTTCACTGGGAATAAAACCGCCTTAATAGTATCACTAGCATATACAACCGAGGCACTCGCTAATAATGCTCCACACATAAAACCAATTATATATTTTTTCATTATTCAATGCTCCTTATTTAATATTAATTACTTTCAAGATTAGACGTTTAATAATGCATCATTCCAGCAGTTATTGCCATATGTTTAATAAAAACAACTATAAATTACTAAAGATAATTCCTACATATATAAAAATTTTTACTAAATAATATTGCTTTAAGTATAGTGTATTTTCCACAGGTTTTTTATGCATTATAATTAACTTTTATTAATATGATTGTTAATAATGAATGCTAACATTATCTTGATACCAAGGGGTATATGAATTTACTGTTACTGAATCGCAAAAACCTTGCGTTCGTCCTTTTATATTTGCTCTATATGTATCTATTGGACTCCATAGACCATATGTTCCACTTGGTTTATATAGATACACATTACTCCAAATTGCGTTTCTCATATACGACCCACTATTAGGGAGTCTATTTAAGTTCTTTTCGAATGCAAAAGTAGTCTCTTTGTATATCCTAACGTTAGTTGAACTACTGTTAAGAACAGTGCTTTTAGTCTGTTTAATCAATGCACATATAGGACTTCAGCTGGAAATACATTCGGATTAATATAAACCGTTGGTAAATCAATATTGCCACTAGCCCTATTATACCCTAATTCTGAAACAACTTGCCAATGAACTCCAGTACCATCACTAGGAGCAATCAAATCTGAGTATGTTGATGCAGAGCAAATTCCAACCCCATCAGTAGAATCATTTGACAGTTTACTTGATTCTTTTATTAATTTATTCTTAATAGCTTCAATTTGGCTGTCTGCGATTTTCTTCTCTTCTTTGCTAAGTATTTCGTAAGAATTAGTTTCAATTATCTTTCTTGTCGACCAAGATGTCAAAAGATTATTGGTCTGTTGTTGACTTAGATTGTTTGCTTTAACTATGTCTATTAAATAATTTATATCATCTGCAGATATCTTTTTAATTATAGATTCCTCTATTCCCATCTGAACAAAATAGTTGTCTGATGCCTTGCTTTATTTCTCTGCAAATGAAAGTGAAGCATTTAAGCTTCTAGCAAAAACTAAAACAATAATTATCAAAATATTTTTAACTTTATTCATAATATATCCATTGTATAATGAACAACATGAAAAAGCATTATACATTTTCCTTTCTTTACATTTTCATTTATAATCTATTAAAGGCTTTGTACAGTATTAAGCTATTTGCTAAACGAAAAATTATAAATATTAACTATATTTGCAATTTAATTATCAAGGTTCAACTATGGTATCTAATATATTACATTAAATGTCGTATACTGTCAATATAGTTTTATATTTATTTTATTATATTATATTGTTATATTATGTCCAATTTTCTATTTGACAAAATGCCTATTTTCACAAATAAGAGAGTGCAACTGATTTTAATCGTGTTACACTCTCTTTTATATATAATAGCACTACTCTGACACGTTTTTTATATGTATGTTTTCTATACTAATTCCTGCATGTCTTTGAACAATATCACAGATTTGTGCTGTCTGTGAGCTTGTAAGACTAGTAGAGTTAATTACAACATCTACACTGCCATCCTGACTTAAATAGGCAATTGCATCATCAAACCCTCTTTGCTTAATAAGTGATTCAATCTTCATTTCTATTTCATTATTGTTAACTACGTTCATCAGCTTTTCATAAGCCTTATTCTTTATATCCTTTGCAGCACTATCGTCCTTCGTAATATTTCTTAGTATTTCCTCTTCTTGACCACGCGTTCTGCTTTTTTCAAGTCTTGCCTGAGCAAAGTACTCATTTTGTCCTGCAAAAACCTCTTTTGTTTCATCTTCTATTAGCAAATTATTATCTGCATTTAATGAACTCGTGTTATCTTGTGTAGGTTCATTACTATTAGTATTATTGTTATTTTCATTATTCTCTTTATTTTCTTTGTTTTCTTTGTCTGTTTCCTGTACTGGCTCTATATTTTGTTCATCATTTTTTTTCTTAAAGAAGTCAAATATACCCTTTGAGGTTACATTACTATTGTCAACATAAATTGCTTCACCTATTTTTTCATTATTATTTTGTGTATCCGTATTCGTTTGTAAGCTACTATAACCCTTCTTATCGTAATTATATTGTAGATAACCCGCTACTATAATAATTACTACCAAAACCAAAACTGCTATTTGTCTCTTTTTCATAAAACTCTACCTCCTATAATATTTCAAAAAATCAATTTATGTTTCTGCTAAATATCTTGACCTTATGCTCTGGAACATCTAATAATACACTAACTGCATTACTCAACTGCTCCCGTACCGTAGCCCTATCAGCACCATCTGCAACCACCACCACCCCTTTTACCAAAGGCTCATATTCCTTTATTATCAATGCTTCTCCCGAACCATTCTCTTCTATAGCTAGGTTATCCTTGTATGATTTTTCGTTTATATCTCTTGTTCCTCCTTCAGCATCTTGCTCTGATGTAATTGTTTCACTACCCTCTTTATTAAATAAATGAACCTTCTCCTTGCCTGAAATATATGTAATCATTACCTTTACTTCTCCAGCACCTGAAATCTGTCCTAAAATATTTTCCATTTTTATTTCTAAACGAGCATTATAAACCTCAATATCATTAATTGAAATTTGCTCTATACTATTATTTGCCTCCTTTACTAGCTCTGTTCTTGTATTCTGATACTTATCACTTGACTCCTTAGTAAAATAACTCCCTATTAGAATAATTATTATACCTATAATACTGATTATGACACAATTTTCAATAATTTTTTTTCTTCCCTTTTTCTCAAACAAATCTTGAATTATCTGCTTAAATTTTTTTGTAAGCATCGCCTCGTTACCCCCTTTATTCCATAATCCCAATTATTATATTATTTTCTTCAACTGAGAATACTTCACTCAGCCTCTTCAATACTTCACTTTGTTGTTTTTCGTTTAGTATTTGTTGGGAGTCTGAGCTCTCCCTAACAAATTCTGATTTCTTATTGTTTTGTGTGGTTATTACCTCAACACTTTCAATTGTCACCTTTTTAATCTGGCTGATAGCTGAAGAAACAATACTACTTTTCTCACTCCCTTCGCTCTCAACAGCTATGTATACATAAATTCTTCTTAACGCTCCAAAATCATTTGAATTAATATCCTCATTTAAGATAATATCTGCTTCAACAGCTTTTACAAAATTGCTTTTTAAAGTAGTATACTTTATATGCTCAATTATTCTATTGCGATATTCATTTATAATCATAGTATTTCTTTTACTCTCAAAAAATTCGTGATTCTTCTTTATTTCCAGCTTATTTATATATGTCTGATTCTTAAAGAGGCTTTCTGTAAAATCAATCCTACCACTAATAATCTGAGATATTGGTGTAATAATTACAATTATTATTACCATACCCGATATTGTTTTTATATAATTCTTACTCTTTCCTGATGGAATAATCATTTCTATAATAATTATTATTATTGATACAACTACTATTGTTGTTATCCAATTCTTTATATACTCCATGAAGTATTAATCACCCCAATTACTATTACTACTGATAATAAGAACATGAAGGTAACGCCTGCCAATATTCCAAGCATTGTACTTAGAGAGTCAGACACACTTTCAATACATTTTATAATCCTTTTATCTGAGATTGGTTCAATCAAAGCACCTGCTATTTTATACAATAAAATAATAGCCAGTAACTTCAATATTGGTATTAAGCAAACACTGACAATGCCAACCATTAACGCAATTCCAATAGAGTTTCTTATAATAAGCATGGAGCCCATAACCGCCTCGGTAGCGTCTGATAAATATCCCCCAGCCACAGGAATAAATGTTTTTAATGCAAACTTAGTAGTTTTTAGTGCAACTCCATCTGATACCCCACCTACAAACCCCTGTGCCATTACTACTGTTGCAAAGACCGTCAAGAGTATTCCCGTCATCCATACTGCTAATTGCTTAATAAGCTTTGCTAAACCTGAGATTTGTACCTTTTCTGATATATTATTGATAATAAATAGTATTGTTGAAAATAATACCATGGGCACTATTACTGTCTTAAATAAAGTTCCAATAATTTCTATTAATATAATCATTATTGGCTGAAAAATACCTGTAGTTACAACATTACCTCCTGACAACAGTATTGCTATTAGTATAGGTATTATGGCATACATAAAGCCTGTCATGTTACTAACTGTAGCTATAATATCTGTAAAAAGTGATTTAATACTAATAACTAGAATTAATACAAGAGCGATATAGCATACAAAAAAGGCTAGCTCAGAATTACCTTTATTCTCATTATCTAACTGAATGTTTTTTAGCAGTGCACATAATACAGCAATAGTAATTATCTTAATTAGTAATTGTATATTAAGATAAACCTCTCCTATTACGTATTGAACTATATTATTTATAATTGTCATTAGTGAATTTTTTGGATTAGCATTCGTTTTATTCTCTATTATTTCCCTAAGATTAAGCTCAGGGAATATTTTTTGTGCATCCTCAGAAGCAAATTTATTCATTGTATTCTCAAGCTTATTAATCTCATCTTGAAAAAAAGCAGAGCTATACTCGTCCTCATTATTACTACCCGAAGAAGCATAAACTTGTGTTTGAGTAAAGAAAAAAAACCAAGCAGCAATAATAATCATTATAATACACATGTATCCTTTTCTTATACGTATATTCAAGCTCAAAACCACCTTCTTTACTTTTTTTACATAGAAATTGACATACTTATATTCATACATGTGCTTTGTGACACATCTAGTTCCATAAACAGATGTAATGTTGTAATTACATAATGTCATTATGTTTAGATATTATTATGAAACACTACATGTTCTATACTATTTCTGTTTTTTATCATTTTATTAAGCTGATAATTAAGTCGAGTACTGCTGTTATTATGGGTATACCAACCACTACAATTATTATTTTAGAAGCTATTTCTACCTTACTGCCAATACTACTTTCTCCCGCATCTCTACATATTTGAGCCGCAAATTCAGAAATATAAGCTATTCCTGTAATCTTCAACAATATTATTAAATACTGATTACTTATACCTGCTTTATTTGAATACATTTCTAATAGTTTGATTACAGCTGCAAGCTTTCCAAGAATGAATGTAATTATTATAATTCCTGCAACAATACTTATTATTATTCCAAATTCTGGCCTGTCCTTTTTAATAGTAAGTATCAATATTACAGCTATAATTCCTATTATCGCTATTTTTACTATATCCATATCACATAGTCCTTACATTAAAAATTAAACATGGTTTTAACTGCATCAAATAGCTTTGCAATTTCCTTTACTACCATCATTAAAACTACAATAAGTCCTGCAAGAGTAGTCATCATTGCCTGCTCTTCCCTATCTGACTTTTTTAAAACTGCATTTAGTACAGAGACTAAAATACCTATCGCCGCTATTCTAAATATTAAATCAATCTCCATAGCCTACACCTCACATTTTTATTGTGCAAATAACAAGGTTCATATAAGATTAAAAGAATACTACACTTACACTAAAACTATGACCAAAGTAATTCCACTTATTATTCCTAAGATTCTAAACATCTTTCCATTTCTATTATATTCAGCTTTTGCTCTTTCAAGTTGAATTTTCAGTTTTTCAATGATTAATGTAATATTACTTAAATGTCCTTCAATATAAGAAACTCCAAGTTTTTCACCAAATTCATATAGAATATCTATATCAGTATTATCTAAATAAAGTCGTTCATGATTTTTTTTAACAATCATTTTCCATGTATCACTCGCGGAGATTTTGTTTTCTTCTATTAAGACTCCTGTCTCATTAAAAAATATAGCTACCCTTTTAGAAATTACTTTAGATGTTTGCTTAAATACCTTAGAAAGAATCTGAGAGGAGTATTCCACTTCATTTCTAAAAAAAATAAAGGCACTAATAAAATCCTCAATATCAGCTACTCTTTTTCTCTTTGTAAAGGAAATATAATATCCCACTGCACTGGAAGCAATAATAACCAGTACGCTTCCTAAAATTTTAAGTATCATTTACAAGCTCTCCCTTTTTGCTGTATTACTCACTCATACCTGTGGTACATATGACCACTGTAAGCTGTTTTCAAGATATTTTGTCTTGGCGATTATTAAAACTTAAATGATTTTTTATTAAATCGGAAGTTTTAAAAACGCTAACCTATTAACTCTTCCATGGTTTTTATAACACTCTTTAATACTCCCCTTTTAAAGCCTGTATCTAGTATTAAAACTCTTTCAAAGACGTTGCTTGCAATAATATCCTTTATATAAGGCTTTGTCTTAAGTTCCTCCAAATCATAACCATGAACCGTAGCAATAATTCTCACACCCGCATTATGAATCTGCAATATTGCATCTATATCATGCTTGTCCCCTAATTCATCTGTTATAATAACTCTTGGTGACATACTTCTTAATAGCATAAGCATTCCAATTGCTTTAGGACAGCAATCTAAAACGTCAGTCCTTAAGCCGATATTATTCTGTGGAACTCCATTAATACATGCTGCTATTTCACCTCTTTCATCTATTAAACCTACCTTTACCCCTTCAAACTCAATCTTTTTGTACCCAGAGCTTATAACCCTAGTAATGTCTCTTAGCAACGTTGTCTTCCCACACTGAGGTGGTGATACAATAAGTGTATTGTATATATCTATAGAATTTCTTATTATTTCATTAATACAATTCTCAGAGCATCCAATTATTTCTCGGGCAATTCTGAAGTTAAGTCCAGAAATTTCTTTTAGTTGCTTAACAATGCCGTTATTAGTTACTACCTTACCGCTTATGCCAACTCTATGTCCACCCTCTAAGGTAATAAATCCCTTATTTATATCCTCAGCGAATACAAAGGCTGAGCTTTTGCTTACTTTGTCAAAGCATCTTCTCATATCACTTGAGGAAATGATTATAATGTTATCTACTATATAATTCTCATAATCATGTGGTAAGCATAATCCTTTTTGAGTTAGTATGAAATCTTTACCAGATATATTGACCATAGGAGGCCTGTTTACTCTAAGCCTTATTTCTTCTATGTTATTTAAAATACTGTAGTCAATCATTCTAATAGGCTCAATCACCCTATCTGGTAAATAGCAAAGTATTTCCTTATTAAAGCATTCATAATTCATATTAACTCCCCCATGCCTGTGGACAAATAACCACCGTAAGCGGCCTTCAAGACATTTTGTCTTGGCGATTTAATAAATTTCATTAGAATTTCTATCATATTTAAATTTCGTTAAACGCTTACATTATAATCTTCTCCTCACACCATATACATATTAAAAATTGTACAAACTTATTACTGATTTTTAAATTATTTTCCTAATCAAAAAAAAGCCACTTCTTTTCTCAGAGAATTAGCTAAATACAGAAAAGAGGATGTAGGAACAAAAAGCTCCGTTACATCCTCTCAAAATACTGAATTTATTAGTTTTTTTTACATTGCAAATATCATAAATGCTTAATCTATACTGTGAATTCAAATTTATCTTCAAAATATTTGTCTAAATCATTAATACTAACTCTTTCTTGTTTCATTGAGTCTCTTTCTCTTATAGTAACACAATTGTCATTCTCAGAGTCAAAATCATAGGTTATGCAGTATGGAGTTCCAATCTCATCCTGTCTACGGTATCTCTTTCCAATGCTTGCTGTTTCATCATACTGGCAAACATATTTAGCACATAGGCTTTCATATAATGCATATGCCTTTTCATCAAGCTTTTTAGATAATGGAAGAACTGCAATTTTAATTGGTGCTAAAGCTGGATGGAATTTTAGTACTGTTCTTACGTCGCCTTCTCCAACCTCTTCCTCAGTATATGCCTCACATATAAACGCTAGTGTTACCCTGTCTGCACCTAAAGATGGTTCAATACAGTATGGGATATACTTTTCATTTTTAGCAGGATCAAAGTAGGACATATCCTCTTTAGCATGCTCCATATGTTGCTTTAAGTCAAAGTCAGTTCTGTCAGCAATACCCCAAAGCTCACCCCAGCCAAATGGAAACATGTACTCTATATCAGTAGTTGCATTACTATAATGAGATAACTCTTCTGCTGAATGATCTCTAAGTTTTAGGCTTTCATTGTTGATACTTAGAGCCAATAACCACTTATGACAAAAATCCTTCCAGTACTTGAACCACTCTAAATCAGTACCTGGTTCACAGAAAAACTCAAGCTCCATCTGTTCAAATTCTCTTGTTCTGAAGGTAAAATTGCCCGGTGTAATCTCATTTCTAAAGGATTTTCCAATCTGTCCTATACCAAAGGGTATCTTTTTTCTAGTTGTTCTCTGTACGTTTTTGAAATTCACAAAAATACCCTGTGCGGTTTCTGGTCTTAGAAAAATCTCGTTTTTACTATCTTCTGTTACTCCTTGAAAGGTTTTAAACATAAGATTAAATTTTCTGATTTCAGTAAAGTTATTCGACCCGCAATTAGGACATGGTATTTTCTTTTCATTCATATAATCTGTCAATTGAGAATTATCCATCCCATCTATCTGCATATCTATACTATTAAGCTTATTCCACTCCTCTATTAACTGATCTGCTCTATGTCTTGTCTTACATTCCTTACAATCTATCAGTGGGTCTGAAAAGCCTCCAACATGCCCTGAAGCAACCCAAACTTGAGGATTCATTAGTATAGCACAGTCAACACCTACGTTATATGGGTTTTTTTGAATAAACTTTTCCCACCACGCCTTTTTTACATTATTTTTTAGTTCAACGCCTAAAGGACCATAGTCCCATGTGTTAGCTAAACCATCATATATTTCAGAGCCTTGAAAAATAAATCCTCTATTCTTACAAAGTGCAACTATTTTCTCCATTGTTTTTTCAACCTTCATTATTTACAACCATTCCTTTCTTTATAAAAAAGTGTGTCGAAAGAAAACTACATTTAAACCTTATTTATCTATGTAATTATACAGATTATTTTCTTTCACCCTTTATTTTTCCATTTTTGTTTATCTGTTTACTTGATCAGCTTTGAAACCTCATCAAGTATTGCATTAGCAGCTTCTTTTTTGCTTAATATAGGATATTCTATTATTTCTTTATTAGGTTTTATAATTTTTATAATGTTAGTGTCTACCTCAAAGCCAGCTCCCTTTTGAGTAATGTCATTAGCAACAATAAAATCTAATTTCTTTTTTCCAATTTTATTTAATGAATTTTCTATGAGATTCTCTGTTTCAGCTGCAAAGCCTATATGTAGCTTATTATAAGACTTAATCTCGCCTAGATTTTTTGCTATATCTGGTGTTCTTACCAGCTTAAACGAAAGCTCCTCTTCGTTCTTTTTTATTTTCATATTAGAAAAGCATTTTGGCATATAGTCGGCAACAGCTGCAGCCATAATTACTATATCACAGTTATGATACTCACTAAGCATTACTGTATTCATTTCAGTAGCGGTAGTCACATTTATTACATTTATATCAGAAGATATTTGTTTTGATATATGATCAGCTACTGGACCTGTTACAAGTCTTACATCAGCACCCCTATAATATGCAGCCTGAGCAATCGCATACCCCATTTTACCTGAAGACCTATTAGATAAAAATCTAACTGGGTCTATCATTTCCCTGGTAGGTCCAGCAGATATCAAAACCCTTTTACCATCAAAATCCTTATTGTTACTTATTAGTACTGACTTTATATACTCAACTATATCCTTTGGCTCGGGAAATCTACCTTTACCAGCTGTTCCACATGCCATTAATCCTATATCAGGCTCAATAAAACAGTATCCAGCCTTTTGAAGTCTTGAAATATTTTCTTGTACAATTGAATTTTCAAACATAGCAGTATTCATGGCAGGAACAAATACAACCTTGCTTTTTGTTGCCATTATTACTGTTGATAGAAGGTCGTCAGCTATACCAGTAGCTATCTTACCAATAATATTGGCTGTTGCAGGTGCAACCAGAACTAAGTCAGCCTTTTGGGCAAGGGAAATATGATGCACATCCCATACATCAGGTCTTTCAAACATATCAGTATCTACCTTATTTGATGATATTGTCTGAAAGGTCAAAGGTGTAATAAATTCCTGTGCATTTCGTGTCATTATTACATGTACATTATATCCCGTTTTCTTTAGCCTGCTAACTACTTCTACAGTCTTATATGCAGCTATTCCGCCACACACTCCTACTACAATGTTTACTTTCCTATCCATTTGTACCTTCTTTTTTGTTAAGTAGCCCTTGTAGCTAATTAACACTTTACAACTCTTAGTAGAGTGTAATCCGATATTGTATATTTAGTTTAATCTCTATAACAGATAACCTTTCCACTGTCAATTTCCTTAATTGCAGTTAAAACAGGCTTAGTTACCTTCTTAATATTAATGCTCATTGTATCCTCAGTTAATTGTCTTGCTCTTTTTGCAACAGCAATAACTAAAGAATATCTGCTATCAACCTTTGTTAAAAGCTCACCCATTGATGGTTTAATCATAAATAACACTCCTTATTTTATCATTTATTCTAAAGTAAGCAACAATATTAGTCACTTACATTTAATTTAACAGCACTTTTTGTACTAAATCTTATATACCTTCATTCTTCTAAGGTTTCAGTTTCATCATTTGTAGTTTCTTTATTATCTAACCTGTGTGCTATAGTTTCAGGTTGAATTGCAGAAAGAATTATGTGGCTACTATCGGTTATTATAACTGCTCTGGTTCTTCTGCCATATGTAGCATCAATTAGTGCTCCACCATCTCTCGCTTCCTGTATCATTCTTTTTATAGGTGCAGATTCAGGACTAACAATGGCAATAATTTTACTTGCTGATACAATATTACCAAATCCTATATTAATAAGCTTCACTTATACTCAAACCTTTCTCATTCTGTAATCTATTTTTTGTAACATTTTTTACTCTAAATTTTGAACCTGCTCCCTTATTTTTTCAAGCTCACTTTTCAGTTCAACAACATTTTTAGTTATCTCCAAATTATTAGCTTTTGAGCCTATTGTATTTACTTCTCTGTTCATTTCCTGTATAAGAAAATCTAATTTTCTCCCAACAGGGTCATCCTGCTTTAGAATGTCTCTTAGTTGAGATATATGACTACTCAACCTTACTAATTCCTCATCTATACTGCATTTATCTGCAAATATAGCTACTTCAGTTGCCAGCCTTATTTCATCCACTTGGTTTTGACCCATTAAGTCTCTAATCCTATTCTCCAGCTTTTGTTTATATTCATCAACTACAAGAGGTGCTTGTTCAGATATGTTTTTTATATACGCCTCCATGCTGGTTAGTTTATCTAAAATATCATTACTTAGCTTTTCTCCCTCTATTAACCTCATTTCAACCAATTGGTTAATAGCATTAATTAGGCAAGCCTCAAGGACAGCCCATATAGAAGCCTCATCCTCTTCTGCCTTTTCAACCTTTAGTGCGTCAGGAAATCTACCAAGTATATAAGGAGAAACATCATTCTCTAGATTGTACTTTTTTGATATTTTATCTAATGCACGGTAATATGCATCAATTAAAGCTTCGTCAATTATAACCTCTTTTGAGTCATCACCTTCATTTAGATATGATAGGTAAACATCCATTTTGCCTCTAGATACGTATCCTGCAATAAGCCTTTTTACTTTATCTTCAAAATAATTTAGATTTCTTGGAAGCTTTACATACACATCACAATATCTATGATTAACAGACTTAATCTCTGCTTCAGCAGTGACCTGCCCTTCCCTATACTCATATCTTCCAAAACCAGTCATGCTTTTTATCATTAAATCACCATCATTATTCTATACTATATTCTTGACCGTTTTCTAGTCACTCCCGAATACCTTATTGTATTATACCATATTAAGCTAAACATGCAAGACCTTCGTTTAAGCTTTTTGCGTTGTCAGTATTTAATTTATGAGTTCCTTTTCTGAGTAAGTCTTACCCTCATTAGTATTATTGAAAATTCTTGTAGTCTTATATGCTAGATCAATATTTTCTTCACTTTTAAACCCTATTAAAATGTCTTCCCAAATTAACTGTTCAGTCTCACGTCTTTTTCTAGGCTCACACAAGTATCTAATGCTTAGTAATACTCCACTATCAACGGCTTTTGTATAAACTGTTGGTGTTAATCTTGAATAATATATCATATACCTCTTAGCCGCATTTTTCACCTTTTTATCTGCTTCTTCTGTTAAATGCTCTGTATGCTTTTTAGCTATGTTAAGTAATAAGCTTTTCGCATGCTGCCAATTACTCTCAAAGGTAACTAGTACATGTATCTCATTCCATATGTATTGAAACCCCTTGCTATAATTTGCAATGGAATAAATAAAAACCTCATTATTCGGAATATGTATTATTCTTCCAGTGCTTTGGTCACCATGAACCCAATTACCTATTTCCAGAATAGTGAATTGAAACAGTCTGATATCAATAACATCCCCTGCTTTATTGTTTATCTCTATTCTGTCACCTACGGAGAAGGGTTTTCTCCAAAGTATAAAAATCCAGCCTGCAAGACCAACTATAAGATCCTTCAACGATATTGCAAGACCAGCAGAAAATAACCCCAAAAATGTCGTCACTGATTTTGTTTCTTCAAACCAAGTAATAGCAATCAACATAATTATCAGTGTAGTTGTTGTATAGTCAATAATCTTTTTTCTTTTATATTTGTATTGAATCTCCTTCTTACTGTTCTGCAAAACCAATTGTATTAGTTTCTTTATTAGTATTAAAATAATTGCTATTGCAAGCGAAATTAATATCTTAAAAGTATTACTATCTAATCCTGAATTATTAACAAAAATACTTAAATAATTAACCATAAAATCTCTCCCTCAGTATTTACTACCTTGTAAATAATATTAGCATACTAATTGGTTTATATCTATGTTTTTCATAAAAGCTTTTTGCCTTGTTAACACAATTATTCTGAAATGTACTAATAAATATAAATATTATACAAATACTTTCCGTATTTAATATGATTTTTTGTAGATTTTTCATATATATTATGTTATTAAATCTGTTATACTAGAATTTGCGTGTATTTTGTATACAATAATTATAGCTAATACTTACATTGTTAATAAGTTTTTATTGACCTAACAACAAGCTTCTAATTTAAAATAATTAAAACTAATATTTGAAGCTTATTTAATTTAAAGCTTATTTAATGGGAGGCATAATTTATGTTTAAACCAAAGCTGTTTACAGTTCTAAGCCATTATAGTAAACCCCAGTTACTTAAGGATATTACCGCTGGTATCATTGTAGGAATAATTGCTATTCCATTATCTCTTGCACTTTCAATAGCCTCAGGTATGTCACCAGAAAAGGGTTTGCATACAGCCATTATTGCAGGTTTTCTGATTTCCTTTTTTGGTGGTAGTAGGGTTCAAATAGGTGGACCTACTGGTGCTTTTGTTATTATTGTATATAGAATAATTGAAAAGCATGGTATATCAGGATTGATTATATCAACAATAATGGCAGGCATTATTTTAATTTTTATGGGGCTACTAAGGTTTGGTAGTATCATTAAATTTATACCTCACCCTATTACTACTGGCTTCACAAGTGGTATTGCCATTACTATAGCTCTTACTCAACTAAAGGATTTTTTTGGCTTTCAAATAGAGTCATTGCCCTCTGATTTTATTGAAAAAATAAAGGCTTATATTGCACACATAAATACAATTAATCTTAGTAGCTTTCTTTTAGGCTTACTTTCTATAGCGATAATAATTATTTGGCCAAGAATTCCCAAGATAGGACAGAAGCTCCCTGGCTCAATAATTGCTATTTTAACAATAACATCAATTACTTTAATTTTTAAAATTGATGTTGAGACTATTGGAGCAAGATTCGGAGAAATCTCCTCCGCCCTCCCTATACCAACAATACCAGTGCTTGATTTAAATACAATCTCTACTCTTATCCAGCCAGCCTTTACTATCGCTATACTCGCAGGTATAGAGTCCTTACTATCTGCTGTTGTTGCTGATGGTATGATTGGCGGAAGACATCGTTCAAACATGGAACTCGTTGCTCAGGGTATTGCAAATATTGCTTCTGGTCTATTTGGTGGTTTGCCTGCTACAGGTGCTATAGCAAGGACTGCTACTAATGTTAAAAACGGAGGCAGTACTCCTATTGCTGGTATTGTTCATTCAGCTACAGTTCTTGTAATTACATTATTATTTATGCCATACGCAAAGCACATTCCGTTATGTTGTCTTGCTGCTATTCTACTAGTAGTAGCGTATAACATGAATGAATGGAATTCTATAATTCAGCTTATAAAAGCTCCTAAAAGCGATATCACTGTACTATTAGTAACATTTCTACTAACTGTAGTTTTTGATTTAGTCATTGCAATAGAGTTTGGTGTGGTTTTGGCTGCAATATTATTTATGAAGCGTATGTCTGATGTTACTCAAATTAATAGTATAACTGAAGAGCTTTCAGATTTACCTGATCCTCCTGATAGCACCCTTAGGCTAAATAAAGTCATTCCTAAGCATATATTAATATATGAAATCAATGGTCCATTCTTTTTTGGTGCAGCCGAAAAATTTGTTAGTGTTATTGATCAAATACAAGATACTCCAAAGATTTTAATCCTTGTTATGAAAAGTGTACCAACAATTGATGCTACTGGTTTTCACGCACTATATAGCCTATATAAAAAGTGTATGAAGCAAGGCACACAGTTACATTTAACTAATGTGCAGGAGCAACCTCTAAAAGCCTTAATTAAGTATGAATTTGTTAATACTCTTGGTGATAAACACTTTCATGAAGATATAAATGCTGCTCTAATAAATACTAAAGATGTTTAATAATATGCATATATTTCAAGCACGCATATAAACAATACTAACCTTCGTTCCATTTTCATGATCCGACTCTATTTTTAGTTCATGCCCCAAGCCATCTGCTATACATTTACTAATATATAGTCCTAATCCTGTTGAATCAGAGTATAGACTTCCATTCTTACCTGTAAAGAATGGAAGAAAAATTTTATTTATTTCATCTTCTGGAATTCCTATTCCTTGATCATGTATTTCCAATATAACATCATGGTCTTTCTTAATAATATCAAAGGTTATCGTAGTACTTTCACCTTTGATACATGAAAATTTAACTGCATTTGAGAGTATATGCCTAATCATTATTCCATTCCATTTCAAGTCAGTTGTTATGTAAACCTCTTCTTCTGAAATTTTGTTTTCAGGCGTTACTCCATTATAACTAAATGACTTTTTATTACTTTCAATTATGTATGTCACTTGATCTACTAAATTATATTTATCCATCTCTTTATTATCAGACACTTCATCTAGCTTTGTTAGTTCTGAGAGCATTTTTGTATCGTTTAATATCTTATCACAGTAGTACTTAATGTCCTCAATTGGTTCTTTAACCTCTCTTGGTATGCTAAGCCTTGTTGTACTATTTATTAATTCTATCAATTGAGTAGCTGTTTGTTTTTGCATTAATCCCCATTTATTTACTGTATTCTTTAGTAGATCATTCTTTTCTATATTATTATCTTTTTCCCTGCAGGCTTGCTTTTTTATTATATTTATCATCTCTAGACAAAATCTTTGTTCGGTTGAGTTTGCTTTCACAAAAAAATCAGAATCCTTTTGGAATTCAATAAGCTCCTTAACAAACCTAATATATTTATAGTACTCAACTCCTATAACAGCCACATAAATAAACATTGCTGTAAGAAGTATGAGCAATGGAAAGGAATTTTTTTGCGGGATGCTTAGAAAAAAAATAGAAAATACTATTGTTAGAACTATAAAGCCTAATGTAAATATTAGTTTATCCTTAAAAAAATCAAAAAACCTCTTCATGTTATCTCCCCCATACATTTTGCAAAAATAACTGCTATAATTGGTTTCCAAGCCATTTTGTCTTGGCGATTTTAAAAACTTAATGGTTTATTATCAATATTTTTATCAAATCGCAAAAATTATTTCAACACTATTGGACTACTATTTCTCTCCTTAGCATTGCATATTGCTCTACCACTTCATCAACAGGAAGCTTAATAATCATCTTTGGATGAGGTGCTACATCTATAAGCTCAT
This sequence comes from Clostridia bacterium, assembly GCA_003251775.1. Taxonomy (GTDB): domain Bacteria; phylum Bacillota; class Clostridia; order DSM-8532; family SZUA-474; genus SZUA-474. Next base: position 18,558 of record QKEK01000318.1, on the reverse strand, counting down.
CCCTATCATTTTTCATCCAGTGAATCTTCTGTTTAACAATACCCTTTGTTGGATTCATAATCTCTATATCTTCCCCTTTAAAAATCCTATTTCTCTGTTCAACTACAGCTATACCTGTCTCATTGCTGTACTCAAGAACCCGACCAATAAAATCATAGTTTTTTACATACGAGCTAGTTCCGTAATTCTGTTCGTCCTTTCCAGGCTTACCGAAGAAAAAGGCTGTGGTAAAGCTCCTGTTACTCACCTTAGAAACCTCATCATACCATTCAGTATTATATTTATATGGTAATTCTTGTTTAATACTATTGTAATATTCATCAATTGCCTTTCTGTATGCACGTACAATAGTAGCAACATAGAATGAGCTTTTCATCCTTCCTTCTATCTTAAAGCTATATATACCACTTTCAATAAGCTGAGGTATATGTTTTATCATACAAAGATCCTTTGAATTAAAAATAAAGGTACCTGTCTCATCTTCATATACTGGCATATACTCACCAGGACGTGTTTCCTCCACAAGATGATAATTCCATCTACAGGGATGAGCACAATCACCTTGATTTGCATCTCTATGCACCATATAATTACTTAACAGACAACGTCCAGAGTAAGAAATACACATAGCTCCATGGACAAATGCTTCAAGTTCCAAATCTACAGGCTTCTTGCTATTAATCTCATTTATTTCTTCTAAAGAAAGCTCACGAGCAAGTACAACGCGTTTTACCCCTTGTTTATACCAAAACTCAGCACTTTTCCAATTTGTATTATTTGCCTGTGTACTTAAGTGAATTTCCATACATGGATTTATGTCCTTTACAGCTTGTAGAATACTAGGATCAGATAGAATTACTCCATCTACACCTATCTCAGAAACCCTTTTTATATATTCGTCTATTTCAGATAAATCCTTGTTATGAGGTATCATATTCATGGTCAAATAGCCTTTTTTACCCATAGAATGAAGTAAGCTTATTCCTTCCTTCATTTCATCTAACGAAAAATTTCCAGCAGCAGCTCTTAAGCCATACTTTTTCCCTGCAAAATATACAGCGTCTGCTCCGTATACAATTGCCATTTGTAATTTTTCCATATCCCCTGCTGGTGCAAGCAACTCAACTTTTTGCATTTACTAAACTCCTTATTTCTTATAGCTAATAGAAACCCCATCTCCAATAGGAATTATACTTGTTTCTAAATCTGGGTGATTACACAACTCAGATAAATACTGCTTCAACCTGTTTGATATTGTTCTGTTTTTCCTTTTAACCTGTTCCTTTGCTGTTAAGCCCTTAAAAAGAATATTGTCTGATATTAATACCCCACCAGAATTTAGCATGCGTAAGCACTCAGGTAATAAGTCGGGGTACTGCCCTTTTGCGGCATCCATAAATATCATGTCATAATTTTTGTCAAGACATTTAAGTACATCAGCCGCATCTCCTACTATTATATTAATCCTATGCTTAAGTCCTGCTCTATATATGTTATCATTTGCTAGTATTGCCTTCTCTTCACTTATCTCTACCGTGTCAATAAGCCCTTTTTCTCCAAGCACTCCTGCTATCGTTATTGCGGAATAACCAATAGCTGTTCCTACCTCAAGAACCTTTTCAGGCTTATGTATTCTAATTATTACAGATAGCATCCTCGCCACCTCAGGCTGGATTATAGGCACACCATGCTCCATAGCATACTGCTCTAGCTCTTTTAATATCCCTGTTTCTCTCTTTATAGTGTTTCTTATATACTGGTCTATATATTCATGTCTTATCAAATCTATCACACTCAATGTTTTTCTATTTCAATTCTATTTTTATTCTATTTAATTAAACCATACTTTCTCATACCATTTGTATGGTCCTCAAATGATACATTGTATTCATTATTTCCATCTGGCTTAGCAAAAAAGTATAAGTAATCCGTATCTTCAGGATATAAAGCTGCTTCTATTGAAGCTATATCTGGGGAACATATGGGGCCTGGTGGTAGCCCCTTGTACTGATATGTATTATATGGATCCTGTATGCTTGTATGCTCGTTTAAAACTACTTCAACTCTTTCTTTTCCTTGGTTTTCTAGTATATACTGTATTGTTGCATCTGATTGCAAAGGCATATTTATTTCAAGTCTATTATGAAATACACTTGAAATTATCTTCTTATCTTCTTCATACTTTGCCTCACTTTCAATTAATGAAGCAAGTGTAAAGACTTGATCTATAGTCATATTCATCTCTTGTGAACGGGTATAGTATTCCTCTTTGAAAAGCTTGTTCAAGTACTTTAATGCCCTGTCAATAATCTGCTCTTCACTCCAGCCTTCTTCAATCTGATACGTTTGGGGATATAAGTATCCCTCAAGCTTATATTTTCTGTCTGGTATATCCTTTAGGAACTTATATTCAAACTCAGGATTTATTACTACATTATCCATTTTATCCTTATCTATTTTTCCATCAGCAGACATCAGCTCTCTTGCTACAATATATGATTTCCCTTCATAAAATCTCACATTCAAAGATGGATCGGCTACTGGATTACTAGTAAGCACCATCATTATTCCTTCCATTGAAAGATTTTTACTAATAATATGTATTCCAGCCTTGTAATCACCATTATATCCCTGAATTTCTGACCATAACTCAAAAAACTTTGCGTTACTAATAAACCCTTCTCTTTGCAGTTTTCTTGCTATATCAGAGGTAGTAGCTCCCTTTGGCACCTCAAAGAGTATCTGTTCATTTTGAGGAATTACTATCTCTCCTGATGCTTCAAGCTGTTCCTGATACTGAACAATAAATTTATATGAAATAGAAGCACTTATCATAAATACGGTAAATACAACAATAATCAATAAAAGAAATCTTAAACCAAAATTTTTTTTGTTCTTCTGTTTTCTTCTGGCCATATATTTTCCTCCATGTGTAGCAAAACACCTCTACTTGTTTTATTCTTATTTCTTTTTCTGCTGCCTTGCTCTTAGATTCGCATCCAGAATTTTTTTTCTAAGTCTAATTGAAAGTGGTGTTACTTCTACTAACTCATCGTTTGCAATGAACTCTAACGCCTGTTCAAGGCTTAAAACTCTGTGAGGTGTTAGTCTTAGAGCCTCATCAGACCCTGATGCTCTAATATTAGTAACCTGCTTTTTCTTGCAAACATTAATTATCATATCCTCATTTCGGGCACATTCACCTACTATCATCCCCTGATAAACCTTTACCCCAGGTCCAATAAACAAGGAGCCTCTGTCCTGTGCATTATACAACCCATAGGTTACACTCTCTCCATCCTCCCAAGCAACAATTGACCCTCTTGTTCTGGATATCACATCTCCTTTATATGGTTCAAATCCATTAAATATATGATTCATTATACCATTTCCCTTTGTATCAGTCAAAAATTCTGATCTGAATCCAATTAACCCTCTTGCAGGAACCTTAAATTCAAGCCTCATATATCCTTGAGCAGCCGATTTCATATTTACCATCTCAGCTTTTCTTGGTCCTAATTTTTCTATTACTACCCCCATAAAATCCTCTGGAACTTCAATAATAAGATCTTCTATAGGCTCACAAAGAACACCATCGATTTCTTTATAAATAACCTCTGGCTTTGATACCTGAAACTCGTACCCTTGCCTTCGCATTGTTTCAATTAGTATAGACAAATGAAGTTCTCCTCTACCTGATACCTTAAATGAGTCAGCTGACTCTGTCTCTTCAACCCGTAAGCTTACATTAGTTTCCAATTCCTTGAATAGTCTATCTCTTAAGTGTCTAGAAGTAACAAATGTACCCTCTCTTCCAGCAAAAGGACTATTATTAACTATAAAATTCATTGAAATCGTTGGCTGATCAATATCTATAAATGGAAGTGGCTCTGGATTACTAAGTGAGCAGATTGTCTCGCCTATGTTAACATCTGTTATCCCAGATACGGCAACAATGTCGCCTACCTTCGCTTCAGATACCTCCACTCTCTTTAAGCCTTCAAACATGTACAGCCTACTTATTTTTACATTGTCTAATTTTCCACTCTTTCGACAAATAACTGCCTGTTGACCGTATTTTATTACGCCTCTCTCTACTCTACCTACAGCTATTCGACCCACGTATTCGTCTGAATCGATACTAGAAACTAGTAATTGCAAGCCACCTTCAATATCACCTACTGGACTTGGTACATGCTCCAAAATCATATCAAATAGTGGCTCTAAATTCTTGGGTTCATCATTAAGCTGCTTAAGTGCATAGCCATCTCTAGCTGAAGCAAAAACTACAGGAAATTCCAATTGATCTTCATCAGCTCCAAGCTCAATAAACAAATCTAAAACCTCATCAATAACCTCATCAGCACGTGCTTCCTTTCTATCAATTTTATTAATTACGACTATTGGCTTACGGCTTAGTTGCAATGCCTTTTTCAATACAAATCTGGTCTGTGGCATTGCACCCTCAAATGCGTCAACTAAAAGCAATACACCGTCTACCATTTTAAGTACACGCTCAACCTCTCCGCCGAAGTCAGCATGTCCTGGTGTGTCAACAATGTTTATTTTTGTGCCTTTATACGATAATGCAGTATTCTTTGATAGAATAGTAATGCCTCTTTCTCTTTCCAAATCATTTGAGTCCATTACTCTTTCCTTTACTTGTTCATTTTCTCTAAATACCCCGCTCTGTTTTAGCATTACATCAACAAGGGTAGTCTTTCCATGGTCTACGTGTGCAATAATTGCAATATTTTTTAAGTTACTTATTGTTGTCATTGTTTTCTTCCTATCTTTTCTTTATTAATATGTTTTTTTACTATTTGTTTTTTAGTCTTAGTTGTTAGTATTGCATAATCTGAAATTTAGTAATTTAGTGCCTTTCTTATCAATAATTATTTACGCCATAGTAATTGTAAAATAGTAATGCTAATATGTCAATATAGTACTAAATATTATTACAGCTTTTATATCTTAAAAATAACCATATTTAAAAAACCCTATTGCATTATTTAGTATTTAGTGATATACTAATTTTGATGTTGAAAAGCATCAGCGGGTTAATTAATTTTTGTACTGAGTCTCTTTAATAAATATAGGAGAACGGAGTCAAGAATCAGTTAGTTCCTAGATTATTAAGGAGGTAAATTCATAATGACTGATAAGACAATTGTATGCAAAGATTGTAATTCAGAGTTCATCTTTACTGAAGGCGAGCAAGCTTTCTACAAAGAAAAAGGTTTTGAAAATGAACCACAAAGATGTCCTGATTGCAGAAGAGCAAGAAAACAACAAAGAAATAACAGAAACTATAACAGATAGTTTAAAAAAAAATGAAGAGTTTGACTCTTCATTTTTTTTAATTCCAAAGAAAAAAGGTTCTTAACTATTATTAAATATTTAGGCAAAGAAGGAGTTATCATGAATTTTAGATTTAATCATAACAATATAAATGTTCTTAATCTAGAAAAGAGCATCAAATTTTATGAAGAGAACTTAGGTCTTAATATAATTAGACAAAGTGAAGCTACCGACAAAAGCTTTAAGCTTGTTTTTATGGGTGATGGTACATCAACACACCTTTTAGAGCTTACATGGTTAACGGAATGGGAAAGACCGTATAATTTAGGTGATAATGAAATCCACCTTGCTTTTTGTGTCGATGATTTTGATGCTGCATACGAGTTGCACAAAGAGAATAACTGTATTTGCTATGAAAATAAAGCTATGGGTGTTTATTTTATTGAGGATCCTGATGGATATTGGGTAGAAATAATACCTGCACGATAAAAGTCGATATAGTCTATTAATACGGTATAAAAATAATAATATATTTACTAACTTGAGGTATCTATGAAATCAAAAATTAATGTGTGGTATTTATATAATAGTGGATTTGTGGTAGAAACTGAGTCAAGTGTTCTAATTATTGATTACTATTTAACAAAAGCAAGTAAAGAAAGTGAATTCCACGCTTCTGTATTTTCTGGTGGGGTTATTGACATTAATATTCTACTTAATTATTCTAAATCTAAGCCTATTTATGTGCTTTCATCTCATTCTCATTATGACCACTACAATCCAGTTGTTTTAAAATGGAAAAATAATGATAACATTAACTACATTATATCTTACGATATTAAAGTAAAAGGTATCCCAGATAATTTGTATATACTTAAACCTAGTTCTTCAATTAACGTCAACAACTTGGAAGTAGAAGCTTTGTCTTCAAATGATAAAGGTATAGCATTTATTATTAAGGTTGATGGACTTACAATCTTACATTTAGGTGATTTAAACTGGTGGTATTGGCCAAGTGAAGGCTTCAAATGGAATCACGATATAGAAATTAAGTTTAAGAATGAAATAGCAAAGATTAAAGATTATAATATTGATCTAGCCTTTATACCTGTAGACCCAAGACTCGGACAAGCATTGGATTGGACATTAAATTACTGTATAAGTAACCTTAATTTAAAAGATGCCGCTATATTTCCTATGCATTTCAAAGATGAATACAGTGTTTTTGAAAAAATACATTTAGATATATATTATAAATATAATATATATAAGATAAATTATAGAGGACAACATTTCTCCATCAATAATTAAAGTAATACTTTTTACGTAATACTGCACTTATTAAGCATAAATTTGCATAAATATGTAACAACTCAAAAAGCTTAGAATAATTTTGTTTAAAAGCTGTTTTTGTGTGATATAATATTCACTAAGATGTTTCTAAATTATGGAGGTGTTCAATTTGTTAAGCGAGAGAATGGCTGAGATGTTAAATCAGCAAATACAGAAGGAATTATATTCAGAGTATTTTTACCTATCAATGAAGGCTTATTTTGCTGATGAAAATCTTGATGGGTTTGCAAATTTTTTTGATGTACAGGTTAAAGAAGAAAGATTTCATGCAATGAAGTTTTTTGATTATGTAATACAGGCAGGAAGCAAAGTGACTCTAGAGACACTAGAAGCTCCCCCGAATACTTTTACCTCTGCTGAAGATGTTTTTCAAAAAACCTATGATCACGAAAAATTTGTAACAGAATCTATATATAAGCTAGTTGATTTAGCAATAGAAGAAAGAGATCATAAAACAAATGCCTTTCTTCAATGGTTTGTAAATGAGCAGATTGAAGAAGAAGCAACTATGGATGGTGTCCTAAAAAAGCTCAAGCTCATAAATAATGACCCTAATGGATTGTTTGCACTAGATACAGAGCTTGCAAAAAGGGTTTTTAATCCACCACTAGCATAAATATAAACCTTACTTCTCCAACACAATCAAAGTTTATGGAGAAGTAAGAACCTTGCTGTTTACACAGTAAAAGAGGAGTAATTTGCAAAACCTTTTATTACAAATTACTCCTCTTCTATTTATAGCTTCATTAAATCATTATCTTTGCTCTAGTGGTATATAATTAAGCCTGCCCTTCACACTTTTATACGCTGGTCTAATTATTTTTCCACCATTTATCATTTCCTCTATTCTATGAGCACACCAACCAGGAATTCTTGAAATTGCAAACAAAGGCGTATACATTTCAACAGGTATATCCATCATATCGTATACAAAACCAGAATAGAAGTCTACATTTGCACTCAACGCCTTATCAGTATTCTTAAACTCATTAAATATAGCAGGAGCTATTCTTTCAATAAGTGAGTACAATTCAAATTCACTCATTCTTTCCTTTACCTTAGCAAGCTCCTTTGATTTTTCCTTTAGCATAATACATCTTGGGTCAGATAGGGTATATACTGCATGACCTATACCATATATCAATCCAGACTTATCAAAAGCCTCTTTCTTAAGGATTTTAATTAAATACTGTCTAACCTCTTCTTCGTTTGACCAATCCTTAACATTACTTTTGATTTCATTCATCATATGAGTAACCTTAATATTGGCACCACCATGCTTAGGTCCTTTTAGTGATCCAAGTGCTGCAGCTATGGCTGAATATGTATCAGTCCCTGATGATGAAACAACATGAGTAGTAAATGTTGAGTTATTTCCTCCACCATGCTCAGCATGTAACACTAAAGCTAAATCAAGAATTTTAGCTTCTACCTGATCATAATCCTTATTTGGTCTAAGCAATCTTAGTATATTCTCAGCAGTACTTAGTTCTTCCTTAGGAGTATGAATAAATAGGCTTTTACCATCGTGATAATGTGCTTTTGCCTGATATCCATATGAAGCTAACACTGGAAATCTTGATATGAGCTCAATACTCTGCTTTAAAATATTCTTTGTACTTATATCATCTGGATTATCATCAAAGGAATATGTCGCTAAAACGCTTCTTGCTAGCTTGTTCATAATGTCCTTACTAGGTAGCTTTAGTATCATATCCCTTACAAAGCCTTCTGGCAGAACCCTATACGCTCCTATAATGTTCTGAAAGTCCTGCAACTCGCTTTTACTAGGTAAATGTCCAAACAACAATAAATAGCAACATTCCTCAAAACCAAATCTATCATCATCCTGTGCACCCTTAACCAAGTCAAAAACATCTATACCCCTGTACCTAAGCTTACCCTCTACAGGAATTTTTTCGTTTTCATCCATAACGTAAGCATGTACCTCACCTATCTCTGTAAGTCCTACCAATACGCCCGTCCCATTTTTATTTCTAAGACCGCGTTTAACGTCATATTTGTCATGGATACCCTGTTTGAAAGTGTTTCCATTAACAATCCTATCCTCAACACTATTATAATAATTCTCGACATATTCTTCAGATATCTTATTGCTTACAAATTTTTTCACATTAACACCTCCAAATTTTTTAAATTAAATATATAAAATATATATTAATACAATTATTATGATTTATATTTTTTTCAATATATGCAACTCAACAAATTATTAGTTTTGCATGAAATAATACTCTATCATTGCTGATATCATATATTTAAATCACATAAATATTATATTATTGCAAACTACCTTCTATTCTTGTAAACGCGTTTTTTATATGGCTTACCATTAAGACCTCAGCTAATTCACAATTTTTTTCTGAAATGGCACTATAGATAGCTCTATGCTCATCTAATACTGCATGTGCAAAAACTCCCACCTTAAAGGATTCGTTTCGAACCATTTCTACGTAATGATGGAAACTAGACAATGTTCTCAACAATAGGCGACTATTACTTGCTCTATAAATTAATTCATGAAATCTATTGTCAAGCTTTATTAAATGTGCAACATCGTTCTTGGTTGTGTAAAACTCTTCAAAATGAATAATCTCTTCTAATTCTGCAAGCTGCTCGGTTGTAATCTTCTCAGTAGCCCTTCTTGCGGCAACACCCTCAATTAAAACTCTAATTTCATAAATATCTTCAATATCTTCCTTAGTTAATCCTCTTACTATAGTTCCTTTATTTGGTATAGAAATAACCAAGCCCTCAAGCTCTAATTGCCTTAAAACCTCACGAATGGGAGTTCTGCTTACTCCTAACTCATTTGAAAGCTTAGTCTCATTAAGGACATCTCCTGTTTTATACTTCCCTCTCAAAATATCGTTTTCCAATTGAGTAAATATTTTACCTCTAAGTGAATGAATATGTAATTCTTCACCATCTATCTGGAACCCAGCCATTTTACGCCTCCATCTAAGACAAGCAAAACTTCAATATATTAATTATGATATTTGTATTTGTATACCGTTTTAATCATTAAAGTATAGTTGTATTCTTGTATACAATTATACTTTAACGCATTTAAAGTGTCAAGATAAAGATTTGTTTGAGTTTCCCTATTTTTTATAGACCATAATTTTATAAACATACATAGCAAGTGGTATTCGTTTCAGAATAAGAGCCTTGCTATTACTATTTTAAGTACTATTATGGAAATAGTAGGACAATATAGAAATCAATTATTAAAAAATAAATATTGTAGAAAACAAAAGAGTTTGGTAGAATAATATTACATCATATTTTAGTACATAACTGAATTATTTATGTACTAAATAATCATAGTACCTGTAAGTAATTTCAGTGTATAAGGGGGAGTTTTCAAATGAACAAGACTAGTAAATCTAATCCAGGCAGTGTATTTGGAAAAATCATTATTTTATCAGCAATTGTTGGTGTAGCTTTTGGAGTCTTAAATTTGCTGATAGTTAAAGAAGGAAGTAATTTTTTGTCAATACTTTTCTTTTTATTAGCTAGTATAATCTCTGCTTTTGCAATTACAAAATTTATTGTAGAATCTGCTACTAAAGCATTAGTTAAAAAGCTCACAGACGATATGGCAGCTATTAAGGATGGTGACCTAACTAAGCTTATAATGTCAAAGGAAATGGGAGCTTTGAATGGTGTAGCTACCAATCTTAATGTGTTCTTAAGCGATATCAGGTCACTTATTAACAATTTCTTTAGTCTTTCCAATTCCATTGTTGTTGCCTCTAATAAGGTTGCAGCAACTGCACAAAACGCCTCTGATTCTTTAGAAGACGTTACTAAAACCATTGATGATATAGCAAAGGGAGCAACTACTCAAGCCATTGACTCTCAGCAAGGTCTAAAGCTAGTTGAAAAGCTAGCAGAGCAAATAACCTTTGTATCAGAAGCATATAATATAATAATATCTGATACTGACAAAATAAGTGACCTAAATACAATTGGTATGGAATCAGTAAATACATTAAGAGATAAATCATTTGAAACCTATTCAACTGCTGAAAAGCTTATTTCTGTAGTTGAAAAGCTAACATCAATTATTAATGATATTGGATTGTTTGTAGAGTCAATAGAGAATATCGCAGAGCAAACAAACATGTTAGCTTTAAATGCGACTATTGAGGCTGCTAGAGCTGGTGAAGCTGGAAGAGGCTTTGCGGTTGTTGCTGAAGAGGTCAGAAAGCTAGCGGATCAGAGTCGTGTATCTACAGAACAGATTACTAATCTAGTTAGCAGTATTAAGGAAGAATCACAGTTAGCCATCAATTCAGTAGAGAATATGAAAGCTGTATCAAAAGAACAGCAGGCTTCTGTAGATAAGACCAATACAGCTTTTGGTGATATTGCAAACGCTATCTCTTCAATTGTTGTAAAAATAGGTGAGGTTAATAATTCAATTAACATAATGTCTTCTGACAAAAATGATGTTTTGACTTCTATTAAAAGTATATCTAATGTATCAGAATCAACAGCTTCATCTAGTCAACAGGTAGCAGCAACTACCGAGCAGCAGCTTCAGGTTGTATCTGAAATGCAGGATGCCGCTACTAAGCTTAATGATTTGGTACACCAGCTTGATAAAGGTCTTAAAAAGTACAAGGTCTAGCAATACGCTAGCAGATAATGAATTAAATAAACTATATATTATAGCAAAGGGATGTATAATTAAAATACATCCCTTTGCTTATGAGTAGTTATTGTGCTAACATTCTTAGTTAAATCTTTTCTCTAGCAGTATAATGAGTATGCAATAATTCATGTGCCCTATCCCCATAGAACTCACCAAGAAACTCCTGATATAGCTTTATTACATTCTCGTTCTCATGTGATTTCCTCTTTGGCATTCCTTGATCTTCCCTATAAATAGCCTCAGCTCGCTTTTTTATAATCTCATCATTACCATGATGGTAAGGCTGACCTCCACCACCAACACATCCACCTGGACACGCCATAATCTCTATAGCATGATAATTAGCCTTGCCAGCTCTTATATCCTCAAGTAGTTTCCTTGCATTTCCAAGACCATGTGCTACACCTATTTTTACATCCATATCCCCTATTTTAATTGTAGCCTCACGAATTCCTTCAAAGCCTCTTAATGCTTCAAAATCTACAGATTTTAGTGTTTCACCCGTTAACCACTCATATGCTGTTCTTAATGCCGCTTCAATTACACCACCTGTAGTTCCAAAAATAACCCCAGCACCAGTAGACTCTCCCAAAGGATTATCAAATTCGCTATCCTCAAGACATTCAAAGCAAAAGCCTGCTTCCTTTATCATGCTACCAAGCTCCCTTGTAGATATAACATAGTCAACATTTTTAAGTGAGTCGGATTTTAGCTCCTCTCTTGCCGCCTCATATTTTTTTGCTAAGCATGGCATTACTGATACTACCACCATCTTTGCAGGGTCAATATTAAATTTCTTTGCATAATAGGTTTTTGCAACAGCACCAAACATTTCGTGTGGGGATTTACATGTAGATGGTATATCTAATAAATCCTGAAATTGATGTTCAAAAAACTTTACCCACGCTGGACAACAGCTAGTTAATATAGGCAATCTACCTCCATGCTTAAGACGATGAATAAATTCTGATGCCTCTTCAATTATTGTTAAATCCGCAGCAAAATCAGTATCGAAAACTCTGTCAAATCCGAGTTGCCTTAACGCTGTAACCATTTTACCTGTTACTATAGAGCCAGGTCCCATTCCAAATTCCTCTCCCAATGCTACTCTTACAGCTGGTGCAGTCTGGACTATCACAAACTTATCGTTATCATTAATGGCATCCCAGACTGCTGCTACATTATTAATTTCTGTTAAAGCCGCGGTTGGACATACTGCTACGCACTGGCCACAAAAAGTACACATAGTCTCGGACATTGGTAATCCAAAGGCTGGAGAAACAACTGTCTCAAAGCCCCTATCAACCGCCGACAGAATACCACAGGTCTGAACATTATTACACATTGTTTCACAGCGTCTACACATTATACATTTATCAAGATTTCTATAAATAGAATGGCTTGATACATCCTTTTTATAGGTTGACATCTCACCTTTGTATTTAAGCTCACCTCTTACTCCAAGCTCTGCTGCTAATCGTTGTAAGTCACATTTCTGGTTTTTTTCGCATACAAGACAATCAGTAGGATGATCTGAGAGTAGTAGCTCAACATTTGTTCTTCTAGCCTTAACGGCTCTTGGCGTATTTGTCTTGATTTTCATCCCCTCTGATACAAATGTAGCACAAGCAGGAGCTAAATTTCTCCTTCCTTCTACCTCAACAACACATACCCTACAGGAAGCAGTTCTATTTACAGCCCTAAGATCGTGCAGATTCATATGGCACAAGGTTGGAATTTTTACATTAACCTCCTTAGCTGCATCAAGAATTGTGTAGTCAGCAGGAACTGAAATCTCTATACCATTAATTGTAATCTTAACATTATCCATTTATAATACCTCCACTTAAGCTTTTGCCCTATTTTCTTTCAATCGCATTAAACTTACATGCCTTTTGACACGCACCACACTTAATACATATATTCTGGTCAATTTCATGAACCTTTTTAACCTGACCTGAAATGCAATTAACTGGACACACTCTAGCACACAAAGTACATCCTACACATTTTTCTGGAATAATAATGTATTTTAATAAAGCTGTACACACACCAGAAGGACATTTCTTGTCTTTTACATGTGCCTCGTATTCATCCCAAAAATAGTTAAGCGTGCTTAATATAGGATTCGGAGAGGTCTGACCTAATCCACACAAGGCAGTATCCTTTATTATCTCTCCTAGCTCCCTTAAATCCTTTAAATCCTGTTCTGTACCCTTTCCCTCAACAATTTTTGTTAGTATCTCATACAGCCTCTTGTTACCTACTCTACATGGTGTACACTTACCACAAGACTCATCTACTGTGAATTCCAAATAAAATTTTGCTACATTCACCATGCAATCGCTCTCATCAAGTACAATCATCCCACCAGAACCCATCATAGAGCCAATTTTACTTAAATTATCATAATCAATTGGAGTGTCTAAATATTGCTTTGGTATACACCCACCTGAAGGCCCCCCTGTCTGAACAGCCTTAAATTCCTTTCCGTCCTTTATACCGCCACCAATATCAAAAATTATTTCTCTCAAGGTAGTTCCCATTGGAACCTCAACTAGACCCACGTTATTTATTTTACCCGCTAACGCAAACACCTTCGTTCCCTTACTGTTTTCAGTTCCAATAGAGCTGAACCATTCGGCACCTTTTAGTATTATTGGAGGTATGTTTGCAAATGTCTCTACATTATTTACTGAAGTAGGTTTTGCCCATAACCCCTTCTCTGCTGGAAATGGTGGCTTATTATTTGGCTCTCCTCTGTTACCTTCTATAGAATTTATTAATGAGGTTTCCTCACCACAAACGAAAGCTCCCGCACCATACTTAACATCAACGTCAAAGGAAAATTCTGTACCAAAGATATTATTACCAAGCAGTCCAGTTTCTCTTGCTTGCTTTATAGCAAGCTCTAGTCTTTCTATTGCAAGAGGGTATTCTGCACGTATATATACATATCCCTTGCTCGCTCCTATAGCATATCCAGCTATAGCCATTGCCTCTAGCACACTGTGAGGATCCCCCTCAAGCACACTTCTATCCATAAATGCCCCTGGGTCTCCCTCATCTGCATTACAAATTATATATTTAATGTCTGATTCATATTTTCTTGCAAATTCCCATTTAAGACCTGTTGGAAAGCCACCGCCTCCCCTGCCTCTAAGACCGCTCTTTTTCATTAGCTCAATTACCTGCTGAGGTGTCATTTCGGTTAAAACCTTACCTAATGCCTGATAACCATCTACAGAAATATATTCATTTATATCCTCTGGATTTATAAAGCCACAGTTTCTTAAAGCAATACGAATCTGTTTTTTATAAAAAGGCATTTCCTTATGCTGCTCTATTTTTTCCTTTAATGTTGGTTCTATATATAAAAGTCTTTCAACAACTCTACCTTTGATTACATGCTCATTTACAAGCTCTTCTGCATCCTCTGGCTTTACCTCTATATAAAAAACATTATCAGGCAACACCTTTACTATTGGCCCCTTTTCACAAAAACCAAAGCATCCTGTAGCTACTACCTGTACTTCTTTGTCTAAACCATTCTTTATAACTAATTCATTCAGATTTTCAATAATTTTATCACTTTGTGAGGCCTTACATCCAGTCCCCCCACATACCAATAAATGCATTCTATATCTACTCATTATTATATCCATTCCTTTCTTCGGGTACAAAACTGGGTTGAAATGTATTTATCTAAAACCAATTCGTACCTCTACACTGTTTCAAAGGGCTTACCGATAATCAAATTCTGAACTAGCTCTCCATTTTTAATATGCTTATCTATAATTTCCTTTGCTTTATCAGGAGTTACATTGCCGTATAAAATCGGCTCCTCTCCAGGTACTCTGACTTCAACAGTAGGCTCTGAATGGCATGCACCCATACAGCCTGAATGAATAATGGTTAAGTTATTAACACCCTGTTTTTTTGCTTCCTCAAACAATGCATTCAATGTCTCTCTTGCCCCTGCTGCTATTCCACAGGTAGCCATACCAACCAATACTCTTATGTTAGTATCTTGCTCTCCAGCTTCTCTAATATCTATATTATCCTTAATTTTGTCTCTAAGAGCCTTTAACTCATCCAATGATTTTATTTGTCCCATAGAAGGCACCTCCTTGATATTTATACTTTTATAATCTTATACACCCATATACATCCTTATATATCCTTATTAATCCTTGTATACACTTGTTTATCCTTATATATCCTTAAGTAATGAGCTTACTTCCTCTTTCTTGACTCTACCAAACACTTTACCATCAACTATAACGACTGGAGCAAGTCCACAAGCACCTACACACCTTAACGCATCTATACTGTATTTACCGTCAGGAGTTGTCTGTCCTGCTTTTATCTTTAGCTTATCCTCTAATTCTCTCAATATCCCCTCAGCACCCCTAACAAAGCACGCTGTTCCAAAGCAAACATTAATTACATGCTCTCCTCTTGGTTCTTCTGTGAAATAGGAATAAAAAGTTACCACTCCATTTACTTTAGCCGCAGGAATATCCAATTTTCTAGAAATATAGAGCTGAACCTCACTTGGTAAATACCCAAAAATATCTTGTGCCTTATGCAATACAGATATCAATGCACCATTTTTGTCCTCTATAGAGTCAATATATACATCTAGTTCGTGAAACATTTTCTCTGTTAATTTATTCTTACACATATATCTCTAACACCTTTCTATATCTAATTTTTTAATGTTCCCGTTATTATATACCACAATTTTCATATGCTAAACAAGCTTTTACTTAATTTTAACAGTGGTATTTGTATCCTATTGTTTATTATTTATTCTAACATGTATTTATATTCAAACAGTATGATTTTATGAAGGAATTATTAACTTTTTCTAAATATACTTAGCTTTAAATAAAGGACTTCCATTCAAATAATCATATCTATCACCTTGTTTTCTATTTTCATTCCTCATTTTGCTTTCTATCATCTCCTGAATCTTCCACCAGCTTTTACCCCAATTACAAAACAAGCTTCTCTCTTCAGGTGCTCTTCCCAAGAGCCTTTGAATCACAATCTTTGGAGAAGTGTATTCTAAAAAGGTAATTAGCCTTTCTATAAAATTATCAATTGAAATTGGCAATATACTATTAGCTTCAAACATTCTACCCAACTCAGTATCCTTCAATATATACAAAGAGTGGCATTTAACCTGCTCTATACTAAGAGCAGAGATTATCTTTGCTGTCTCTATAACATCTGTTATATCGTCAAATGGAATATCAATAATACAATGTGAGCAAATCTCTAGATTATATCTTTTTATTCTTATACATGCATCTATAAACTCAGCAAGCCCATGCCCCCTGTTTAGTCTTATCAAGGATTTATAGTTTACCGTCTGTAAACCTAATTCTATAATAATATCTACACCCTTTTGTTCTTTAATTAATTGCAAAAATCCTAAGTAACTATCATTAATGCAATCGGGTCTTGTTGAAATATATATAGCAACAACATCCTCTTTGACTGCCTGATTTATATACTCTACAAACCTATGATATTCTACGTACGTGTTTGAATAATTCTGAAAATAAGCAATAAACTTTTTTGCCTTATATTTGTTTTTAATATACTCTGAATTCCTATTTAGTTGTTCTTCTACACTTAGGCTACTCTCTAGAGTTTCAAAGCCAGCTCCCTCATCTCCACAAAATGAACAGCCTTTCGTATCAACTGTACCATCCCTGTTTGGACAGGACAGAGGAAGATTAATTGGAAGCTTATAAACCTTTTCACCGTATCTCATAACCAAATAATCAGAAAATTTATTATATAGCTCAAAGGGTCTATCCGTATTAATCATATTTATATCCATTCCTCTCCTCATGCACAAATCTAGGTTGAAAGAAAATCATATATTTATACCATCTCTGTCTAAATCATTTTACTACTCCATTAAGTTATTCATCTTCTTTTTAAGTTCATCATCTATCAAGCTGTTTTCGCATACAAGCTCAACCATCTTTTTCCCAACTGTTTTATATACATCTATGCAATTCAATCCTTTTTCACTCATTGCCATAATATGCCCTTTAATTGTATCTAT
Organism: Clostridia bacterium; assembly: GCA_003251775.1. Classification (GTDB taxonomy): domain Bacteria; phylum Bacillota; class Clostridia; order DSM-8532; family SZUA-474; genus SZUA-474. The sequence goes on along the minus strand of QKEK01000318.1, from coordinate 1,132 downwards.
ATCCCCTCTACTAATAGGACCACTAATAGAATGATTAACTCCGTAATTATCTATATTACTTACAGTAGTCCTCAATAATGGCATCAATGCATCCACGCCTTCCTTAGCGTCTATGCCTATAGATGCAAAAAGCCTACCAGCGGTGTCAGCTAATGCAACCGTATAATTTGAAAGTATACATGCTGCTGCATGATAAATAGCCTTGTCGTCCTTATTAATGGTCAAAAGTCTGCTATCTAATACATCTACTATTTTATCAGCAACTACTTTTGCCCTTTCATCACCTTCGAACCCAAAATATATATGCGATAAATTCCTCCACCCTGTGTCTCGGTCAGGGAAGGTCTGTATAGGGTGCAAAGAAGCTACAATTCCACTTATTCTTGCAATATCATAAAGTATGTCTGAGGTTGAAGCACCGCTACAATGAAAGAATATTTTTTCACTAACTAGATCTTTTGATAGCATCTCAGCAATTTGCTCAGAAACACTCTTTATTTGACTATCTGCTACAGTTATGAAAATTAAATCGGCATCTTTTACGACACCTAAATAAGTATTATCACTTACTATATTTAGTTTATCACATAATGATTTTTGTGAACCCTCACTTTTACTATATACCCCAACAGGTATATATCCTTTATTTTTCAGAGCTATACCAATTGAACACCCTAGTTTCCCAGCACCTATTATTGCATACTTCATAATTTCTCCACTTATAATAATCCTGTCATAAAAAAAATAAATCAACCAATATTTTAAAATAATCAGTTGATTTATTATATCATAATGCAAATAAAAGTAATATAATCTTTTAAAAATCTCTTCACCTGAGTGCATAAAAGCTGTAACTATTCAGACCTCAAATTTTCTAAAAAAGCTTTTAAACGCTTATGTGAAGCCTTGCTACATAAACCAATAAGTCTACAGCTTCTAAATTGCAAATTGCCCTAAAAGGCAAGTGGTGTTCGCAAACTCCCTAATGGTCAGACATACGAACCACACTAAGCCTTTTAGGGCAATTAACAACTAGAATCTGTACGACTTATTTTATATGCCTCAAGTCTTCACTTAAGTGCTTAAAAGTAACAGTAAAAAATATATATAAATTATAGTCTGAATAGTTACT
>QKEK01000277.1 GCA_003251775.1 Clostridia bacterium | reverse complement strand
AATTTGCTTGTAAATGGATTAAAGTCTGTAAGAGTATTAAACAGGTACGATGTTGAGGGTATTACCGACGAGGAGTACCAAAAGGCAAAGACTACTATTTTCTCAGAGCCACCTGTTGATGATGTATTTGACGAGGCTATTAGTATTAAGGATGACGAAAAGATTATAGCAATAGAGTTACTGCCAGGTCAATATGATCAACGTGCAGATTCAGCAGCTCAATGTATTCAGATATTAACTCAAGGTGAAAAGCCAGCCGTAAAGGTAGCTAAAATAATTGTGATTAGCGGAGAAATATCTGATGAGGAATACAACAAAATAAAGACATACTGTATAAACCCTGTAGAGTCTCAAGCGGCTTCTATGAAGAAGCCTGATACGTTGGCTACTGAGTATGAAGTACCTGAGGATGTTAAGAGTGTAGATAGATTTATTGATATGACTGATGAAGAGTTATCTGAGTATATGAATCAAATTGGATTTGCAATGTCGTTTGAGGATTTAAAGTTTTGTCAGAAGTATTTCAAGGAAGAGGAAAAAAGGAATCCTACTGTAACGGAATTAAAGGTTATTGATACCTACTGGTCTGATCACTGTAGACATACAACCTTCTTAACCCAGATTGAAAATGTTGAGTTTGAAGAGGGTAGGTTTACAAAGGTTATTGAAGACACTTATCAGGATTACTTGACTTCAAGACAGCAGGTTTATGCTGGCAGACAAAAGGATATCTCGTTAATGGACATTGCTACGCTTGCCATGAAGGAACTAAAAAGGCAGGGAAAGCTTGAGGACTTAGACATTTCTGAAGAAATAAATGCTTGTAGTATAAATGTTGATGTAGATGTCAATGGAAAAATAGAAGAATGGCTGGTTATGTTCAAAAATGAAACACATAATCACCCCACAGAAATTGAACCCTTTGGTGGAGCGGCTACCTGTCTTGGTGGAGCAATTCGTGACCCATTGTCAGGTCGTTCTTATGTATATCAGGCTATGAGGGTAACAGGTAGTGGTGATCCTAGGACAAGCGTAAAGGATACGTTACCTGGGAAATTACCTCAAAGAAAGATTACAACTACGGCAGCTCATGGATATAGCTCCTATGGAAATCAGATTGGGCTTGCTACAGGACAGGTCGCAGAGATTTATCACCCAGACTATGTGACAAAAAGAATGGAGATTGGAGCTGTAATAGCCGCTGCTCCTAAGAGGAATGTAGTCAGAGAGGTGCCGTTACCTGGAGATGTAATAGTATTATTGGGAGGAAGAACAGGTCGAGATGGTTGCGGTGGTGCTACTGGTTCATCTAAGGAGCATACGGAAGAATCTCTCGAATCATGTGGTGCAGAGGTTCAAAAGGGTAATCCACCTACTGAAAGAAAGATACAGAGACTATTTAGGGATCCAGAGGTCAGTACGATGATAAAAAGGTGTAATGACTTCGGGGCAGGTGGTGTTTCTGTTGCAATAGGTGAGCTTGCTGAAGGACTGGATATTAATCTTGATGCAGTTCCAAAGAAGTATCAGGGATTGGATGGAACAGAGCTTGCCATTTCTGAATCACAGGAAAGAATGGCAGTGGTTTTAAACAAGGATGACGTTGAAGGGTTTATTCAAAAAGCAAGAGGGGAAAACCTTGAAGCAGTACAGGTAGCTGAGGTTACCGATAAAAATAGATTGATTATGAACTGGAGAGGAAGCTCTATTGTAAGTATATGTAGAGATTTTCTGAACACCAATGGAGTTAAGCAAACGGCTGAAATTAAGGTTACTAACCCAGATGAACAAACAACGTTTTTTGACAAGCTTCCCGAAGAGGTTGAAAGCAATAAAAATGATATACAAAAAGCATGGTTGAGTAATTTGAGCAGATTAAACGTGTGTAGTCAGAAGGGTCTTGTTGAAATGTTTGATAGCACTATAGGTGCAGGAACTGTTTTAATGCCTTTTGGAGGAAAGACTCAATTAACTCCGGCAGAAGGAATGGCGGCTAAGATACCAGTTTTAAATGGAGAAACAACCACAGGAACACTAATGAGCTTTGGATATAATCCTGAGCTGTCAAAGTGGAGTCCATTCCATGGTGCGTTATATGCTGTCGTAGAGTCCGTTGCAAAAATAGTTGCTATGGGTGGTGACTACAGAAAAATACGTTTGACCTTACAGGAGTATTTTGAGAAGCTTGGGAAGGATAATACACGATGGGGAAAACCCTTCAGTGCACTTTTAGGTGCCTTTCATGCACAAATGAAGCTTGGAATACCTGCAATTGGTGGTAAGGATAGTATGTCAGGAACCTTTAAGGATATGGATGTACCACCAACATTGGTATCGTTTGCAGTTGATACAGTAAATGTGAAGAATATAATTTCGCCAGAATTTAAAAAATCAGGCTCAAAGGTTGTGCTTTTATCAGTACCAAAGAATGAAAAGCTGATGCCTGATTTTGAGATCATGGATAAGACCTATAGCCAGATACACAAGGCAATTAATGATAAGAAAGTCATTTCTGCATCAACAGTAAAGTTTGGTGGTGTAGCAGAGAGTATAAGTAAAATGTGCTTTGGTAATATGATAGGCTTTGATTTTAATTCAGATTTCATAGATACAGACGAAATGTTTAAAAAGCTATTTATTGCCGATTACTCAGCTATAGTTGTAGAATTAAATGAGGGTGTAGAGCCTGAGGATATATTCTCAGAAATTAAATTCCAAACCATTGGGCTTACTTGTGCGGAGCAATGTGTGAAAATTGCTAAGAACGAAATACCTCTATACGAAATGATTTATGCTTGGGAGAATACTCTGGAAAAGACATTCCCAACGAAAACAGATGGCTATAGCTGTACACCTGTACCTTATAGCTATAATCGCTTTACCTCAATTAAATCTCATACGAAAATCGCAAAGCCAAGAGTGTTTATTCCAGTGTTCCCTGGAACTAATACAGAATATGATGCAGCTAAGGTATTTGAGAAAGCTGGAGCAAAGGCTGATGTATTCGTTATAAACAACCTATCAGGTAAGGAGATTGAAGAGTCTATCAGGGTTATGGCAGATAAGATAAATCAATCCCAGATTGTTATGATACCAGGCGGATTTAGTGCTGGTGATGAGCCAGAGGGTTCAGCAAAATTTATTGCTACATCCTTTAGAAATCCTCTTATCAAAGAAGCGGTAATGAACCTTATAAAGAATAGGGATGGCTTGATGCTAGGGATATGTAATGGGTTTCAGGCATTAATAAAGCTTGGTTTAGTGCCGTTTGGTGAAATAAGGGATATAGACCACGAGAGTCCTACCTTGACCTTTAATACTATAGGTAGACATGCTTCATGTCTTGTTCATGTCTTGTTAATACAAAGGTGGTATCCTCAATTTCACCTTGGCTTAAAAAGGCTCATGTAGGAGATATTCATACCATAGCTATTTCTCATGGAGAAGGGCGTTTTGTAGCAAGTGATGAAATACTGGAGCAGATGATGCAAAATGGGCAGATAGCAACGCAGTATGTTGACCTTGAGGGAAATCCAACATATGATATACGCTATAATCCTAATGGCTCAATACAGGCGATTGAGGGTATAACAAGCCCTGACGGAAGAATCTTTGGTAAGATGGGACACTCTGAAAGAAGTGGTGACTATGTATTTAAGAATGTGCCTGGTGAAAAGGATCAAAGGATTTTTGAGGCAGGAGTGGAGTACTTCCTATAGGTCATAAAAATATGGCATTGAAATACGTGAAATAAACTTGCTTAGAGCCTTTTGCTTTGTTTCCTAAATGACAAAGTAAAAGGCTCTGGTTTTATTGTTAAACGATTACTGCCTGCTATAAAGGCATTAGTACTTGATTTTTTTTAACTATTATCTATGGCTTCATCAATTACTTAAAGGATAATATCAGTACTTTACTTTATTGCAATGTAACCCCTACAATAACCTTGCTGTAGCAAATTATTAAGTTTTTAAGTTATAATATGTTACATGTTTATAAATGAGTTGTATCAATATAGTAAAAATTATATAGTATAAAATAACGTAAATAATAATTAAAACTAAATAAATAAGAGGTTGACAACTAAAGAAAGTTATGGTAATCTCTAAAATAGGTAATGCAGTCTTCATACAAAGACTATAATTTTGGTGTGCACCTTTTTGTGGAGATTGCAAAAAAAATTTTAAGGAGAAATTTAATTATGAAAAGAGTAGGTGTTTTTTTTTGCATTATTTCTGAGTCTTATTACAATTGTATCTACAAGTGTATTAGCTTTAGCTTCTGGTGAAAATTCATTTGAAAAGATAATTCAGAATGAGTTAGACTTTTATCAACAAAATAAGTTTTTATCAGAGGAAGAAAAAATAGAAAATATTATAAGATTATACTTTGTTCTGAAAGCTGAGCAAATGAAGACTTATAATAAAGATTTTCGATTCTCTGACTTTTATAACTATAATTCAAAAAATAAAAAATCTTTAGAGTTTATTAGCAATAAAACAAAGCTACAAAAAGAAATTAGAAAAAAAAATAATACAACTGTTTTATGGCAAAATATAACATTAGACTTTGTTTCTACAGAAGTTTCAGATAATATTGCTAAAATTAAAGTTTATGAGAAATACGAATTTATACTTGACACATCTGACAGACATATTTCTGGTAAAGGTTTAGAATATGTAGTAACTATGCAAAAGTATGATAATAAATGGTTAATTGATGATATCATTACTAATAGTTCATTTGATGAAGCTTTTAAAGAAAGTGGTATTGATATAGACAAGACAATTGCTAATATGAATACTTCTCCTCTTTATAATAAACAAGTGTTAGAGAAAGAAATAGAAGTATTATCTAATGAAAATTATAGTAATTTAACTTCAGATTGGACATCGCAATCATTAAACACTTCTAATGTTTTTGCATATGCATTGACATATGCGTTAAGCTATAATCCAAGATTCTATAGCTATGCAGGTTTGGGGGGAGATTGTCAAGATTTCGGTTCTCAGTGTCTTTGGTTTGGATTTGGTGGAGAGAACACCCAAACTGCAATTAATGACCACGATTGGCCAATGATAGAAGAATCGACTAACAGAGATTGGTTTCAAGGGAGCACATATTTAGACTGTGATACTTCTTGGATAAGAGTTGAAGAATTTGATGATTATATTACAAGTGGTGGGACAGGAAAAAATGGTCCATATGGTTCTGTGATTAGTGGAATTAGTTATGCGAGAAAAGGTGACATTATACAAGTGGATTGGACAGGTAATGGTTATTTTGACCATACTTTTGTAGTAGACTCGGTAGTATATTCTAGTACATATGGAAGTAGGACAATGTCTGATATTTATGTTAGTGCTCATACTGCAGATGTAAGAAGTGATTTAATGTCAGATCTTGGATTTAGCTCCAGTTCAACCTTTAGAACATTACAGATTAACGGAACTGGACAAGATTAAAAGCAGTCTAAAATATAACAATAAAAATCGGTAGGATATATGAAATAAGTATTATATCCTATCGGTTTAACGAATATAAATGTAATTGTATATTAACCTAATATGAGTTGGTATATATAAAGGAGGAGTGATATTAGTGCGGAAAATAGTATTAGTAGTTTTATTACCTATGCTAATTTTTTTCTCAGCGTGTTCAAATAATGAAGATAAATCAGTTTTATTAGATGAAGAAAAGATTATTGATATATTTACTGAAAAACAGGGAGAAGTAATAAAGATAGAGCAATTTGAAGGAGAGTCAGGATACTATGCATTAGTTGAATTATCAAATAAAGAAAATGGTGAAGAATATAGTTCAACAACGAATTATTTAATTGATTTATCATCTGGAGAATACGAGCGTATATATGTTGGCAATTCTCATATAGAAAAAGTTATAAATGAAAACTATATGATTTTTACTTCAAATAATCCAGACTGGCAAGGTTGGGGGTTTCCATACACTACTAACGTATTAAGGGTGAGCAATGAAAGAAGTAATTTTGACAGTATAAACAAAGATTCTTTTGATGAGTTTGGTAGAAACTTCAAGTGTTTTATAGAAGAAAAGTATCTAGATATTAAAGAACCAGTGGTTCTTGGGAGTTTAAATGAGTATGAACTAAAAGGTTTAGACATGAATGTTACAGGCTTTGAGTTGCTTTTCTATCCAAAGTTTTATGCAGGGGGTACTCCCGCTATGCCCCGAACAGATATTAGTTTTGATAAAGCTAGTAATAGTATATTATTAAACATGAAAAAATGTATAAATACTATAACAAAAGGCGAAATAGAATTAGTAAAAGAAACGTATTCTCGTTTTATTAAAGGGTTTAACATTGAACAAAAAGATTCAGAATGCAGTTTAACTATATTTTTAAATGAAGAGGATCTATTGTATAATGTAGAACAAGCATATTGGAATATTAATGATAAAGATGAGTTGGTATATGCCAGAATAAATTTTAAAGAAAAAAATGAAGAATATAACTAAAATCAAGATTTTTATATTTTTACTGATTCAGTGTTAGGATGTTCACCAGACGTTATGGCAAAATCTATTAAATTTGCAGTAAATAAGCCTCTATTTTTAACATTAGTATGAATGGTAGGAGAGCAAAATGATTAATATAAGAATTAAAATATGGGAAGGACTTCATTATGAGGCAAAG
>QKEK01000300.1 GCA_003251775.1 Clostridia bacterium | reverse complement strand
TCCGTATATAACATCAGCATTAGTAATATATAACTCGTTAAGAATAGTATCAAAGCCACTTAAATACATAGCTTGTCGCAGAATAAAAACATTTCCACCACTTACCCAGAATACATCATAACTGTTTATTCTTTCTTTAAGTGCTAAAGGTTTTTTAAAATACTCTCTCAAATCAAGTAGCTCTACTTCAAATCCTAACTGTTCAAGGTCAGCAATATCACAAGCTTCAATTCTTTTTCTTTCTTTTAAATCTTCAAAGTAATCTAAAGCATTTGAAATATATGCAACCCTTTTTTTCCCTTTTATCAACTCGTTTGCTATCTCTAGTAATCTGCTTGATTCAGTTCCAAGCCTAAAGGAGGATAAGTAAAATTTCATATACGCCTTGCTCCAATCATAGTTATGTTTATTATTACCTTGTCTATTTAAATCATTTTAATTGGTCATTTTCTTTAAACCTTAACCTTTAACATATCTACGTTTATATCATTATTTTCTAAGTACTTAATAACATCATCGTTTAGATAAAACCCATTCTTACTTAATATATCATAGTATCCACTAATAACATCATAATAATTTGATTCTTCATATGTGTTAATAAACCTTTTATAGCTATCCATAACAGATTCACTAAGCTTGTTACCTTGATAAACAGGGGTATTATCCAAAGCACTTGCTGTGTAAATCCAAATATAGTAACCTATACTATTTAAAGCTTCTTCTTTTTCTAGTGTATCTGGGTATTTGTTAATATAATTCTCTAATCTTATTATTCTATCTGATAATTCATCCCATGATATAAATAACGCAGCATCTTCGATTAAGTATGTGCTATGCTCTTCGTCACCGATTTCTAATAGCTCCTGCATCTTAATCTGTTCATACTCCCTAAGACTATCAGATAAATAATTACCAAACTCATTATATAGAAAGCTAGGTCTTGATGCCAAATACTCACCTGACTCAGAAGAATTTATTCTTATGCCGTTTTCTTTCAACATATCAAGATTATATTCTCTGACCTTATCGTAATTATCCCATATAACATCATTTTCACTCTTTATTAAATTATAAAAAAACACTCGAAAAACCCTGAACCTATTATCATTAAGTTCATAATTTTCACCTGCCAAATCTTTATACTTTCCGACAGCCTTTTTTATTGAGTTAATATCATTTATTGGCAGTTCGCTTATTAAATAACTAAATTCATCATTGTTCAAATTAACCTCTTGAATAATGGCTTTTAATGTCTCTGCCTCATCTTTAGCTTGATTATATGATTTGTTTTCATCTATTCTATCAATACTTCCATTTATTTTTGTTGTTTCTATCTCCTCTGTCTTCTCCGTTGTTTCTTCTATCTTTGCTGTTTCTGTTTTCTCTGTTGCCTCTGTTGCCTCTGTTTTCTCTGAAGCTTTTGTTATTATTGCATCATGCTGACAACCTACCAATAAAGCTATGATAATAACTACCAATAAGTTTATAAAAATTCTAAGCTTAAACATATTTATGTCCATTCCTTTCTTTCAACCTTATGTCCATGCCTCTCTCAAGGCACAAATCTGGGTTGAAAGAAAATCATAAATCTATACCCTCTCTGATTTAATCATTCTAATTGGTTATTTTCTTTCAACCTTATTCTCATCTTCAATTAGTCATTTTATATTTATTATTTCTTCTTAGGTTTTGGCACTGGAATAACAGGTAGCAACAAATCAATTATACTCTTACTAAACTCTGCATTATCTATATCTAATATATAGTGCTCTTTAGCACCCTTATAAGGAAAACCCTTCTCAGCATCCTTCATCTGTTCCATAATTGGCTCAAGTATTTTTACATATACAGAGTTATTACACACAAGTAGTATAGGCTTGTCATCCACATAAACCATATACTCACCAAACATTTTTTTAAATCTAATTACTCCAGTACCAGAAATTTGTTCACATACATATTCAATAAATTCAACACTAGTTGCTATAATATTTCACCCCCATAAAATAGTTGATTTGTAAGTAAACTAATTATACCATAATTGTATCAAAAATTGTATCAAAAGTATAATAAGCAACGAGTAAATTGTGTATTGTATGTTTATACGCTATTTCATGTTATTTTAAAAAATATACACGAAATGCACTTCTCAAGTATAATTTTGCATAAATATGTAATAATACAAAGCTTTCAACGCTAAATTATTGTAATTTCTTGCGAAACGGCAGATAAGCTATTGAAAAAAATATTATAGCAATTGCCTCCAAGACTATTAAGTTAAAAGGGAATTCAGGAAAATAATCAAGAACACTAGGTGTATCAGCCGCTCCCATTAATGTCATATAATTTGAGCCAATTATTAGATTTATACATAAAACAATAGCTCCAGCTAGGTTTAAGTATAGCAATGACTTTTTCATAGAATAAAAAGTAATTCTATAGCCGTGGACAAATATAAAATAAAAAATAGTAATTATAATTCCAATATGCCCAATCATATACTGGAAAAACCTGAAATGAGGAAAACCAAAGCCTACAAGACTTGGAGTGATTAGTGCCTGTGTGGTACCGCACAAAGCCCAAAAATATAGTACTTCAAACAAGCTGTAGCTTTTGGTAAAAAACAAAACTCCACTTAAAAACATGCATATACTACATAAATACAAAGGAAGATCACATTGAATAGACCATATCCCCACAGAGTAATTATATAAATTATAGGCTAATAAATCTATAATCAGTATAATACCAAAAAGGAATCTTAAATATCTTTCTTTGCTATACCGTCTAATCCTTTCTCTAAAAAAATAGATTAGCACGATTAAGCATAGCATAATTAATATACATACAAAATGAGAGACTCCAAACATAACAAAATCCTGTGGTGGTGGATAAGAAAAAAAATCACTCATAACTCATTATACATTTGAGCGAATATACTCATTTGTGATTCTTATTCCTTTTACAATTTATATGCTTGTCAAAAAAAATTAATGCACATAATTTTACTATTTCCTATTAGTAGCGTTAACTTTAGTAGAAGCCTCTTTTTTTATGAAATTGCGAGGTTCTTATTGCAAAATATTTATTCAAGTTAGGTCATATATGTCATATAGTCTGAATATTTATAAAATGATACTTATTATTAATGGAGATTATATGCCAATTGTAGATTACAGCTTTACAGCCAACCAATTAAGACAGCTAGTCATGGATACACATTCGTTAATTCCAACAGGCGAGGGAACACTAAACAGCATATACTTTGACAACGCTGCCACCACCCCTCCATTTGCATCTGTCATTAATGAAATTAACAAATATACTCCATGGTATAAATATGTTTCTAAAAAGTCCATAAAAGCAAAGCTTATATCTGCTATGTATGAAGAGAGTAGAAAAAGTATAAAAAGATTTGTAAATGCAGATATGGAAAACGACACTGTCATATATACAAAAAACACCACTGAAGCTATAAACATCTTAAGCGATGTCTTAACTCAACAATATCCTGATACCAAGCCATTAGTAATTACTACCTATATGGAGCATATGTCTGACTATTTGCCATGGAAATTCAGATGTAGCTGTGAGCTAGTGAATGTAACACAAGATGGAAGACTCTCTATGGAGGATTTAGAGAATAAACTAAAAAAATATGCAGGTAAGGTTAAGCTGGTTGCCGTTGCAGGGGCAAATAATGTTATTGGCTATGTTAATCCAATACATGAAATCGCCGAATTGGCACATAAGCACGGGGCAAAAATCTTTGTTGATGCAGCCCAGCTTATTCAGCATCGACGTATATATATGAATTCTCCAAAGCTATCAGCAATCCAGACTGATGAGTACACATATCCAGCTAATGAAATACAGAAAATTGATTATTTAGCCTTCAGTGCTCACAAAACCTATGCACCATTTTTCACAGGAGCTCTTATAGGTGACAAAACTGTGCTAAATCAGGTTAATCCCTTTTGCTTTGGTGCTGGTATCACTGAGTCGGTTACCACAGAAAGTGTTGTTCTAAAGGAAAGTCCTGTCAGGTACGAGGCAGGCTCAAATAATATCCTTGGTGCAATAGCACTTGCAACCGCTATTCAGACAATTGAACAAACAGGATTTAATATTATCCAAGAATACGAAGCCAGCCTATTAACCTATACCATTAACCAGCTAAAGCAAATACCTGATGTAATCCTCTATGGAGATACAAATAATACAAAGGATAGAATACCCATTATCTCCTTTAATATAAGAAACATGGATACCGAAGAGGTTGCCGATTATCTACTTGATAATTTTGGTTTAATAATCAAGCATGGACTTTGTGGCTCCGACCTATATGTTAAAAAGCTTATTGAAGGTAGCACTTTTTCAGGAGTAGTAAGACTGAGCTTTGGTCTGTATAACCAGACTTATGAAATAGACAGAGTTATAACGGCATTATCAAAACTATTACTCTAAATATAACTTATTTCAAGTTATCTACTATCTCTAATAATGCTAATAACCACAATCTCTACACATATATACATTACAATGTAGTGCCATTGGGATACTCACATAGGATTCTTAATTCTATCCTAATACAATTTATAAAGCCTTTAACCCCAGATACCTATTTATTGCTCCCATAAACTCATACTTCCTTGGTAACGCTAAGTTTCCTGAGTATGTACCCCTCAAAGCCACTCCACCTATACCATTCCTGTTAATATGCTCGTATACCCTGTCAATGGCTTGCTTAAGTGTTAGCTTATCATCTAATACCCTCTCTACTAAATACTCAAGCATCGTAGCAATACAGCTTGTCTGACTTGGGCTTATGAGCTGCTCCAAAAAACCTAAGTCTATTTGAGATTTATTATACAATATATGATATAACCCCTTTGAACTTACCTTTCTACCTTTCTGGTCTACAGGAAAGCTTGATTTTAATATAACCCTTTCTGATATGCTCCCAAAGCTATCTTTCTTAACTACTTCCCTCTTGTAATTATCCAATTCTGCAATCTGCTTAGCCCTTTCAGTTACATCTATAGGTACATATTCATCCATCATAATTACCAAATCGGCAACATCAAAATAATCACCAGACCCACCAACCACCAGTATAGTGGATACTTTATACTCATCATATAGCAAGCTTACTCTATCAATAAATGGTGTAATAGGCTCCTTGTCCTTTGCCACAAGCTTCTGCATTCTGGAATCCCTAATCATAAAATTGGTTGCAGAGGTATCCTCATCAATAAGCAGGAGCTTAGTTCCTGCCTCTAGAGCCTCAATAATATTAGCTGCCTGTGAGGTACTCCCACTAGCATTATCTGTAGAAAAAGCCCTCGTATCCTGATTGTTGGGAAGATTATTAATAAAAGCTGATATATTCACCTTCTCAACACGCCTACCGTCCTCTGCCCTTATTTTAGTGGCATCCTCTCTTGTTATTACATACTCCCTTCCATCACCCAAAATATGATTATATACACCAAGCTCAAGTGAATTTAATAAGGTTGACTTACCATGATAGCCACCACCAGCAATCAAGGTAATCCCCTCTGGTATTCCCATCCCTTTTATCAAACCGTTATTAGGCAAATCCATTGCCACCTCAAGTGTATCAGGACTTTTAAATGGGATATAGCTACCTTTCATTGGTCTTTGGGATACACCGCTTTCTCTGGGTAGAATTGAGCCATTTGCCACAAAGCATAATAGCCCTCTTTTATTAAGCTCCTCCCTTATATACTGCTGGTCAACAGATAAATTAACCTGATTAATAAGTGCATTTTGATTTATTCTACCGTAAACAAGTGAATTCATTACTATTTGCGGAAGTGCCTCTTGAAAAATAGTATTAGCAGCCCTTCCTAAAACCCTTCTTCCAGTCGCAGGAAGTCCTACCTCAAGCCTTGCTTCAAGCTTGCTTTTATCTATAACAACTGATGTCCTATCAAGTATTTCCTGTCCACACCTATCAATTGTTAATAGTCCACTCTTACCTGAGCCGCCTACCCCATCATAATGCTTTTTTATATTATTAAAAACTAGTCTGCTAAGAAAGTCGCATACTGCAATCCTTTTAAAGCTTGTATCAAAAAGTTCTGTAGGAATCTGAGTAACCTCATGTGGTACGATTACCCTCACCTTAGAAGGTGCCGCAAAGGGGTCACCCTGTACATGGTCTATTGACAGCACAAAGCCATCAAATTGGTACTGACCTCTGATGTCCTTATACGTAGGATACCCTTTTCCATCTATATTTAAAAGTAATTGTCTTAAATCATTTTTGCTCTTCAATTTTCATTACCTCCACTTTACGCCCCAAGCTCTGCTATCAAGATTTCAGCCGCTGTCCTATCACCTATTTTCCCGATTTTCATATCGGCATCAAGCTCCAGACTAAGCTTCATAATTCTATTAATCTTTTGTTTATCAAAGCCCTTTGCTTGTCGCTCAAGATTTTTCAGCACAAAAGGGGCAACACCTAGTCTTTTCGCTAGCTCAAACGAAGGCGTTCCAGCCTCTACCAAGGACTTGTATTGTATCAATAACCTAATCTGTCTATTAATCATAAATATTATCTTAGGTACTGGCTCCTTTGTTTGTATCATTTCATCCAATAGCTTCAATGCACGGGCAGAATTCTGTTGTGCCGCAGCATCAGTTAAATCAAATATCTTACTCTTTATAGACTTAATACATACGTTATCTATATCATCTCTTGAAACTGTTGTGGTATTCCCTTGCAAATAAAGGGATAGCTTGTCTATTTCATTTCTTATATGATTCATATCTGGCTCGCATATCTCAACAAGGTATGCCGCAGTATAGCTATCTATGGCAAAATTAAGTGTTGCAAACTCTCTAGCCACCCATTTTGTTAAATCAGCAGGGGTTTGATGTGCAAACTCAACAACAGTTCCGTTTTTCTGAAGGCTCTTATATAGCTTTGATCTTTTATCAACGTTTTCCTCCATAAAAATAATGCAGGTGTAGTCGGGCAGGTCTGACAAATACTCTGATAAATGTTCACTCTCACTGTTTGATGCCGCTTTAGTTTTTTTACCTGAACTAGTCTCTTCACTTTTGTACTCTATTACATCTTGGCTCTCACTCTCATCATTAGTAGCTTTTGAGCCTGTCTTTTTCGCCTTAAATACTCCTGAGTTTTTTACTAGTACTAATTTTTTATCAGAAAACATTGGAACTGTCTCAGCAAAGTCAATAAGTGCATTAACTGAGATCTTTCCCTCCATAACAACATAATTGAATTGCTTGAATTCATTTGAAACCAATTGTTCAACTATTTTATCAGTATATATCTTTTTTAAAAACTCTTCTTCGCCAAAAAACAAATATATATTATCAAGCTTGCCTGCTTTTATGTCCTTTTTTAACTTATCTATACTCATAATTATTTATCTGCCTTTCGTAAAAGGTATAATTATCTGTTATTATTTCATAATCATAACACAGTGAATAAAAAGCTGCAAGGAATCCTCTTAAGCTTTCTAGCACAACAACCCTATACTTATATCACTATTCTAGCTCTGCCTTTACCTTTACTCTGTTTCCATTAGATATTAGTGTAACAGCTCCCCCTATATCAGTTCTATAAACCTCACAATTAATATCCTCTAGCCTATCTAATACACCTTGAGCGGGATGACCAAAATTATTCTTACCTACTGATATAATGGCGGCTTTTGGAGCAACCTCCTTTAAAAACTCAATTTGCGATGATGTATCAGCACCATGATGGGCTATTTTTATAACATCAGCTCTAATATCTCTACCACTTTGCAAAAGCTCGTCTTCTACTTCACTTCCAATATCTCCACAGAATAGAATTTCAGTATTCTTATATACTAGCCTAAATACTATGGATTTATCATTCTCATTCTTTGTAGTCATAGAAATAGAATTAGTATTACTACTAATATTAGAAATAGGATTTAGCACCTCAAGATAGGTCTTATTGTCAAGCCTAATTATTTTACTACTATCAATGTACTTTACACCAACACCCTTTTCCCTTGCTATTGACTTTAGCCTTACATATGGGTCATACCTCTCCTTTAATAACACACTTGTGTTTAATTCATCCTCTATACTTAAATCCCTACCTAAAAACAGCTCCTTTACTTTATAATTCTCCAGAGTAGAGTATAAGCCTCCAATATGGTCATAGTGTGCATGTGTACAAACAACTGCATCTAGTCTTGATACACCCAAATCAAAAAGCAATGGTATAACAGTCCTTTTTCCGATATCTATATCACTCTCCTTGCCCCAATTCATTATTCCTCCGCCATCAATCAAAACCGTTTTACCATAATGTGTTTTTATAATTATGCTATCCCCCTGTCCTACGTCCGCAAAAACAACCTTTAGCTCACCTGGGAAAACACTTTTGACGAAGCCTATAGCAAGTATACAAAGAAGCATAAAAGAATACCATACAAACCTCTTTTTGATAATAGCCTTTTTCAAAAATAATAGAAGCAGAGCAAGAAATAAATAGTACACCACTATTGCAATTAAGGATGGGGTTATGACACTAACTGTAGCAAATGGAACGTCAGCAGAAATCTTAACTACCCACAATACAAAGCTAACAAGCGTACAATTAATGTATGCTATAATCTGTGCACCCATCATCCAAACCTGACCAACAATTGCTACTATAAAGCCTATTATAGTAATTATGCCTGTTAGCGGAACTACCAGTAGGTTTGATAATATAGAAATTAAGGATATTTTATTGAAATAATATACTGTTATAGGCAGAACTCCTAATTGGGCGGCTAAAGTACACGCAATGGTATCTATAATAGTTTTAGGCATACCCCTCCATGATATGAGTTGTTTTATTGGAGTGTATAAGAGTACCAGACCTAGCGTAGCACCATATGATAGCAGAAAGCCAATATTAAAGATATAAAAAGGATTCAGAAAAAGAAGAAAAATTGCCGAGAATGCGATACTTGTATAAATATCGGTTTCTCTAATCATTATCCTTCCAGCGAGTATAATAACAGCCATTGTAGCTGCTCTAAGTACAGAAGCATCTAAGCCAGTGGTGAAGGCAAATAGAATAACAAAAAAGATAACTATAAGATTAGACTTGAGTCTTGATATCCTTAGTTTTTTAAATACAAACAGCAACGGCAAGACAATAAATGCTACGTTGGCACCACTAACCGCCATAATATGCGTTAAGCCTGCTTCACTAAAAGAAACCTCTACCACGTCCTCCATACTATCACGATAGCCTATAAGCATCCCATTGAGTAATGACGCCTGCTGCTTTGGCATTGTTTTTTCAACCACTGTAACGATTCTATTTCTTAAAAAGTATCCTAGTTTAATAAAGAGATTTGTCTTAGCTTCACTAGTTGTTTTTATATGCTCAGGTGAAACAGATACATATGCCGACACCCTTTTCCCAGCCAAATACTTTTTGTAATCAAAGGATTTTGGATTGCTCATCCCTCTAGGCTGTTTTACTGTAGCCTTTATAGTTACCCCTTGTCCATATTTGGGAAGCTCCTTTGCTCTTAAAAGTAGCTCATCAAGACTATTCACTTCCTTGTAGTAGACCTTTACTAGAATTTTTCCTACATTCCTTGATTTATTCCACTCAAAGCCCGCTTCTTGCTCTAGAAAACTGGTTTCTAGAATAAACTCAATTCTATCGGCTTTAATCTCTGCTTCATTACATACAAAGCCATTTATTACTACTTCCTTATTGGTTAGCTCATCAAACTTATAATAAATACTATTTTTTGTAGCAAACATAGATATGCAACCAGAAAAGTAGAACAAAACAACTCCCGATAGTATAAAAACTAGTTTCCTATCAATGCTAACAGTTATCTTATTGAATTTATTAAGTGGTTTATATAATACAAATACTATAATCAAAGATATACACACTAGTACCAAGGTATATAACGATATAAGCCCTAACTTCCCGCTTGTATAATCAATAACCAAAATGCCGCAAATGAAAGCAACACAATAGTACACCATTGGTCTCTTCATAATATACACTACCCTTGCTTTATAACATTTTTGATAGAATAATTACTCCTTTTTTTTCAATTACAGCATCTGTTTTAATTATATTTCTCTCATTATAATTATTCTTTAGCCAGAACCTTTTACCTGCAGTATTTTCATTTGCGACAGATACACAAACCTGCTTTATATTTAAGCTCTGTCTGCAAAAAATCTCTAAAGCCTTGACAGAACAGGTAGCAAAACCCTTTCTTCTATACCTTTTATCTACTAATAAAGACTTTATCCATGCAATTTGTTGATTCTCTATTTCATAATAAAGTGCTACCTTGACTATCCCTATTATTAAAGGAGTATGGTTTGAGAAAATGCCACAAATAAACTCATTCTTAGATGCCTCAATTCTCATAAGATCATCCATGATATTATTGATAGACATAATTCTATGATTACCAGTAGCCAAACCATAGCCATTTACGTCATTATACCATTCCTGTACACTTAATAAATGCTCTGTTTTCGTGGATATATCCCCCAAAATTACATTTCTATGCTGAATACTGATACCTTTCATATTCACCCCAAATAATGAACCTTATTTTTCTACTCTAATCAGATTTTCTACAGAATTAACATATTCGCACTTCTTTATCTCATTAATAGCAGATAAAACAGCTTTTTCATGAGCCTCGTGTGTAACAAATATTAAAGGAGCGGTAACATCACCCCTTGCCTTCTGTAGAACAGAAGTAATACTAACATTATATTTAGCAAAAATACCAGCAATTTTAGATAATACCCCAGGCTTATCAAATACAGAGAGTCTTATATAATACTCAGTAAGCCAATTATCCTCAAATATTTCCTCATCGGGAGTAGCAACAAGCTTAACATAATGATGCTTGTTTGTACTCGCTGTAATAATATCCGAAACAATTGCACTACCCGTAGGCATATCCCCAGCACCACGCCCATAGAACATAAGCTCGCCAACAGAGTCACCCTTAATATATACCGCATTAAAAGCATCTCTAACTGCATATAACGGATGGTTTATTGGGATAAAGGTAGGGTGAACCCTGACCTCAATACTGTTTTGGGTATCCTTTGCTATCGCCAAAAGCTTTACACCATACCCAAGCTCCCTTGCATATTGGATATCCACAGAGGTAATCTTTGTTATACCTTCACACAGAATATTGTTGATTTGAACTCTTTTGTTAAAGCACAAGGTTGCCAATATTGAAAGCTTATATCTTGCGTCATACCCCTCAATATCTGCTGTTGGGTCAGGCTCAGCATATCCAAGCTCCTTCGCCTCACTTAGAACATCCTCAAATTCCCTTCCCTCTTCTGCCATCTTAGATAGAATATAATTCGTGGTACCATTTATTATCCCCATAACGCTTTGAATTCTGTTAGCCTGCAGGGATTGATGAATAGCCCTTATTATTGGCATTCCTCCGCCAACACTAGCTTCATAGTATAGCCCAACCTCATTTTGCCTTGCAGCCTCCTGTAAAGCCTCAAAGTGCTTTGCAATAACCTCTTTATTTGCAGTAACAACTGTCTTTTTATGGTTCAAGGCTTTAAGAATGTATTCCTTTGCAGGGGATTCTCCACCAATAAACTCAGCTACAATATCAATCTCCTTGTCCAAGAGAATGTCCTCAATTTTATTGGTAAACAGGCTCTCGTCAATATCAGCATATCTCTTTTTACTTAAATCTCTAACAAGTATCTTTTTTATTACTATGCTAACACCTTCTGCATCCATAATCTTAATGCAATTATTCCTAATAAGCTTGTAGACGCCTGTCCCAATATTACCACACCCAAATAACGCTATTTTAACTTCCTTCAAATAAATCTCCCTCCATTATCTTGAATCTTGAGATTTCTCATAGATTAATATTTTATTTATTTTAGTATCATATACATTTAGCACATAAAACTTATCATTTTATTTAACTCTATAGCATATTTACATATTCCTTAAATTTTCTCCCTCGTTCTTCATAGTTTTTAAACATATCAAAGCTAGCACTAGCAGGCGACAATACTACAATATCTCCCCTCGTAGCATTAAGGTTTGCTGAAGTAACAGCATCCTTAAGTGTTTTACATTCAAGGATGGGTATTACAGAAGAATCATCCATATTTATTCCTCTTTGCAATAAATAATTAAAGTAAGCCTTTTTTATACTTTCAGCAGTCTGTCCTAATAGAATTAGACATTTAACCTTCTTGAAAATTAGCTCACCCATTGAATCATAAGGTATCTTCTTATCATATCCGCCAGCAATTAAAACAACTGACTTTTTAAAGGAATTTACAGTTGCTTCGGTTCGTGCAGGACTAGAGCCGATAGAGTCGTTATAATACTTCACGCCCTCATGCTCTCTGACAAATTCAATCCTATGCTCTACTCCCCCAAAATGCCCTGCGACCTTCCTTGCTGTTTCTATAGAAATATACTCATCTACAGCCGCAATAGCGGCTAGATAGTTTTCAACATTGTGAACACCAGGTATTTTTATGTCTTCATCACGAAAATAAGCTTTTTCAATTATACTATTATTTTGATCAACATGCTTGTATTTTAATAAACCATCATCTAGTAATAAGATATCTCTAGATTTGATGCCGTTTTCATTTTCATATGCTTCTTTCTTTAGCTTAATACTTTTAAGCTTCTCTACTAAATCTCTATTTTGCTCTAAGAGGATTTTTCTACTGAAAAGGATTACCTCTCCATTAGCCTCCTCAGCCATTTGTTTAGTAATTTTGTTGTCAAAATTTAAGACTAGCTTATCCTTTTCAGTCTGGTATTTGTAAATATTCTTCTTTGCATCTATATACTCCTGCATATCAAGATGTATATCAAGATGGTTTGGAGAAATATTTGTAATAACTGCGATATGGGGACTTTTTCTCATTGTATGAAGTTGAAAGCTACTCAATTCAAGTATTACCTTATGCTCTGGTTTTATTTC
>QKEK01000133.1 GCA_003251775.1 Clostridia bacterium | reverse complement strand
TCAACAAGCCTAACCCAGAAAATACAAGCCCAACGATAATCATAATCCCAACAACCGCAAATGGCGTAATCCAATATTTGAATCTTAGCCCTATGAAATAACCAACAAACAAAATAATAATCCCCTGCAAACTCGCTATTGTTGCTGCCGATAACAACTGTCCTATAGCAATCTGAATCCGTTTTACTGGACTTACCAATACTTCTTTCATAAATCCAGAAACAATATCTTCAACTGTACTGGTTCCCATCGTAAGAGATGCTTGAAATACAATCGCTATCACAATACCAGCAAGCATATAGTTTACTGGATTGGTTATGCTTTTATTTCTAAATATTGCACTAAATATAAATAAAAAGAAAAACGGCATAATAATCGTAAAAATGAGTTGAACACGATTACGGACAAATATCTTAAGATTTCTAATCCATAAAGCACCTATAATATTCATAATTTTATCACTCCCTTATGTCTTTCCCAGTAATCTCTAAAAACACATCGTTCAATGTACCCTTTTTAATCTCCAAATCTGTTATAGATGCCCTTTGCTCGCTTATTACCTCCATAAGTTTAGGTAAATCCAACACATCGACAGAATAATAACCTGCTTTTTTTATATAATTAAACCTTGCTTCATTCAAAGCTATCTCCAACCCTTGCTCATCAATTGTTGCAATATTGGCTCTATCCTTGGTATATTGTTGTTTTAAACGATGAGGTGTGTCTAAAGATACAATTTTACCAGCATCCATAATCGCCACTTTGTTACTAATCTCAGCCTCATCCATGTAATGTGTTGTAAGAAAAATAGTAATATTCTTCTCCTTCTGTAGCTTCACGATATAATCCCAAATGTGAGCTCGCGTTTGAGGGTCCAAACCTGTAGTTGGTTCATCTAAGAATAATACTTTAGGATAATGGAGTAGCGATCTTGCAATTTCCACTCGCCGCTTCATCCCACCAGACAAACTACTTACCATTGCCTTTTTCCACCCCTGCAAGTCCACTAAGTCTAGAACAAATTGAATACGTTGAGCAATTTCATTTTTGGGGATTCTATAAAAATGACAATGCATAATTAAATTCTCAAAAACAGTCATTTTATTATCCAATGTCGGCTCCTGAAATACAACGCCAATAACACTTCTAACGGCATCCTTTTCATGAGATAAGTCTTTACCATCAATAATTAGGGTTCCAGATGTCTTTTCAAATATAGTACACAGTGTATTGATAGTGGTACTTTTTCCTGCCCCATTGGGACCCAAAAAGGCAAAAATACTACCTTCCTCTACCTCAAATGATACATTATCAACCGCTGTAAACTTATCATATTTCTTTACAAAATCACGAACTTCAATTATATTTCTCATTTTTTCAGTCCTATTCATTTATTTAGTTTATATATAACCTCTTAATATGCCTTATTCCTAGCCTACCTTTGCTATCCCTATAACCAATAACATATATAGGTTTTACTCATATTTAATTGTACTTTCCCTATATGAACTCCTATCATTGTATTTTTATTTCATCGTTTTATATTATATATCATACTAAGGTTTACAGTCAATTTAATACATATATATTTAATACATATATTTTGGAAATTCATATACATTGCTTTATTCCTTGGTATAATCTAACTATATCACAAAACATTACTATATGCGAATTACAGGAATTATCCACATGCCTAATAGTAATATATGCGTAACTATTAAGACAATAATCTTTATAAATTTATTACTGTTGCTTTTAAGCACTTATGTGAAGACTTGAGGCATATAAAATAAGTTGTAGACTTATTGGTTTATGTAGCAAGGCTTCACATAAGAGCTTAAAAGATTTTTTAGAAAAGTTAATGTCTGAATAGTTACATATATGCATGCGATTGCCGTGGTTAAAACTAATGCACCTATTGATATCTTAATGGCTATACTATATAATGAATTATGCTTTGTTTACTCCAAAAAATTATAAATTGATTATAAAGACTCGTTTTATAGTGTAAATTTAATGGAAAATTTAATGAATAGGTTGATTTTAGTAAATGACTAATGGAAAAGGTATGAACAAAAATATCCCACTGATAAAAGAGCTTAATACTCGGCTTACTGCATTTGAAATATATTCAGTATTTTCAAATGATGAAAATAGCTTCTACTTAGACAGTGCAATGAGCTTTAAGGAGTATGGAAGGTATTCCTTTATTGGTTCTAACCCTTTTATGCTTATTAAATGCAAAAATACCAGTATTGAAATCATAAAGGACGCTACTATAGAAATGATATCTGGAGACCCCTTTGAACAGCTTAAGCATATCATGCATTTATATAGATGTGAAAATAACACCCATATTCCATTCATAGGTGGAGGTGTGGGCTTTTTTTCATATGACTTATGTCATCTTATCGAAAAGCTTCCCAGAAAAGCTGTAGATGATGTCTTAGCTCCTGATTTATATATTGGTTTTTATGATACCATAATTGCACTAGACCACAAGGAAAACCAGAAGTACGTAATTTCTATGGGCATAAGTAATTGTGCATCCAAATCTATCCAGCTAATAGAGGATAGAGTAGGACAAGCCGAAAAAAATAAAACCTATATAAAAGAGGAGACTCTGATAAAGCCCTTATCTGCTAAAGCTACAGAACTTAAATCAAATTTCAGTGAGGAAGCATATATTAATGCTATCAATAGGATTAAATCCTATATAAAAAATGGGGACATCTATCAGGCAAACCTAACCCAACGCTTTGAATGTAAGCTTACACCCACAATAAAAGAATCAAATAATAGGAATACACAATCAGTTTCATATAAACCAATACACTTTGATATATATGAACGTTTAAGAACAATAAACCCTGCCCCCTTCTCTGCTTATCTTAACTTTGGTTTACATACAATTATCAGTAGCTCACCTGAAAGATTTTTACAGATTAGAGGTAAAAGGGTTGAGACCAGACCCATAAAGGGTACACGCCCCAGAGGCAAGAGTCAACAGGAGGATTTGATAAACAAAAAGGAGCTTATCAATAGTACTAAGGACAGGGCAGAATTATTAATGATTGTTGATTTAGAGCGAAACGACATCGGTAAGGTTTCAAAAATTGGTTCTGTTAAGGTAGACGAGCTGTTTACTCTAGAAGCATACCCTACAGTTTTTCATCTTGTGTCAACAATTAGGAGTGAGATCAAGGATGAGTATGATGAAATAGACTGTATCAGGGCAGCTTTTCCTGGTGGGTCAATAACAGGTGCTCCTAAAATCAGGGCAATGGAGATAATAGACGAGCTTGAGCCTACGCAGAGAAATATATACACTGGAGCCATTGGCTATCTAAGCTTTAATGGCAATGTAGACTTAAATATAGCTATACGTACTATTATTGCCAAAGAGAATACAGCCTACCTTCAAGTAGGTGGAGGAATCGTCTGGGACTCAATTCCACAAAATGAGTACGAGGAAACACTGCACAAAGCAAAGGCCTTATTTAAA
>QKEK01000149.1 GCA_003251775.1 Clostridia bacterium | reverse complement strand
AGAGGTATAATTACTTCTATAAGCATGTTAGAAAGCCTTGGTGCATATGAGGCTGATTTGGATTATGTTTTCTATGATGTTCTAGGTGACGTTGTTTGTGGTGGCTTCGCAATGCCTATAAGAGAAGGTAAAGCACAGGAAATATACATAGTAGCCTCTGGTGAGCTTATGGCATTATACGCTGCAAATAATATTTCAAAAGGTATACAAAAGTATGCTCAGACTGGTGGGACTAGGTTAGGTGGCATCATATGTAACAGCAGAAAGGTTGACGGCGAAAGAGAGCTATTAGAGGCTTTTGCAAAGGAGCTTGGTAGCCAATTAATCTACTTTGTCCCAAGGGATAATCTTGTTCAAAGGGCTGAAATAAATAAGAAAACTGTTATAGATTATGCACCAAGTGAACCGCAAGCAGATGAATATAGAGGCTTAGCTAACGCAATAGATTCTAACGATATGTTTGTTATTCCTAAGCCAATGGTTCAAGATAGACTTGAGCAGCTAATGATGGAGCACGGAATACTGGAGCTTTAATATAATTTGAAGCTATTAGTAAAACTAAGTGATTAGTGTGGCAGTATTATAGCCACCAAGTACAATTATTGAGTAATGTAAGGAGGATTTTATTATGATATTGGTAAGAGCAATTGTTCGCCCTGAAAAAGCAGGATTTGTAATGTCTGAGCTTAGTGATGCAGGCTTTCCAGCAGTTACAAAATTAGATGTAGCAGGAAGAGGAAAGCAAAGAGGCGTTAAAGTAGGAGATATTCATTACGACGAGATTCCAAAGGAAATGTTACTAATGGTTATCGATGACAAGTATAAGGATGATGTGATTAGCATAATAATGCGAAGTGCAAAAACTGGAGAAAAAGGGGCTTTTGGAGATGGTAAAATTTTTATTAGCCCTGTTGAGGAGGCATATACTATAAGCTCAGGAACAAGCGGACTGTAAAGGAGGATATTCATATGAAGGAGATAATGGCGATTGTCAGGATGAATATGGTTAACCATACAAAAAAGGCTCTTTTAGAAGCAGGCTACCCCTCAATAACAGTGCGTAAAGTAATGGGAAGAGGAAAGAAAAAGATTGACTTTTCATTAGCCGAGGGTTCTATAACTCCCGAAATGCTTTCCTCTACGCCCTTCGCTGAACAGGTGTCAGAAGGACATAGGCTTATACCTAAAAGAATCTTTACAATGATTGTTAAGGATAACGATGTAAAAAAAATAGTTGATATCATTATAAAAGTAAATAGTACAGGTAATCCAGGAGATGGTAAAATTTTTGTACTCCCAATAAGCGAAGCATATACCATTAGAACTGGAGATAATGGAGAGTCAGCATTATAGAAAGGTGGGGTTATAATGGCTAGAGAACAGGCAGTTAAAAAGGTTTTTGAAAAATATCCTGCCAGAGTGTTTAAAAACCGAAAAGAGCATTTAATTATAAAGGAAGGTACGGAAGAACCACAGGTTATTCAAGCAAATACTAGAACGATACCCGGTATTATTACTAATAGAGGCTGTTGTTATGCAGGATGTAAGGGGGTTGTTTTAGGCCCACTAAAAGATGTAGTGCACATCGTACATGGACCAATAGGTTGTTCCTATTATGCTTGGGGTACTAGGCGTAATAAAGCAAGAGACAAGGAAGGCGAGCAGAATTTCTTACCCTACTGCTTTTCAACAGATATGCAGGAAAGTGATATAGTTTTTGGCGGTGAAAAAAAGCTCAGGCAGGCAATAAAAGAGGTTATGGAAATATTTAAGCCAAGTGCTATAACAATTTCTGCAACCTGTCCAGTTGGTCTTATAGGTGATGACATTAACGCTATAGCTTCTGAAGCACAACAGGAGTATGGAATAACTGTAATGGCATTTAGCTGTGAGGGCTATAAGGGCGTCAGCCAATCAGCAGGTCATCATATAGCAAACAACGGCTTAATGAAAAATGTAATCGGAACTGGAACAGACTCAATCGAAGGGAAATACTCTATCAACATTCTTGGTGAGTATAATATCGGTGGAGATGGATGGGAAATTGCTAGAGTATTAGAAAAAATTGGGTATAAGATAGTATCAATTATGACAGGTGACGGAAGCTTATCAGAGCTTCGTAATGCACATAAGGCAGACCTCAATCTAGTACAGTGCCATCGTTCCATAAATTATATCGCTGAAATGATTGAAAAGAAGTACGGAACACATTGGCTAAAGGTTAATTTTATAGGTCTAACCTCTAGTATCGAGAGCTTGAGAAATATGGCTAAGTATTTTGGCGATGAGGCTCTTATTGCAAAAACTGAAGAGGTTATTGCCGAAGAAATGCAGGCTATAAATGCAGAAATAGACTATTTCAAATCTCGACTTGAGGGTAGAACTGCATTTCTATTTGTAGGAGGCTCAAGAGCTCACCACTATCAGGTGTTGCTTGAAGACTTAGGCATTGAAAGCATAATGGCAGGATATGAATTTGCACACAGAGATGACTATGAAGGTCGTGAGGTCATCCCTGACATTAAG
Organism: Clostridia bacterium; assembly: GCA_003251775.1. Taxonomy (GTDB): domain Bacteria; phylum Bacillota; class Clostridia; order DSM-8532; family SZUA-474; genus SZUA-474. The sequence goes on along the minus strand of QKEK01000149.1, from coordinate 1,008 downwards.
CTTGATGCTGATAGCAAGAATATCGAGGATCTAAAGATAGAGCGTGATGAGCGACAATATCGTGTTACTATGCCACCAGAAAAGTATGAGGAAATGAAGAAGGTAATTCCTCTAGGCTATTATAAGGGCATGATTAGAGAAATGAAGGACGGTAGTATTATAGTAGACGACTTGAATCATCATGAAACGGAGGAATTTATCCGACTTATGAAGCCTGATATGTTCTTCTCAGGTATCAAGGATAAATTTGCTATACAAAAAATGGGTGTATATTCAAAACAGCTACACTCATATGACTATTCAGGACCATATGCAATGTTTAAGGGTGCATTAAGATTTGCTAAGGATTTAAACATGGGTATGTATACACCTGCATGGAAGTTTGTAGTTGCTCCATGGAAAACTGAGCCAGCCTTAAGTGGTACTTTTGTAGGAGGTGAAGCATAATATGATGGAATTAACACCAAAGGAAATGAGTAACCGTAGTGCATTAAGAATAAATCCAGCAAAAACCTGTCAACCAATTGGTGCTATGTATGCAGCACTAGGCATCAACGGATGCTTGCCACATAGTCACGGCTCTCAAGGCTGCTGTTCATATCATAGAATGCAGCTAACCAGACATTTTAAGGACCCAGTAATGGCATCAACCAGTTCATTTACTGAAGGGGCTTCAGTTTTTGGAGGTGCAAGTAATCTCAAAACTGCTGTTAAGAATATTTTTACAATATATAATCCCGATGTAATTGCTGTGCATACTACCTGCTTATCTGAAACAATAGGTGATGATTTGAATACCATTATTCAGCAAATTGAAGTTCCCGAAGGAAAATTAGTTATTCACGCTAATACCCCTAGCTATGTAGGGTCACATATTACTGGGTTTGCAAACATGGTAAAGGGTATGGTCAGCTATATAGCAGAAAAGGGAGATGCTGAAAATGGTAAGATTAATATCATCCCAGGCTTCGTTGGACCTGCCGAAATGAGGGAAATGAAGAGAATTCT
>QKEK01000216.1 GCA_003251775.1 Clostridia bacterium | reverse complement strand
TAATTGTGATCGCGAATGTTCTAATTCTTTTTTTGTTATTTCCTCGGCAATGCTAGTGTGATTTTTGTTGTGCTCTGAACCATTAAGTATATTCTCTAAGATGTGCTTGTTCTTGTTTAAAAGCTCAAGTAGAGGAAGATACTTCTCATACTGTACGATTATATTTTTATACCTATCATATCCATACTCTATATGATTAATATCGCTGTTATCTAATTCAAAATCAACGTTCACATCTTTGCCCTTATATTCTATATCATGCCTCACATTGTTTATATATACGTTTTCTACACTTAGGGAGTTGATTTTAGACATTGTATTCGTTGCAAGGAATTTAGATTTATTTTCAAAATCACTGCTTTCAATAATGTTAATTCCATCTAAGGTACTCTGATTATCATTTGATTTTTGAATGACAGAGCCATTATAACTATCTTCACAGAGATATTGACTATCAGTTCCAAGGGATTTGGTACTACATTCAATATCTTTACAATGTATATATTCTATAACCTCTTCTTTATAATAATCTGCCAATAGCATAGGATCATCTGTGTTCTTAACCTTAAGCCTTGAGCTTTTATAGTAGTTTCTCTTTTCAGATGACCATAAATACCCATTATCCTTTAGATACTGTGCCATTGTCAAATGACTTCTAAAGCCCATTCTGTCAGCAAGACTTCTTGGGTCAGGGTTATCACCCTTGTAATAATTAATAATCATTCTAACCTTGCTATTAGTCGGAAGCTCAGATATAACCTCATCCATATCTTGATTTTTTGAAAGATTAGGCTTTGGGTAATATGTTTTTCTATCAGAATCCCATGTATAGCCTTTTCTCCTCATATACATATCTATGCTCTTCCAACTCTTGTAATTATATTTCTCTGCTAATTCCTCTCTTGTTACACCTGAATTAAGGCTACTAACAATATCTAATGACTTGCTATCACATTCAAAACTTTGTTCGATTTCTTCTGTTGCTTTCTCTTTTCTCGTTCCCTCTTTTTTTGCGTCCTTTAAGCTCTCTATTTCTATATTTTTATTTTGTTTTTTTTTATTTACTATCATCATACCGATCCTTCTCTAAATACAATTTACTGCATCGTGTAGCTCACTATCATCTACATGAGTATAAATACCTGTAACCTTTAGACTACTATGTCCTAGTAGCTTCTGAATCTTGACAAGATCAATTTTTCGCTTAACCAGATTACTAGCAAAGCTGTGACGAAGGTTGTGGCATGTAATATGTCTCTTCCAGCCAAGTGTCTTAGTTGCCCTATGTAATCCCCAATTAACATACCCAGGCGAAAGCCTGCCAGTCTTCTTTGTAGCAAATATGTATTCACTGTCACCACCCTCATACCAGTTATTTAAGTAATCCTTTAAAAGAACAACCAAATTCTGATGTAAGGGTATTTTTCTATCCTTCTTACTTTTTGTATTCTTAACATGAATTGTTAAGTTTTTAAAATCAATATCTTCAATTTTTAGATTAAGGCATTCTTTTATGCGTAAACCAGTATAAAATAACGTAATAACAGTAAGCCTGATTAATGGATTCTCTATTACCTCAATCAGCTCGTCAAACTCCTCGTTTGTAAGGTAGTCTCTTTCCTTTTGTGTTGAACAAATGGCATCTAGCTTAATACCTAGATTACATACTAATATGTCTTTTTTTACACAAAAATTGTACAGTGAGCGTATAATATAAATCATCCGTCTCCTACTAGCAGAGGCAAACCCTTTATTCTTAAGGTAAAGCAAATAATCCTCATAGTCCTCTATCGTAAGCTCATCAAAATATATCATCCCATTATACTTTTCTTCTAAAAATCTATTTAAACAGCTCAACTCAACTGTATACCCTCTTACTGTTTCGTTAGACCTGTCAATGGTTATCAGATATTTCCTGTAATGCTCTATCAACTGTCTGAATAACATCCCCTATTTTTCCCCTTAAAAAATATAACATAATTATTTGTATATCTAATCCTAATTTAGATTTTTATTATTTATTATATATTATCATACATCTAAATTATATACAAATTTTTGATTTTATATGATGTATTTCTACTACTATTAGCATTTTATGTTAACTCAGTTAAATCATACCTCAACGTACTACGTATCTATTGATCTGTGCTAAACAATATTCAATAAGACATGTTAATATCTGGTGATTCTATATTCTCTTTACTTACTAAACTGAAATCACAATAGATTTACAGCCTCTACCAATTCACTATTGTCTGCATGAGTATAAATACCTGTCACCTTCAAGCTACTATGCCCCATAAGCTTCTGAATTTTTACTATATCTACCTTTTTCTTGACCAAGTTACTAGCGAAACTATGCCTTAAGCTATGACAGGTAATTTTTCTATCCCAACCTAGTTTATGACAGGCTTCATGTATACGCATATTTACATAATTTGCCGAAAGTCCTCCTGTCTTTTTTGTAATAAAAAATAATTCATTTTGATTAGTTATTCTCCCTGTCGTCTTATATGCTTTCAATACATCATGTAGATATGGGTGTATAGGTATGCTTCTGTCTTTCTTACTTTTTGTATTCCTAATACTAAGCACTCTGTTTTCCATATCAACATCACCAACTTTCAATGATAAACACTCATTAATCCTAAGCCCTGTATAGAATAGGCAGGTTACAACAACCTTAATTAGATAATGATTTAGTGCATTACTAAGGCTTTCAAATTCTTTATAGGTCAAATACTCTCTTTCATGCTGCTGTAATGGAATTGGTTCAAGAAGCATACCTATATTTCTATTTACCATTTCCTTTTTAATACAATAATTATATAGAGACCTAATAATATAAATTATTCTTCTCCTACTTGCTACTGATGCACCCTTTCTTTTGAGCTCACTTAGATACACCTCATAGTCATATAGCTTTAATTCATTAATATAGATAGGACTATTATACCTGTATTCAAGGAATCTATTTAAGCAGTTTAGCTCTACTGTATAGCTCCTAATGGTCTCAGCAGACCTTTCAATTATATTTAGATATTGTTGATAATCACTTATTGCATTAATAAATAGCATTGTATACCTCTTTGTTAAATAATTATGCCTACTGACTGTTGTCTTACCCTTTTTTTGATGTTAACTCTTTATGTACTATATATTCACGTTTTTTTATATATTACGATTACATAAATATACAGTACTTACCTGTTGAGCTTATCAAAATCCATGTTGACAGTCTTGTTGACACAAAAACTTAAAAATTCTCTTAATGCTTATATTGTCTGCCTTTAAGGTAGTTTTTATAAATGTAAATATTGGTTAACTGCTATTAACCTCAAACAATTTGTAGTTAAATACAACTGTGAGGTTGATAAGGATTCAGCAGTTGCTCTGCTCTTAGTAATTATGATGTTAAAACATCTGGCAATGTAAAACTCGCTGGTTCAAACGTAGAGCTTTTATCTGACAAAATGTCTGTACAATTTACACTAACAGATGTTAATAAGGCAAATCAACAAGAAGTAATTGATGTTGTAGTAGAAGATGTTAAGGATGTAAATAGTAACAAAATTAGCAAAACAACAACAGAAGATGTTGCATTCATTGATACTACTCTACCCGAGGCAATTAGTGCAGAGGTTGTTGGTAATGATACAATAAAAGTTAAGTTTAGTGAGCCTTTGCTTTCTTCAACTGTACAAAAGGGTGCATTTTCGGTTAACGATGGCAAGCTTTATGTAAAGAGTGTTTCTGCATTAAACAATAACACCGAAGTTAACGTGGTTATATACTCAAAGCTAACTGATGGTACTGTAAAGATTCAAGCTAAAAACTCTCTTACTGACTGTGCTGGCTTCAGCGTTTTAAACAAATCTTTTGAATTAGATGTAGTAGAAGACAAGGATGTTCCTGAAATAGTTGACTACAAGGATGCTAAACCAGGTGAAGTGACACTAATATTTAATGAAGATATTGAACAGCTTGATGCCTCTACTGCAAAGTACTATCATACAAATACTAATAATACTGTAAATAGTGCAACAGTTCAAAACGGTAAGGAATTAAAGCTTGTTTTCACAACTAATCCTTTACCAGAAGGAACAGCTTACGTTTATATTGAAAAAGAAGTTATTAGTGACCTTTGGGATAACAAAAATGTTAAGCTACAGTATAAAGTTGAAGTTACTGTTGACGAATTAGCTCCAGAGCTTGATAAGCTTGAAGTTAAATCTGAAAAGCAGATTAAACTTACTTTCGACGAAGATGTAACAGATGTTACAAAGTCAGATTTTGATGTTCTTGATGGAGATGGCAAGGAAGTGAACATCAGAAGAGTAACAGTAAGTGGTAAAGAAGTAACAATTGACTTCTATGACAACCTTTCTGGTGTGTATACTATTGTTATTGAAGGTATTAAAGATAATTCAGATAATACAATAGCTAAGACTACTCAGGAATTTAAAGTTGATGACCTTACAGCTCCAGATTTTGCATCATTTGAAGCGAAGCTCTATAATGCTGGTGCAGCTGATCAGAAGATAAAGGTTGACTTTAAAGAGAAAATGGCTACTGATGGAAAGTATTCTGTACTTGATCTTGAAAATTACAAAGTAGGTTCATATTCGCTTGCTAAACTTGATTGTGATGTTACTATTGTAGCAGTTAATGATGGTAAATCTGTAGAGATTACTATACCATCAAAAGTAGATGACTCTGATGATGGCGTTGACTTAACTGCCGCTGATGATATTACGCTTGCAAGAGTAGCTGATGCTGCTGGAAACTATACTCAAGCACTTGCTTCAACAAATGGACAGATTAATGTAGTTTCTGCAGGCAACGTAACAGTATCAAAGGTAGAAGCAACTGGTACTAAA
>QKEK01000153.1 GCA_003251775.1 Clostridia bacterium | reverse complement strand
GCCTCCCTTCCAACTATAATAAATGCACTTAAGGTTAATGTGGGTTTATCTTGGGTTGGGGTTATTGTAGGTGAATTTCTTGTCTCAAAGGCAGGTCTTGGTTACTTGATTGTATATGGAGGTCAGGTATTCAAGCTAGATTTAGTAATGACAAGTGTTTTAATTCTTTCGTTTATAGCCGCCCTAATGTATTTGGCTGTAATGAAATTACAAAGGATTATATTAAGTAACAAAAAGTTTTTTGGAAGCTAATTCTATTGTGCAAAGAACAAGGTTCTTACCTCTCTTGCAATCTTTGATTATGTTGGAGAGGAAAGGTTCTTATTATGAAATAACAAGGTTCTTAAGCTGTCCGCTATCTCAGATAGCGTCGACAGCTTAGGGTTCTTCTTTTACTAATACTTTATAGGAGGTTAGATAATGAAGCGAATATTTATATTTTTGCTAATACCCATATCAATTATAATGCTTATATGTAGTTGTCAAAAAAGGGAACTGACTAAAGTTCGGCTAAGTGAGGTAACACATTCTATTTTTTATACTCCTCAATACGTTGCCATAAACAAAGGCTTTTTTGAGGAGGAGGGCTTGGAGCTTGAGCTTATAAATGGTCAGGGAGCAGATAAGGTTATGACAGCAGTTCTGTCTGGTCATGCTGATATCGGCTTCTCAGGTCCAGAAGCATGTATATACGTATATAATGAAGGAAGAAAGGATTATGCAAGGGTATTTGCACAGCTTACAAAGCGAGATGGCTCTTTTCTTTTAGCACATACTCCTATGCCAGATTTTAAATGGAGTGACGTTACGGGCAAGAAAATTATTGGCGGCAGGAAGGGCGGTGTCCCCGAGATGACGCTTGAATATGTGCTGAAAAAGAATAGCATAGTCCCAGAAATAGATGTAGAAATAGACACAAGTATACAATTTGCATTGATGGCGGGTGCTTTTACTTCTATGCAGGGTGATTTCGTTACCCTATTTGAGCCTATAGCCTCAACCCTTGAGGCGGAGGGAAAAGGCTATATAGTAGCTTCTATGGGTAAGGAAAGCGGTGAAATTCCATATACAGCCTACTATAGCTCAAAAAGCTTTATTGAAGGTAACCCAAAAATAATTCAAGCCTTTACTAATGCTATTGCTAAGGCTCAACAGTGGGTAGCTATCCATTCCTCAGAGGAAATTGCAGAAGCGATAAAGCCATCCTTTCCTGATTCTGACTTAGAGCTATTAATAACAGTAATTGATAGGTATAAGGAGCAGGACACGTGGTGTACTACACCAAATATGACAGAAGAAAGCTTTAATCTGCTACAAGATATCATGACAGAAGCAAATGAGCTTGAGAGTAAGGTCTTATTTGAAGAGATTTTTGATAATAGCTTCACTAAGTAATAGCAGTAAATAAGCCCGCTTTTTAGCAAATTTTATAAGTACCTTTTTATTTTATTAGCATATACTATCGGGGGGTGTATTTGTGTGTCAGCATTAAAAATAACCGGCGGCTATAAGCTTAAGGGCGAACTTAGCATTAGTGGAGCAAAGAATGCTATTCTGCCTATCCTAGCTGCTGCTTTAATAAATTCGGGAATTAGTATAATAGAGAACAGTCCCCACCTAGCAGATGTAGAAATCATGCTGGATATATTAATCTCTATCGGGTGTAAAGCTTCATTAAAGAATAATACCATAACTATAGACTCTTCAGAAATAAGTAGCACTGAGCTACCTGGAGATTTGGTTCAAAAAATGCGAGCTTCTATAGTCATAATGGGAGCATTACTAGGTCGTTTTGGGGAGGTAAAAATCTCATATCCCGGTGGCTGTGAAATTGGTCTAAGACCTATAGACCTTCATTTAAAAGCCTTCAAGCAAATGGGAGCAGAAATTCATGAGATTGTTCACGGTTATATTACATGTAAGGCTAATAAGCTTATGGGGAGTGAAATAAGCTTAGATTATCCAAGCGTAGGGGCAACAGAGAATATTATGCTCGCTGCCTGCTTTGCTGAAGGGGTTACAACTATAACAAATGCTGCCAAAGAGCCAGAGATAGAAGACCTTCAAGAGTTTTTAAGAAAGCTTGGCGTGAGAATCAAGGGAGCAGGCTCTAGTACAATCACTATATATGGGCTAAATAAGAGGAAGGGCAACATTTCCACTCAGACCAATACCTTTAAAAAGGAGATATGTCATAAGGTAATACCTGATAGAATAGTAGCAGGTACTTATCTTCTTGCTGGTGCTATAACAGGCGGAACTCTAACTCTTACTAATGTTAATCCAGCTCATTTAAGCTCAGTTATCTACAAGCTACGTGATACTACAACAGAAATACTGATAAAGAATAATAGCATTAAGCTAAAAGCTCCTGCACACCTAAAAAACATAGAATTAGTGAGAACATTACCTTACCCTGGTTTTCCTACAGATATGCAGCCGCAACTAATTTCTATGCTTTCTGTTGCTGAAGGCACTAGCATAATTGTAGAAACAGTGTTTGAAAACAGGTACCGTCATGTGGACCAATTGATACGTATGGGGGCAGAGATTTTGATAAACGATCGTACTGCCGTAATAAAGGGTGTAAAGAGGCTCTCTGGTGCCGACCTAACAGCACATGACCTAAGAGGTGGTGCTGCACTTGTTTTAGCGGGCTTATGTGCTGATGGAGAAACAATAATTAATGGTATTGAATACATTGACAGAGGCTATGAGAGTATTGAAAATCAATTATCCTCACTTGGTGCTGTAATCAATCGCATTAATTGATAATTTCTAAATAATAGTACAAACAACGCCTGTAAGCAGTTTGCAAGCTATTTAGTTTGGCGATTAAAAAAGCTTTTATAGATTCTTTATCAAATCGAAAGCTTTTTTAACGCTTACATTAATTTATTTTTTTCCAGCATTATCTTTCATAATGTATGATATTATGTGAATTATTATTCTTCATATGCAAATAATATCACATGTATAGAATTATTTATGAAGGAGGAAAAGAAAGTGCCTAGGATTAGTAAAAATAGTGAATATGAAGATAACGGTGTTGTTGTAACACCGTCAGTTCCGGCTATAGGGAAAAAGACTAAGGTTATTTACGATGGTCTTCTTGCTAAGAGCGGAGCTGATGATGTCTACGCCCGAATAGGCTTTGGTTCCGACTGGGAATATACACTTGAGTTAGAAATGTCAAAAATTAGTGATGATAGCTTCGAAACCTCATTTACTGTCCCAGTAAACAAGCCTTTAAATGTTTGCTTTCGTGATGGCTTGAATAATTGGGATAACAATTCGGGTAGTAATTATACCTTCGATGTTAAATAAAGGGACTTCTTTTTAAAAATATAAAAAACAGAAGAAATCCCTTTAACACAATACGAATTATGTTAGAGTAATGGAACAAAATTGAAGCTTATATTAGACAAGGACCTATCCCCTTGTCTTCTTTTAAATTATAAGTTCTACTATGTCTAGTTTCTTATCAAAGAATAAATCAACGTATGTTTCTCCACTCTTCACTACAGGACGAGCGATATTTTTTGCATTGATATAAATGATTTCCCCTGTTCTACCATCACTGAGCCTTACGCTATCACCAATATAATATGAAGCTATATTAGTCAGAAAATGATTGACAACTGATGTTTCTAAAACTCCAAAGGAGTGGTTCTGTAAAATATCAAACACCTTAAAGGGTGATTCCTTTGACTTAAATACCCTATTTGCTGTCATAGCGTCATACATGTCAGCTACAGCAATCACCTTTGACATAAATGGAATTTTATCTGATTTTATACCAAAGGGATAACCGCTACCATCCTCACGCTCATGATGAAAAAGGACTGCCTTACATATTTCCGGGTTAAGACCCTCAACCTCCTGTAATATTTTGTAGCTAAACTCTGCATGCTTTTTCATTGTTTCATATTCTTCTTCAGTAAGCTTACCTGGTTTATGTAGTATTTCTTCTGGTATCTTGCTTTTACCAACATCATGTAGTAAACCAGCAGTTATCAGATCCTTTATTGTTCTCATGTTTAATCTCATCCATTTACCAATCAACATACACAGCAATGAAACATTCGTACTATGACAGTAAGTATAGTCATCTACATCTCTAAGTGAGCTTATCGCACCAACAATATCTCTGTTTTCGTTAATCTTATTAAAAATGGAGTTGGAGATGTGTTCTGTTTTATGTAAATCAACAGATTTCCCTACAGATATATCATGTAGGATATCCTTTATCATATCTACATTATTCTGATACTGTGCCCTAAATACCTCATTCTTGCTTTCAGGTATTACCTCATCCTCTTCACTAAAGACTTTTATTCTATCAATCCTTAGCCTTCTGAGCTTATTAAGAACATTTTCGTCTAAAAGTGAATCCTCCCATACAATTACTGCCCCAAACTCGTTATAGATTGTCTCCGCCGTTTTCATACCTACCTCACATTTTTCAATAGGCAGAAAATACCTTGCAGCCATACTCACTCCTCCAAACTTGATTACTATATCCATGCATAAATATCTATAAACTTATAAACTCATAAACTCATAAACTTATAAACTTATTAATCTATTAATCTATTAATCAAAACGTCTACAAATTTATAACTCATTACTCTATAAACCTAAAATCTCTATATATTCTATATACATATAAATCTATAAGCCTATATATCTCTATACATATTTTTATATTTTATCAACGGTTAAAGTCACTATACAAAGCATCTCTCAAAGGATTCAATTTATGTTACTTTTTTATGTGTAATTATTTTCCTAATATATACTGGTTTTCGATATTATATATGTTTATATTATATTTTATATCAATTACTATGTTTATTTCAACCCTTTTTAAAAAAGAGTTTAATATTCAGTTAAAAAACATAGATTTACTTATACTCATCAAATTTTTCTAATGTATCTGGTACTATTATCGACTTCTCAACAATATCGCTCTTAAGCTCCTCAAGCTTAAGCTTAATTTCCTCGGTTAAAAGCCTCTTTTTGCCCTCAGCAACCTCAAAGCTTACTATACCAGTGCTTAGTCCATCAATTATATTTGTTTGGTCAAATGCTTTATTTTCAGCATAGTTCTTTAATTGCTCAAAAACAACTGTATCTATGTTTTTTACTACTGATGCTACTACCGCCCTATTGGCAAATTGACTCTTATCATATTCTACAGTTATAACATAAAATCCACTTTTATCAGCTTCCTCAATGCACCCAAGATCAGCGTACCCACTTGCTGTTAATACTGTGTCACAGCCAGCTTCAAACAGCTTTCTTCCGACCTCTCTTCCCTTCTCTTTATTAGCATAATCCTCTGTATATTCAATATTAATTTTTATTGACTCATTTGCATGCTTAGCACCTGCCATAAAGCCATAAAGATACTTATCACTTATGGTGTCTTTAAATGCTCCAAGGAAACCAATTGTATCTGATTTAGTTATTTTGGCAGCAAAATATCCTGATAAAAAGGCTCCTTCTTCAACCTTGAATTCAATACATTTAAGATTATCAAGTGTTTCATTAATGTTAGCATCAATACATACATAGTTAGTATCTGTATCTTCTTTAGCCACCTTTACTAAAGCATCTCCAATAGTTGAGCCTATGCCCCATAAAAAGTCAATCTTTTTGTCCTTCAGCGAATTAAGCTCAGCTTCATACTTGCTTGCATCTCTTATTGTAAGATACTCTATATCTATACCTATTTCATCCATAGCCTTAAGGTGACCATTCCACGCCTTTTCGTTCAAAGCCTCATCATCAACTCCAGAAAAATCCGTAATCAGATATGAAGTGACACCTATGCTTTTTTTAGTATCTTCCTTTTTGCATGAGGTGCTAAATGATATTATTGTCAGTATACAAAGAGCTATACATAAGTATTTACTACAATTTGTACCTTTCCTTATACTCATTTTATCTCCCCCCTATAATGCCTAATGGATTATTTATTTATGTAAATTTCTTTGCCCTTACCTATAAGGTATATTGCTTCGTTATATATTCCATCAACACACCCTCTAAGGTCAGGCTCACATTTAATGACTTTCTCAGTCTAATATATTCTTCATACTTGGCTCTATCAAAATTCGTGATTTTTTCAGCCTTTATCATTAAATTTTTAGGTGACTCCAGTGGTGAAATATACTCTATAATTGAAACATTATAACCAAATGCCTCTAATAATAATCCTCTCAATCCGTCAGTAAGTGTATCTGCCATTCGTGCTTTAAGTATTCCATATTTTAAAATATTTTGGAAAGGCTCATACCTATACTGTGATAGCATTTCTCTATGGCAGCAGGGTACTGCAATTATACTGGCTGCCTCATTTTTTATACCCATAGCTATTGCATAATCAGTAGCCACATCACACGCATGAAGACTTATAATCATATGTGGTTTTTTCAAGGGTAGCTCCCTATTACCTGCGATAAACTCACGTGCATCTGCATTTATAAACTCCATGTTTCTGTAGTTCAGATTAGCCGCCATTTCCTTCGAGCTACCAATAACCTCCGCAGTGATATCAAGCCCTAGAAAATAGCAATTTTTCTTTAATACCTCTTTAATATAATAGTTTAGAACAAAGGATAAATATGATTTCCCACATCCGCAATCAATAATATTCAGGCATCTGCTTTTTTCAGAAAAGCTTTCTAGCATCTCACTTACAAGCTCAATAAAATAGTCAATCTGGTTGTACTTTCTTATCATGTCATTTCGTATCTTTCCATTGCTCCCCATGATTCCTATCTCGGTTAGAAGCTTACCAGCCTCAGTTGACTTTATGTAATAGTTCCTTTTGGTTATAGTGGCTGTGTTGAAATGACTTTCTTCTTTGCTTTCCTGCTTTTGATTCTCCTTTGATTTCATTGTGACATTCTTCTCGTCAGCCTCAATCATCAATATATTCCCACGTTCACAATACTCTAGCCTGAGCTTGTCAAACTCTTTCATTTCATTAATCACTAGTGAGAGAATACTATTTATCTCAAGTATTCTTGTTTCGCCCTTATAGTTTAGCCTGATATTTTCATCCACAGGTTCAGCCACTGCCTTGAATACCTTTGTTCCAGAATAAAATTCTATCCTTATGGACTCAAAAAAATCTTTGTTTTCTTCATATCTAGCCTCTATTCCAGTAAAAAATAGCTGTAGCTTTGCTATATTCTGCTTATTCATACGCCTCACCCCCTATTAAAAGCATCTCTTCTCTTGTTAGCTCTCTGTATTCGCCCGGTGATAGGCTTTCATCAAGACGTAATTCTCCCATCTCAAGCCTTTTCAGAAATATAACCTTTGAGTCTACTGCCTCAAACATCCTTTTTATCTGGTGAAATTTGCCCTCGTATATGATAACATGAATCTCAGCAAATTCTTCCTCTTGATTTAAAACACTCAATTCTGCTGGTAAAGTCTTATACCCATCCTCCAATGTGATACCAGCCTTAAAAAGCTCTATAGCATCATTTCCTATATTTCCTGCTACCCTTGCATAGTATTTTTTTGATACATGCTTTTTAGGAGCTAATAGATTATGTGCTAATGCTCCGTTGTTTGTTAGTAGCAATAACCCCTCGGTATCCCTATCTAATCTTCCTACAGGAAATACCTGAAACTTTTTATGCTTGTCCTCAAGTAAATCGATAACAGTCCTAAGCTTTGTATCCTCTGTGGCAGAAATTACACCCTGTGGCTTATTCATCATTAGATAAACAAATTGCGTGTATTTAATAAGCTGACCATCAATACAGATTTTATCAGCCTCATAATCAGCGTGAATACCTGCATCAGTAGCTATCACATCATTTATGGTCACTCTTCTCATTTTTATTAATTCCTTAATCTCTCTTCTGGACCCATAACCGCTATTTGCCAGAAGCTTGTCTATTCTCTGCGTTTTAGCCATCCTTATATCCATTCCTCTCTTCAGACACAAATTGTGGTTGAAAGAAAATTATATAGTTATACCTACTATATCTAATTCATTTTACGCCAGCCCTTTGGGTACATGTTTTTTAGATTCGCACCTGTGCTTTTTGCAAAGCCAATTGTATAACCATCAACACATATAGCGTAAAGACCCTTTTCACATTCAATATTAAGTGTTTCACCCTTCAGGTATTTTATAACCTCATAATCATTTATTGTAAAGTCAATCACTCGTTTTATTTCACGCTTACTTAATCCCATTATAAAAGACTGAGAAGGCTCAAATCTATTATTTATGATATCACCTAAATACCATCCATATTTTACTGCTTTGATATTGGCTAAATATCCGTATCCCTCTGGCAACAGATATAGCTTATTTCTAATTTCTACTAATTCCCCGTTCAACTCAATACTAAGGTTGTCTCTTATAAAATCATTTAAGATGCTTTTATTCTCTTCAGAGGGTGATAATATGCTTGGCTTGTATTGAGACTGAGAGATATTGTTTTCATTACAATTATTATCTTCTGTTAACGAAGCCTTCTTTAGCCTTGCTACAAAATGGCCTTCCCCCTTAAGCCTGTGGGGCCATAGTCTGGCTGTTCCCTTCAGTGTTGTATTCCCATCAGCCCATTCTGGTACACCTTCTGCTATTCCATGCTTATGCTCAATTTCGTCAATAAAGTAGTTTCCATATTTATTTAGAAAGCTAGCTATTATGATTTCGTCTTCCTCAGGTGAGAATGTACAGGTCGAATATACAAGTGTTCCCCCAGGCTTTAGCATCTTATCAGCATATGTTAGGATATCAGCTTGTAGCTGAGCACAAGCATCGCATTTATATGCTCCCCATGCCTTTATTGCATCTGGGTCTTTTCTAAACATTCCTTCTCCTGAGCAGGGAGCATCTACAAGTATTCTGTCAAAAAAGCCTTCAAATGCCTTGCCAAGGTTCTCAGGGGTATCGTTTGTTACTATTGCATTCTTTATACCGCATAACTCAATGTTTTTTACAAGTGCCTTTACCCTTTTGGGATTTATATCATTTGTCACTATCACGCCACTGTTTTCCATTGTTGCTGCTATTTGCACTGTTTTTCCACCTGGAGCAGCACACATATCTAGTATTCTTTCTCCTGGCTGTGAATTTAGTACTGATACTGGAAACATAGCACTTGGCTCCTGTATATAGTACAGCCCTGCATAATAATACGGACTTACTCCTGGTCTTTTTTCATCGTTATAGTAATAGCCGTCAGTTGTCCAAGGTATTGTTTCTAATTGAAATTCGTTCATTATGCTTAAGTCCTCAAATGCCTTTTGTTCTATTCTTATTGTATTTGCCCTTAAGCCAGAATTTTTTGATTCATTATATGATGAAATAAACGCCTCAAGCTCTTGCTCGCCAAGAAGGCATCTCATTTTGTTTATAAAATCCTGTGGTAAAGCTGCCATTTATTCTACCTTTCTGTATGCACGCTTGTTTTTGCATAAATATGTAATATTTTAAAATTTTCATCTTCAAAATATCTTGATTTTTGATTGAAAATTAATTATACTTAATTTATACTTTTCACTCTTCACATTATAGCAAATTTTATTCTGTTTTAATACTGTTTTTGTGACAATATAATTTTATGAAAGACTAGATTTAATACATTAATGATTATATGTTCTTGTTATTAGGGTGAAGCAAATAATTAATGGTATAATACTTTCATTAAGGTATTGAAAAAAACTATATGGAATGGTGATACATGAATATTATAAATTGTAGCCTACAGGTAGTGCTAAAGTATGATGCAAATAGCCTTGAGAATATTTTAAAATTCTGCGAGGAAATGATTCTTAGTATAACAGATAGTGCTTATGCAAGATTTTGTCTCAAAAATGCTGTACATGAGCTTATTGTAAACTCTGTTGAGCATGGATATAAGAAAACCTCTGGACCTGTTGATTTATCGATGAAGAAGCTAAAGGATTGTATAATATTAGAGCTTAAGGATGAGGGTTGCGGCTTTAATGTTGATAGACTGGATCTTAACCGTACAGCTAAATCATTAAATGACCTTACCTATCGTGGCTGGGGTATGAGTATGCTAAATCAGATTTCAAGAAAGATGGAGATTAAAAGCAACACCCCACAGGGAACAATTATTACAGTGGAAATTCCTTTTCAAGCTGAGCATGAGGTGTCATAAAGCCTAATCAATGTAATTATTTTTTAAGTTTATGTTTATGTAGCTATGTTGCAAGAACATATGCTTAGGAATTTTCTATTGCACAAACAGTCTCAATGCATCTGGTAGCTATTGTACATTTTTTAAAATGCACCATATATTCTAGAGTAAGCGTTAAACGTAAATGATTCCACTGAAACAAGTCATTCTAAAAAGCTTGTTTCAGTGGAATCAAAATTATAACCTACTTAATGTTTTTGTTACATATCTACCAAATAACACGACCCAATATTGGTAAATTATAGCTTGCGACTAGCTTCTTTGGGGATAAATCCCTACTGTAGAAATGTAGTATCGCATAAAAGGTGTATTTTTCACTATTGGTTGAGCAGCTATAAGATTTGGTATGCCAAAATTGCTAGTCCCATTACCACCAAATCTGGCACCTAGTAAACTAAATAAAGCTGAGTATTGCGGTACTGAAAGAAGGCTACCATCACATAATAGCCAGCCTTCTGGGGCATATCCAAATGCAAAAAGCTGTATTTGTCCTAAAAATGGATTGTCCATAATATATCCTCCGTTCAATATAAGTATAAAATAAATATAAGTATAAGTATAAGTATAAATATAAATATAAATTTGTTTTAGTAAACTCTAGTCTCTTGGTGGCCACAGGCCGTCTAATGAAATGTAGTACTTCATTGTAGGGATTGGCTCTGTTCCTATTAAATTGGGTAATGCAAAGTTGGTTGTACCATTTCCTCCGTAAGTTGTTCCAATTAATGCATAAAGTGCTTGATATTGCTGTACTGTTAGTAATGACCCATCGCATAAATGCCAGTTATATGGTGCAAAAGTAAATGCAAAAAGCTCAATCTGTCCAAACATTGGATAATCCATTATTATCACCTATCCTTTCATTATTGTAATTAAGCAATCGATATTTACGGTCTTTGTGGGTATAAGCCCGTAATAGCAATGCAGTAAACCATTCCTGTCTGAGGCTCAGCACCTCTTAAGTCTGGAAGTGCAAAGGTTGTTGGATAACTACCGCCATAGTTGTTTCCTATTAATGAGTAAAGTGCTTGTGCCTGAGAAACTTGAATTGTTGCTCCAGCACACCTTGCCCAGCCATTTGGAATAAAATCGTATGGAAATAGCTTTATTTGTCCTAATAATGCATCCATTGTTCTCACCCTTCTTTCTTTCTTTTTTTGTTGTATAGATTATATTGTTTTGTTATATATTTATACAATATTGTATAAACTCATTAAAATTACTTTGCGTCAATTAAGCCAGCCTTTATAAGTATCCTGCTTACTACAGCCGCCGCCTGAGCTCTGGTTATATTCCCGTCTGGAGATAGCTTGTTTTCATAGCCTACAAATATACCTTCTTTTATACATATAGCTATTGATTTTTTTGCCCATGAGGCTATTTTATTAGCATCACTAAAATCATTAATATATGTGTCAATATTACCTGAAAGCATTTCTGTTTCAAGCCCAGCTATTTTCATAGCTTTAGTGACCATAACCATGGCATCCTGTCTTGTAATTTTATTATTTGGGTCAAAGCTACCATTGCCTACTCCAGCGATTAGTCCGTATTCATAGGCTATGCTTACAGCATCATAATACCAAGAATTCTTTTTTACATCAGTAAAGATATCTGTTCCTGTACCAGTTCGCATTAGCCCAAGTGCCCGAACTACTATTGCCGCAAATTCTGCACGTGTTATCTCGCTATCAGGTGAGTATGTTTTTTCATTTACCCCACTGACAACAAGTCTCGAACCCATATCATTGATTTCCTTCTCTGCCCAGTGTCCCCTTACGTCATTAAACTCCTTTGAGTTCCATATAACGGAGTATGTACTGTTTGTAAGACTGTTTATCTGTGCATAGTACTTACTGTCAACTGTTATTATTGTAGTTGGTACATGTGAGAAGCTTCCATCTGCATTAAGTACTATACCTGTTGTGATTTTTGATGGGTCTATACCATCTGGTATTGCTACCATTCTCTCAACATAGCCGTTAAATTTACTAACTTCAACAGTCTTTTCCCCACTTGAACATGTTACATCAAAATCCACTGGCTTAACAACAACCTGATATCTATTTTTGCTTGCAGTATTCTCTACAATTTTAACCGTATCTGCGGGAGGTTCTGCTATAGTAATATTTACTTTTATGTCTTTTAGCTCAACCTGTTTACCTATTTGTTCTGAAACATTGTCTATGTTTATCTGTTGGGCAGGAAGCGTATACGTGACATTCTCTGTCTTTATTTCAAGTACTGCCTTTTTTTCTTCCATACTCTTCACTGTCTGACCGGTTAATTCTCCTACAACAACATCAGCTTTACTACTAACAGGAATAACTACTGTCCTAGTTTTTCCTTCAGGTATATCTTGTTTTAATTTCTCTTCTATTTTCTGTGAATCAACAGTAACTGTGGTAACTGTTTTATTCTGCACTACTTCAGTTTTTGCTGTAGCAGCCTCCTCAACCTTTCCATTAACTATAACGATAACCTTTTCCTCTTTTTGCTCTGAAGCAGGGGTTGGGGTAGGAGTTGGTTTATTAGTAGTTCCTGTGCTCGGTGATGAAGGAGGTGGTGGCGTTTGGTCTGCCAAGTTCTTTGTACCAGTTGTCTGAGCATCAGCCATCGCATTTCCTGCTTTATCATAGATTGATGCACCATCTTTTGGTTTTACCTCTATTGTTTCTTGTCCGTTTGGTGTTCCTGTAACTGTTAGGAATACCCTTATGGTTGTTTCGCCTCCTGCTAATGCTGTTGCTAAGTTTTCTGCTGTATTGTCGTTTTTCTTTATTGAGCTTATTACAACACCTGTTGCATTACCACTGTTTTTTGTAAAGCTTAATGCAAGGTCTGCTACTGCAAGTGGCGTAGTGCCATCGTTTGCAGTATATACGCCTTCACTAAAGGTTATGTCGATGTAGGTGTTATCTGCTGATAGTACTGCTGACTGTATGGTTGGTAGTAGCTTGTCCTTAAGCAACTCTGCTCCAGTTGTCTGAGCAACATCCATCGCATTTCCTGCTTTATCATAGATTGATGCACCATCTTTTGGTTTTACCTCTATTG
>QKEK01000212.1 GCA_003251775.1 Clostridia bacterium | reverse complement strand
TACAGCCAGTAATGGAAATAGCAGTTCTAATAGTAATGGGAACAGCAATGGTAATTCTGCATCTTCTGGAAATTCAGGTACAGGGGATAGCGGAGGCAATGGAGGTCAGGGAGGCAGTAGTTCTCAGGGAGGCAGTAGTTCTCAAGGAGGCAATGGTTCTCAGGGAGGCAATGGTTCTCAAGGGGGCAATGGAGGTCAGGGTGGCAGTAGTTCTCAAAACGGTAGCGGTAGTCAGGGGAACAATGGAGGAAATGGCAGTAATGCTCAAGGGGATGGAGGGACAAGTGGTGTAGGTGGTTCAGGTAGTGGTGGCTCCACAAATGGTATGAACTCAGGTGGTGCAGGTAATGGGAGTACCAACGCCGATATGGGATATTCAGAAGCTGATGGCTCAGGCAAAAGAGGGCAGGGAGAAAAGCAGTTGAAGGATTATGAACAGATATATGTGCCAACTAGGGTTGGAGGAGATAATGAATCCAGTCAGGTTAAGGGTACAAAGGGTAATAGTGGAGATAGTCAATGGACTCAGGTAGATAAGCTCCCTGTTGCAGAAGGAGAATTATTACCATATAATCAAGTTTATACGCAATATAAGGATGATGCTATGTCGGCAATTCAAGGAGAGACCATACCACCAGTTATGAAGGATATTGTTAAGGAGTACTTTAGTCAGCTTGAATAGTATAGAAATATAGTTAAAGATAATATAAAACACTAGTTTATTAAAATAAGGTTGGATAAGGGGTATGTATTATGAATGAACAAACCATTGAGTTGGATATTAAGAATATTTCTGAGATTGTTAGCAGGGTTGAGACAGAGGTTTCTAAGCACATGGTTGGGCAGAAAAAGCTGATAAGAGATGTTGTATTATGTATTTTAGGTGGGGGAAACGCCTTGCTAGAGGGGGTGCCAGGGTTAGGTAAGACAACATTGGTTAACACTTTAGGTAAGGTTATGGGGCTTGAGTTTTCAAGAATTCAGTTCACACCTGATTTGATGCCAGCAGATGTTGTTGGTACAAATATAATTTCTGAGGGGAAGTTTACATTTCAAAAGGGGCCAGTGTTCAGCAATATTGTTTTAGCTGATGAAATTAATCGTGCTACTCCTAAAACACAGAGTGCTATGCTTCAGGCTATGCAGGAGAGAACCGTTACTGTTGGAACAAATACCTATAAGCTTCCTGAGCCGTTCTTTGTTCTAGCAACCCAGAATCCAATTGAAATGGAAGGAACATATCCGTTGCCTGAAGCTCAGCTAGATAGATTCATGTATAAGCTTGAGGTGCCTTTTCCAAGTGTTAATGAGCTTATGCAGATAATGACTGTAACTACAAAAAGTGATTTAGAGGAATTAACCCCTGTAACCTCATCAGAGGAGATACTTAAAGCAAGAGAGACCGTTAAACAGATACCAGTTGCCAAGCCGGTTATGGAGTTTGCTACTAGATTAGTATTGGCTACTCATCCTGAAAGTGAATGTGCAACAGAGATTACCAAAAAGTATATTCGCTTTGGCTCAAGCCCTAGGGGTGGACAGGCAATAATTTCTACCGCCAGAGTAAGAGCTGTTTTACAGGGAAGATATAATGTGTCATATGAGGATATTAGAGAGGTAGCCTACTCAGCACTAAGACACAGAATATTTATGAATTTTGAGGCAACATCAGCAGGTATAACACCAGACGAAATACTTGCACAAATTATTAAAGAACAAGAAAACTAAAAGGGAATTAAGGTGAAGACTATTGAGTGGATTATTTGACCATGAATTTCTGGAAACAATAAGAAGGCTAAGTCTTAACACCAGAATGAGCTTAGATGCCGGAAATGTAGGGGTAAGAAAGTCAAAAAGTAAGGGTAGCTCTGTAGAGTTCTCTGATTTCAGGGAGTATACAGAGGGTGATGATTTCAGAAAGATTGATTGGAACGCATATGGCAGGTTCGAAAGGCTTTTTGTAAAGCTGTTTATGGAAGAAAGAGAGGCTCAGGTAAGCGTTTTTCTTGATATTAGCAAATCCATGAAGCATGGTAACCCAGAAAAGAGTACAACAGCTAGTAGGCTGGCTGGTGCTTTTGCATATATGTCACTTGCTAACTATGATAGGGTAAATCTATTTTGTGTTAATAACAGGATTACTACTAGTATTAAGAGCCTAAGAGGTGTAAACTCCTTCTCTCAGATAGTAAGTACAATAGAAAATCTGAGTTATGATGGTGAGAGTAGTATTGTAACAGCATTAAAGGACTATAGGACTACCACTAATAAAGGTATTAGTATAATTATATCAGATTTTCTAAGCACAGATAGTGTTGATGATTTGATTAAGCTTTTAAAATACAACAGGCAGGATATCTATATATGCCATGTTATGTCGCCGCAAGAGCTAGAGCCTGAGCTAGAGGGTGAGCTAAGACTTATTGATAGTGAGACAGGCGAGTTTTTGGATATATTAACGAGCAACGCTGTGTATGATGTTTATCAAAAAAATTTGGAACGCTTTTTGGCTGAACTCAAGGAAACATGCTTGAAATGGGGAGCGGGGTACTCATTTGTTCGTTCAGATGAGGATATTGTAAGGGTATTACAAAGAGTTGCGTGCCATGGCTCACATTGAAGAATGATGAATGATGAATGATGAATGATGAATGTACTCGAGTACATAAAACAACATAAGCTATTAATTTAAGAGAGTTTAATTACAAGGAGAAAAAGTATGGGACTAAACTTTTGGGGGCTTTTAGGACTTATAACAGTACCCATAATAATATTGCTATATTTGTTAAAGCAAAAGAATAGAGAACACACTATATCTAGTCTTTACCTTTGGAAGCAGGCTATTCTGGAGGTTCAGGCAAATTCCCCATGGCAAAGGCTTAAGAGGAATATTTTGATGATGCTTCAAATACTGGCAGTTATATTGCTATCGCTGGCACTTACCAGACCTTATATAAAAGCCTTTAATGAAAATGCTTCACATACAATTATTGTTATTGACTCTTCATTAAGCATGCAAATGAAGGATAATAAAGAGACCAGATTAGAAAGAGCAAAGAGAGAGGCTATAGGATTAGTAGATTCGCTTTCTAATAATCAAGAAATTACTCTTATTAATGTATACTCAGAGGTTATTATTGAAGCTAAAGCGGCTTTGGACAAGACATTAATTAAGGATGCAATAAATTCTATTATGGAGACTAATTCTGTTGCAGATATGGAGGCTGCATCACAGATTGTTCAAGGTATCCTTAAGGAGAAACCAGATGCTGTGGTTACGCTTTTTAGTGATAGTAGGAAGGATTTTAATATCGGCTCTTTTGATTTCTTTAATTATAACACTCAAAGTACGAATTACTCAATAGATTTGTTATCATATTCAACAGCAAGGAATGGAGCTGTTAGTGCCTTGAGTGTTCTATCAAACCATTCTGATACCGACAAGACGCTAGATGTAAGCCTATATGTTGATGGAGCGGTTTTTGACGCTAAGGAGATTGATATAGAAGCTAATAAGAGCATAAATATTCTTTGGGATAATATACCCTCTAACGCACAAAGCCTTATGTGCCAAATTGATAGTTATGATGACCTTGATAAGGACAATACTATGTGGGCGGTTGTTAAGAAATCAGAGGTGCAAAGGGTATTGCTTGTTACGGAGCATAATGTTTTTTTGGAAAAGCTTTTAAATATAATGGATGAGGTTGAATTGTATAAAACTCTTCCGCAAGCTACTCAAGATTTTAAGGACTTTGATCTGTATATATTTGATGGTTATTTACCTGATAAGCTTCCGCAGGATGGCGGTATTATTATTTTTAATCCACCGTATGGAGGTGAGGTTGAAATAATAAGTGAGGCTCAGAGGCCTGCATTTCTGTATAAAAACCATAGCCTGCTAAGGTATATGGAAGCACAGGGGTTTTCAATAGGTGAGACAAAAGTGCTGAAATTGCCAGCTTGGGCAGATAATGTGCTTGAATATGACGGAAAGAGTATTGCTTACTCTGGCGTTAAGGATAGACAGCATATAACTGTTTTTGGGTTTGACCTGCATGACACAGATTTGCCATTAACAACAGCATTTCCTGTGCTTATATCAAACACGATCTCAGATATGAGTACAAAGAGTATATTTGCTATAAATAATATATTCTCGGGTGAAAGAGTAGAGTTTGTATTAAATCCTGAAACTCAAAAGGCGGAGCTGGAATTGCCTGATGGTAGTGTGTTAAGGCTAGCACCCCCATTTCCGGTTAGCTCCTTTGAAGAGGCTGATATGGAGGGAATCTATACATTGATACAAACAATTGGTCAGGATACCTATGAAAGTCAATTTGCAGTTAATGTTCCCTCGGTAGCTGAGTTCAACTCAGTAAAAAATATATCAGATGTTAATAAAGGTAATATAGACAGTGAGAAAAACGGTATTATTACTGACACTCCTTCTGAAATTCAAACTGATACTCAAGAAGATAATAAGCGTGATAATACACTATTAAGAAATAAAGGCTTGGAGAGAGTCATTTTAATTCTTTTGGTTTTAATATTAATTTTTGAATGGTGGGTATATACAGATGGCATTTAGTTTTGAGAATATTTGGCTACTGATGTTATGGCCTATAGCAGTAACATTTACCATATTTATAAGCCTTAGACATAAACTGAAATCAAGGGGAAAGCAAATGCTGTTAATAGGCTTGAGAAGTCTAGTTTTACTGCTTTTGTGTCTGGCTATAGCAGGAACTTCAGTGGTTACTACTGCTAATAAAGCATCAACCATTTTTCTTTTGGACGCTTCTGATAGTGTTAGCAAGCAAAGGGGTCTTATTGAGGAGTTTACAGTTGAGGCTATTAAGCATAAGGATAGAAATGACTCTGTGGGAGTTATAGCATTTGGTGCAAATGCAAGCATTGATGCCTCGCTTTCAGAGCAGATGAGCTTTGGTAGGCTTGAATCTAATGTGAATCCTGCGTTTACTGACGTTGAAGGTGCATTAAGTCTTGCACATAGCATACTTCCTTTTAATGAGAAAAAGAGGGTCGTTATAGTAAGTGACTGTAATGAGAATTCAGGAAATGCCTTAAAGCAGGTAAGGCTGATGAAAAATAAGGGGATTACTACAGATGTTTATTTTGTAAGTGCAGATACTAATGAGGATATACAGGTTAGTAAGATTAGCTTACCAAGCAATGTTAACAAAAATGAGAAGTTTGACATTGAGGTGGTTGTCAATAGTCCAAAGGATACTAAGGCTACATTAAAGCTTTTCAGTAACAGGCAGCTTTCTGTAAAAAATGAAATACAGCTTACAGTGGGTGAAAATAGATTTCTATTCACTGATGTGGCTGAGCAAGGTGGTATAGTAACCTATTCTGCGGAGATTGAAGCTGTTGATGATAGGATTTCTCATAACAATAAAGTGGAGGGCTATACAACAGTTAAGGATGTCCCTCATGTATTAATCATTCAGAACAGAACAGAGTCAGCAAAGGAGCTAGTAAGCATATTAAGGGATACGCTTGTTATTGATATAAAGTATCCTGAACAGGTGCCGGATACGCTGGATGAATTAGTAAAATACGATGCCTTTGTGCTTGCGAATATCTCTGCTGAGCAACTGTCAGATGATTTCATAGAAAATTTAGAAAATGTTATAAAGCATCAGGGAAAGGGGCTTTTAGTGACTGGGGGAGACCAGAGCTATGCTCTTGGTGGTTATATGATGACACCACTAGAGACGGTGTTACCTGTAAAGATGGATATAAAACAGAAGGAGGAGGAGCCTAATCTAGGCTTGGTATTAGTTATTGACAAATCTGGTAGTATGGGTGTGGGTAATTATGGTGTTTCAAAGGTGGAATTGGCTAAGGAGGCAGCAATACGCTCTACAGAGATATTGAGCGACAAGGATTATCTTGGGATAATTGCCTTTGATGATGCAGTGAAATGGGTGCTAAAAACTGAGAAAATGATCGATAAAAAGAAGGCTCAGAATGCTATTGGTACCATAAGAGCAGGTGGAGGAACTCAAATTGTCCCTTCACTTGAGGAGGCGTATTTGTCACTAAAGGAAACTGATGCAAAGCTAAAGCATATTATACTTCTAACTGACGGGCAGGCAGAGAGAAGTGGCTATGAAAGGGTTATCAAGGATATAAGAGAAGCCGATATAACAGTTTCAACAGTTGCAGTCGGTACAGAGGCGGATATTATGCTAATGAAGGCACTGGCATACGCAGGAAATGGACGGTATTATGAGACAGACGAAACAACAGATATACCAAAGATATTTGCAAAGGAAACCTTCCTTGCAGGCAAAAAGTATCTGAATAATCTTACCTTTATGCCTGAATATACAAGCTTCTCAGATATATTAAAAGGAATTGATGCTATACCTGAGCTAGACGGTTATGTAGCCTCTACCCCCAAAGATACAGCTAGGGTAATATTGAAAAGCCCCGAGAGTGATCCGATACTATCATCATGGCAGTACGGCTTAGGGCGAACTGTAGCGTGGACCTCTGATGTACAGGGGATATGGACTAATAAGTGGATGCAATGGGGAAGCTCGTCTGCCTTCTGGAAGAATATAATGTCATGGATTATACAGAAGAATATAAATGAGGGTTATATGATAGAGTCTAGGGCGGAGGCTGGAAATGGCAGTATTACTGTAACAATTCAAGACCCAGAAAAATACGGCACCTCAATAAAGGGAGTATTAATTAATCCGCTTGGTGAAAAAGAGGAGCTTGAATTAAGGACAGAAGCACCTGGTAAATATAGCGGAGCGTTTAGCTATGTACAGTCAGGTGTTTATTTAGCTGATTTAATTGTAGAAGGCTTACAGGGGGATGTAGGCTCGTATTCAATTAGTACTGCTACTGCTGTCCCATACTCTCCTGAATACGATATCAGATTAAAGGGGGATGAGGCATTTGCTTTGAGATTAGTTAATGCTGGAGGTGGTAGATTATTGAGTAGTCCTAAGGATGTATTTAAGGGAGAGCTTAGTGAGGTTAAGGATGCCGTTGATATGACTATACCATTATTAATAATAGCCTTGCTCCTTTTGATGCTAGATATAACCCTGCGTCGTCTAAATATAAGATGGAAAGTGCTTTTAAATAGCTTGCGAATAAAGTCTCAACCAGGTGTTGACTTTGTTATGCTTGGCTTATCTGGTTTTAAGAATAGGCTTTCTAGCATTTCTGATACTGATAAAAAGCTGAGTCAAAAAACAAGGATGGAACAAGACAAAAAGAAGTTTCAAGGTAATAATAAAATAATAGATGAAAAATCATCACAAGAGCTACAGGCTTTATCAAGGCTTGAGAGAAGGGAGAAAAAAATTATGGACACTCATAATAGTATGAATAAGGGTACAAACAAGGATAATAACAAGGGTGATAATTCATCGTCAATATCTCATTTAGATATACTGCTTAGAGAAAAGAAAAGGAATGAGCAAAAATGAGAACCCTATCTTGGCGACAATATTAAAATAGAGAATAGTTTAAGAGCTTTGTTGTTATACAATATAAGATATACAATATAAGAAAAAGAATTTACTAAAAAATAGGTGATAAAATGTTTATAGGAGTGGCTACTGTAGAGTTATATATTTCAGAGGCGTTTTCATTGAAGGATAAGAGGCGTGTATTAAAAAGCATTATTGCAAAGGTAAAGGGCAAGTTTAATGTCTCATTGGCAGAGGTTGATTTTAATGATAATTGGAACAAGGCATTGCTTGGAATTACCTGTGTTTCGTCAGATTCTTCACATATAGATAGTATGCTGAATAATACAGTGAATTTTATAGAAAAAGAGGGCTGGAGTGAGGTTGTAGATTATCAAACAGAAATAATAAAGTATTAAACATGGTAAGGCACTACAATACCTCAAAAAGCTAATCAAAGGGAAGATATGAACAGTTATACAATTATTGTACTGGCAGTAATATTAGTTATAAATGTATATGGTTTTACTCTTGTAGCGGTGGATAAAAACCGAGCCATAAAAAGAAAATGGAGAATTCCTGAACAAAGAATATTTCTAATTTGCTGGCTTGGGGCTACTGTAGGGGTTTATTTGGGGCTGTTAATTTTTCACCATAAGACTAGGAGAACAAAATTTATGCTTGGGATACCATTAATATTTATCTTCGAAATTTTGTGCGTTGTTGTGGGACTATATCTATATTATTCAAAATCATTAATATAAATTTGATAAGAATACTATATGCTACTAATTACAGAAGTGAGGCAATAGTATTTAATATGTTATTATAGATTTCTAATACTCTATTACCAAAGCCTATGATACCCGCCACTACGATTAGGGCGAGAAATGCCATAAGTATAGAATACTCAGCTAGACCTTGTCCCTTTTGGTTTTTGCATAACTTAGTAATATGTAATAAAATCCTCTTTAGCATACTAATTCCCCCAAACATATACTGATATTTAATATATAAGCGTTTAACGAACTTCAAATTTGATAGAAATTCTAATGAAGTTCGTTAAATCGCCAAGACAAAATGTCTTGAAGACCGCTTACAGACGTTATTTGTGCCACATACATGGCGGAGTCAATATATAAAGCATAATACTTTTATTCATACTCTTATTCTATAATATATCGCGAAATAATAAAACTAGCTATACTACTATTTTTGATAAGACTTTTGTCCTATGCTGAATAAGTGTTTATAAGCAGATTTGCAGTATTCAAAAAAAAATCAAAGCATCTTGACGAAGTAAATTTATAATAGTATAATTTATCTAGGGTTCTATAATACGAAAATGGGTTTTACAATACGAAACATTGTTTATCTATAGTTGTTACTGATAGATTAGTAATTATGGGACTCATATGAATTTAAAAGTAGCTTTTTTGGAATAATTTATTTTAGAAAGCGGTTTTTTTATGAGAACAATAAAAACTTATGAAAACAATTAATTAATATGAGGAGTTGATTTTATGGCATTGTTAAACGTTAGACCTAAAAAAGAATGTAAATATGATTGTATTTCACTAGGTGAAGTCATGCTAAGACTTGATCCAGGTGAAGGTAGAATTAAATGTGCAAGACAGTTCAGAGCATGGGAAGGTGGCGGCGAGTATAATGTTTCTCGTGGCTTAAGAAAGTGCTTCGGTATGAATGTTGCTGTTGTAACAGCTTTTGCAGACAATGATATGGGAAGATTAGTAGAAGACTTTATTATGCAGGGTGGCGTAGATGTTTCTCTAATCAAATGGGTTCCATATGATGGTATAGGAAGAACAGTAAGAAACGGCATAAACTTTACTGAAAGAGGATATGGCGTAAGAGGTGCATTAGGTGTATCAGACAGAGCAAATACTGCAGCTTCACAGCTAAAACCTGGTGATATTGATTGGGAATACATTTTCGGAGAATTGGGAGTTAGATGGTTCCATACTGGAGGTATTTTTGCGGCACTTTCAGATACAACTCCAGACGTTGTGCTTGAAGCTGTTAAGATTGCTAAGAAGCATGGCACTATTGTATCTTATGATTTAAACTATAGACCATCTTTATGGAAAACTATAGGTGGACAAGAAAAGGCTCAGGCTGTTAATAAGGAGCTTGCAAAATATATAGATGTAATGATTGGAAATGAAGAGGACTTTACTGCATGTCTTGGCTTTGAGGTTGAAGGTAATGATGAAAACCTTAAGGAGTTAAATCTTGATGGGTATCAGAAGATGATTAAGGAAGTTATTAAGACATATCCTAACTTTAAAGTAATAGCTACAACTCTAAGAACTGTAAGGTCAGCTACAGTTAATGACTGGAGTGCAATTTGCTATGCAAACGACCAGCTATATAAGGCAAACAGCTACGATGCTTTAGAAATTATGGACAGAGTTGGAGGAGGCGACAGCTTTGCTTCAGGTCTAATATATGGCTTGATAACTACAGATGACCCAGAAAAGGCAGTTAATTATGGAGCTGCACATGGTGCTTTAGCTATGACTACTCCTGGTGACACCTCTATGGCTAGCATAAAAGAGGTTGAAAGCCTTATGAAGGGCGGAAGTGCAAGGGTAGTAAGATAGGACGTTGAATAACAAGCTTTTTGCGTTGTTGCATATTTATACAAAATCATACTCAATAACAAAAATTTCTTGAAAAGCTTTTGATTATTGTGATATAATATTTAAGGCTGATATAGTTATATTATCTTATTATATTACATTTGGAGGGAATTAATAATGAAGCATATTAAAACAATAAATGGTGCTAGTATGACAAAGAATATAAATAAAGCAGGGTGTGGAGAGTGCCAAACTTCTTGTCAATCTGCATGCAAAACATCATGTACAGTTGCGAATCAGCAATGTGAAAACAAGTAAAAAATGTTTATTATAGTTTAATAGCATTGTATAGAAGGGCTGGATAAGCCCTTTTTTATGTTTAATTTGAGAGGGGATAATTAATGATTCATAAATTTTCAATGCATGGAACTAATATTGTTTTAGATATTAATACTGGTGCTGTGCATGTAGTAGATGAAATTACGTATAATGCTTTGGAATATATTGATATTACTGGTTGTATTAACAGGACTGAAGCTATTACTGCATTAAGTGATAGATATAATGAAAAAGAGATTGTTGAGGCAATTGATGAAATTGATGAGCTTATTAATAATAAGCTATTGTTTACAGCAGATCCTTTTGAAAACTATATACCCATTTGGAGTGGGAAAAAGCCTGTGGTCAAAGCATTATGCTTACATATTGCACATGATTGTAATTTGAGATGCAAGTACTGCTTTGCTTCCACAGGAGATTATTCGGGTCAGAGGTCATTGATGAGCTTAGAAACTGGAAAAAGAGCCATTGACTTTCTTATTAGAAATTCAGCTAATAGACGTAACCTAGAGGTGGACTTCTTTGGAGGAGAGCCTCTGATGAACTTTGATGTCGTTAAGGGTATTGTAGAGTATGCCAGAGGTCTGGAAAAGGACAACAATAAAAACTTTAGGTTTACTATTACAACAAATATGCTTTTATTAAATGATGATATTTTGGACTATATAAACAAGAACATGTCTAATGTTGTATTAAGTATAGATGGTAGAAAAGCTATTAATGATAAGATGAGAAAGCGTGTCAATGGAACTGGCTGCTACGACAAGATTGTTCCTATCGCCAAGAAGGTTGCTGAATCAAGAAATCAAAACAATTACTATGTAAGAGGTACCTTTACAAGAAATAATTTGGACTTTGCAGAGGATGTTTTACATTTGGCTGACCTGGGCTTTGAACAGATATCAGTTGAGCCCGTTGTAGCTGCTGAGGGAACTGACATAGACATTAGAAAAGAGGATATAGATAGTGCATGTCGTGAGTATGAAAGGCTTGCCTATGAATATATAAAGAGGAGAAAGGAAGGGAATTGGTTTAATTTCTTTCACTTTATGATTGACCTAGAGGGTGGGCCATGTGTAGCAAAAAGGATGGCTGGGTGTGGTTCAGGGCATGAGTACCTTGCTGTTACTCCTGAAGGAGATTTGTACCCTTGTCATCAGTTTGTTGGAGATGAGAAGTTTTATATGGGCAGTGTATATACTGGGTTTACGCAAGAGAGTGAGACTTTAGCGGAGTTATTTAAGAAAACTAATATATATACAAAAACAGAGTGCTCAGAATGCTGGGCAAAATTTTACTGTAGTGGTGGCTGTGCAGCAAATGCTTATCAGTTTAATAAAGATATTAATATACCATATAAAATAGGCTGTGAGCTAGAAAAAAAGCGTGTTGAATGTGCTCTATGGATAAAGGCACAGGAGAGTATGTGAAATAGAGCATATTTTTACTAGATTACATTATGAAACTGGCATTTAAGAATATTTTAGTAGAGTAAATCTTGATATGGGGATTTATATAAATTTTACAAAGAATAAAAGAACTGAGATTGGAGTGATTTTATGATAGGTGAGTTTAAAGGGAATTATCCAGAAGTTGATGATGATGCATTTGTAATTAACAGTGCCGATGTTATTGGTAACGTTAAATTAAGTAAAGGTGCTAGTGTTTGGAATAACGCTGTGTTAAGAGGGGATATTGACCGTATAGAGATAGGTGAAAACTCCAATGTACAGGACTGTGCTGTAGTACATTGTATAAATGGTATACCAGTAACTGTGGGTAGGAATGTTACTATAGGTCATGGTGTGATACTTCATAGCTGTACTATAGGTGACAACTCCTTGATCGGTATGGGTGCTATAGTCCTAGACGGTGCTGTGATAGGAAAGAATTGCATAGTCGGAGCAGGAGCTGTAGTTACTCCAAGGACAGTAATTCCTGATGGTTCACTGGTGCTTGGTAGCCCTGCTTCAGTGAAGAAGGAATTAGCAGAATCTATCATTAAAGCGAACATAGATAATGCAAGTACTTATGTACAATTAGCAAAGGACTATAGAAAACAAGGATACTAGTTTAAGGGTATTTAGAGAATAAGAAACCTAAGCTGTCTATGCTAAGAGATAGCGGAGAGCATAAGAAGCTTGTAGTTTTCATAATAAGAAAGAGCGTCCGACAAATTTCTTGCGACGCTCTTTTCTTATAAAAATTTAATTAAAATCTTATATTTAAGTTATTTACTAAGTAGTGTTATTAGTATACCAGCAGCAACTGCTGAACCAATTACACCTGCAACGTTAGGCCCCATAGCGTGCATTAACAGGAAGTTGCCTGGGTTGTATTTTTGACCAACCTTTTGTGATACTCTTGCAGCCATTGGAACGGCTGAAACACCAGCTGAGCCAATAAGAGGGTTTACCTTACCACCAGTAACCCAATACATTATCTTACCAAAAAGAACACCAAAAGCAGTTCCTACCGCAAAAGCAAACAATCCAAGAAGTATGATAAACAATGCTATTTTACCAAAGCCTGGTTGATTAAGCTTGTCTGCATTTGCAGTGGCTCCGACTGTAATACCCAAGAAAATTGTTACTATGTTAATTAGCTCGTTCTGAGCTGTCTTATTCAATCTTTCTACAACGCCACTTTCCTTAAACAGGTTACCTAGCATAAGCATACCCACTAAAGGAGCAGCTGCTGGTATTGAAAGAGCAACTATCAAGGTAACTATAATAGGGAAAAGCACCTTTTCGGTTTTGGATACAGGTCTCAATTGCTCCATAACAACCGAACGCTCCTTGTTAGTAGTTAATAGCTTCATTATAGGTGGCTGTATAACTGGCACAAGAGCCATATAAGAATAAGCCGCTAAAGCTATTGGACCGAGTAAATCAGGTGCTAAAATGGTTGTTGTATATATTGCGGTCGGACCGTCAGCACCACCAATGATAGCAATTGCACCACATTCAGGGGCGGTGAAGCCTAGGGCATTAGCAGCAAAATATGCAAAGAAAATACCTATTTGAGCCGCCGCACCA
>QKEK01000158.1 GCA_003251775.1 Clostridia bacterium | reverse complement strand
ATATTTTTCATCAGCAATATATTTTGAGTATTTGGGGAAAGCAGTAAACTTTGTTGGTTTTTGTGCATTATACTCTATTACATATGGTAAAAGAATTGCATTAGCTCTTCCATGTGGTATATGGAATTCCCCACCGAGCTTGTGTGCTAAGCTATGATTTATTCCAAGAAAAGCGTTTGTAAAAGCCATCCCTGCCATACATGACGCATTATGCATTTTCTCCCTTGCTAATTCATCCTGTGGGTTTTCATATGCTTTTGGCAGGTACTCAAATACTAGCTCTATTGCCTTCATAGCTAATGCATCTGTATAATCTGATGCAAGAACAGATACATACGCCTCTATAGCATGAGTCAAAACATCCATACCTGTATCTGCAGTAACTTGTTTTGGAACTGATTTAACAAAGTCAGGATCAATTATTGCTACATCAGGGGTTAACTCATAATCTGCAAGAGGGTATTTTACATTCTCAGTTTTATCTGTTATTACCGCAAAAGCAGTTACTTCAGAGCCTGTTCCTGAGGTGGTAGGTATACAGACTAGCTTTGCTTTATTTCCAATATTAGGAAATTGATATGTTCTTTTTCTTATATCTAAGAATTTTAATTTCATATTTTTAAAGTCCGCGTCAGGATTTTCATAGAAAAGCCACATACCTTTCGCAGCATCCATTGCAGAACCTCCACCCAAAGCAATAATTACATCTGGCTGAAATCCTTTCATCTGCTCAGCACCCTTTAATACTGTTTCCACAGAAGGATCTGGTTCAACCTCGTCAAAAATCTCGACTTTAAATTCAGGGGTTCTCTTTCTCAATTGGTAAAGTACCTTATCTGCATATCCGAGCTTAACCATAAGCGAATCAGTTACAATAAATGCCTTTGTTATATCTGGCATATTAGAGAGATATTGTACTGAACCGTTTTCAAAATAGATTTTATTAGGAATTTTAAACCACTGCATATTAACCCTTCTTTTCGCAACTCTTTTAATATTTATTAAATTCACAGCTGAAACATTTGAAGTGGTTGAATTTCTACCGTATGAACCACATCCTAATGTAAGTGATGGAATGTTTGAATTATACAAATCACCAATACCCCCTTGACTTGAAGGTGAGTTAACAATAACTCTACCTACTTTAATAGTATTAGCAAACTGTAAAATCACATCCTCGTCCTTTGAATGTATAACGGCAGAGTGACCCAAGCCACCAAATCTGACCATTTCATCTGCTACTTCAATCCCTTTTTCCGAATTATCAACAACAAAATATGCAAGTATTGGGCTTAATTTTTCTCTTGAAAGTGGATATTGGTCTCCTACTCCATTTTGCTTAGCTATTAAAATTTTAGTCTCCTCTGGTACATCTATTCCAGCCATTCTTGCAATATTGTATGCACTTTGCCCAACAACCACTGGATTCATAATCTGTTTTTCACTAATTATTGCTGCTCTTTCTAATTTTTTAATGTCTACATCATTTAGAAATACACAATTATTTTCCTTCATAAATTTTTCAAATTCATTTTTAATTGCTTTATCTACTATAACCGCTTGCTCTGAAGCACAAATCATTCCATTATCGAAAGTTTTTGATATTATTAAGTCAGTTGCTGCTTGTTTTATGTCTGCTGTTTTTTCAATATAGCAAGGAACATTTCCAGGTCCGACTCCTAAAGCAGGTTTGCCTGAGCTGTAAGCCGATTTTACCATACCTGAACCACCTGTTGCTAGAATGAGTGAAATTCCTGTATTATGCATTAATTCCTGTGTAGCTTCTAATGATGGTTCCTCTATCCATTGAATACAGTTCTTTGGTGCTCCCGCCTTAATTGCTGCTTCTCTTACTATCCTAGCTGCTTCTACGCTACACCTTTGTGCTGAAGGATGGAATGCAAAAATAATAGGATTTCTTGTTTTAAGAGAAATAATACACTTAAATAGTGTTGTTGAAGTTGGATTAGTAACAGGTGTAACTCCAGCAATAACTCCAACAGGCTCTGCAACCTCATCATAACCTTCATATTCATTTGAATCTATAACCCCTACTGTCTTAACATCTTTAATACTGTTATAGATATATTCTGTGGCAAACATGTTTTTGGTAATCTTATCCT
Organism: Clostridia bacterium; assembly: GCA_003251775.1. Lineage (GTDB taxonomy): Bacteria > Bacillota > Clostridia > DSM-8532 > SZUA-474 > SZUA-474. Next base: position 11,348 of record QKEK01000158.1, on the reverse strand, counting down.
CGTATACTCCTCTTTTTGTCTCCTCAACTGCAAGCTTTGCAAGATACATATGCTTATCAAGACCCGCAAGTGTCATTTCTTTTACTATGCTATCAATCTGCCCTTGATCCATTTTTAACAGCTCTTTTAATGCTTCCTGTGCATTGTTGACTAGTTGATTAACAACTTCCTTTGTAGAATTTTCTTGTTTGCTTACTTCATTTTTCGCTGTCATAATAGCCACACTCCTTACAATAACTTAATTTATTATTATCCTCATTGTTTGTTAAATTTATAACAATGTAGTGCAAAAAATAAACAGCCTCGACTGTGTTAAATATTTAACAATTTACATGTATAATTATAAGACATTGTTAATTATTTGTCAATCTGTTTTCAAAAAAAGCGGTGAATTACTTTGATATTTACTGTAAAATTCTCTCATCAAAAAGGACTTGACAACCATATCGGCAGACGATATAATATTGTTACGTTATCCGATATATCGCCAACTGATATGGTTGGCATTGATTTTTTAGATACAAGAATTTTAGATAAATAGCCTGATATCGATAGCATATTTTACTAATGGGGTGATTATTATGCCGGAAAGCTCTGAACGCGGTGCTTTAACCGAAGCCGTCTTTTATATACTACTATCTCTGTTTAAGCCTTTACACGGATATGGTATTATGCAGTTTGTTCAGGAAATTAGCAATAATCGAGTTGTACTGGGACCAGGAACCCTTTATGGTGCAATAAATACATTGCTTGAGAAAGGCTGGATTCAGTTGCTTTACTCTGACTCTGTAAGCAGAAAGAAGGAATACCAGATTACTACCATAGGAAGGTTTATGGTAGAAAATGAAATTAACAGGCTTGATGAGCTTTTATCTAATGCAAGAGCAATTTTAGGAGGTGGCAATAGTGTACAGAACATATAGATTATTTATTGACTATGAAAAGGAAGAATATTGGCTTAACCAAATGGCTGCTAAAGGCTACAATCTTATAAATTATTTTTTGGGTCTCTATACCTTTGATATTGAACAGCCAGGGAAATATATCTATCGAATAGAGCTTCTGGATTCCTTGCCTTTTGCCTCAAGTAGCATAAGGTATATTACCTTTTTGAAAGAGATGGGGATAGAGCATATTTCAAGCCACTTCCGTTGGGTTTATTTCAGAAAACTAGCTACTGAAGGACCCTTTGATATATACTCTGACATAGATTCTAGAATTTTGCATTATTCAAGGATAGTAAAATTATATGGTATAGTTGGTCTATCAAACCTTGTGATTTCAATCTCTAATTTTTCTCTATGGCTATCTGAAGCCAGTACGTTAAATTTAAAGCTTGCTCCGTTGAACCTTCTTGCTTCTTTTATACTAATATTTGGAGCTAATAGTTGTATAAAGAAAATTAGAAGATTAAAAAAGGAACGGCAATTACGTGAATGAATTAAGGTCAATGTAAAATATTATATAAATATACAGCAAATCAATATACTATAAAAGGTATTAGAGCTATATTATTTAAACTCTACTATTTGAAAGGAGAAACAAACTCATGAGCTTAGAGGCAAAAAATCTATATAAGCAATTTGGAGAAAAGATTGCAGTCAATAATATTTCTTTTACCGCTGAAAAGGGTAAGGTTTTTGGACTGCTAGGTACCAATGGAGCTGGAAAGACCACTAGCATTAGAATGATCTTGGGTATCTTGGAAAATGAAAAGGGTACAATCCTGTGGGAGGGTAAGCCTCTTGGCAGAAATACTGTTAAATGTGGATACCTTGCAGAAGAGCGTGGACTTTACCCTAAGAACAAAATTATGGAGCAGCTTATTTACTTTGCAAATTTGCAGGGTCTTACAAAAAAGGATGCTCAGAAAAGTATTCAATATTGGGCAGAAAAGCTAGAAGTAACAGAATACTTAAATCAAGTGGCCGATCATTTATCAAAGGGTAACCAACAAAAGATTCAGGTTATAACGGCTATTGTACATAATCCAGATGTCATATTTTTAGATGAACCCTTTAGTGGTCTAGACCCAGTAAACACTAATATTTTAAAAAATGTTATCCTAGAATTAAAGGCTCTTGGCAAAACCATTATTATTTCAAGTCATCAAATGCATGCTGTGGAGGAATTCTGCGATAAGCTAGTTATATTAAAAAAGGGGAGTATTATTGTAGATGGTTATTTAAAGGATATTAAGCGTTCATATGGCAGAACACATTTTTCAATATCAGGTGATAATAAAATAGCTGAGCTTGCTAAAGACATAGGACTAAACCTAGCTTCATCAAGAGGAGATGGGCTTTATACATACAAAATCACAGCAGATGAACAAGCTCATAGCTTATTAGGTATAGCCATTAAAAATAATATTTTCCCTGACAGATTTGAGATTCATGAGCCATCATTACATGAAATTTTTGTAGATAAGGTAGGTGAACAGAAATGAAGGATTTAATCTGCGTATTTAATTTTACATTCATAACTGGCATAAGGAAGAAGTCGTTTATAATCTCAACTATAATTATTTTATTTCTAACAGTAGCTATAACAATCTCTCCCGCAGTAATAGACTATTTTAAGTCAAATAGTAATTCAGACACTCAAACTGAAGCAAATAAAGAAGAACAAAAAAATGAGTTAAAAGAAAATCTATATATAATAGACTCTAGTAATCTTTATAGCAAGGAAGTAGCTGCACTCAAGGAGAGTATGCTTGATTTTAACGTAGTTGAATCGCAAGCAACTCAACAAGAGGAAATAATAAAAACAATAAATGAAAATAAAAAGAATGCACTTATATTGTTATATGAAAAAGATAATCTACCAGCATTTGATTTCTATACCAATGATAGCTCTGCTTCCCCACATTCAATCAGTTCAAGCATAAAAAGCACATATGTAACAAGCCTTTTAGAAGAGGCTAAGCTTGAAGCCTCGTTGATACATAGAACTTTAAGCAGTATTGAGTATAATGTTAATCCATTAGGTAAGAGTAATTTTTCTTATTATGTAATAGCTTACTTAATGCTGTTTGTATTATTCTTTTCTGTATACCTATATGGTTATATGGTGGCAATGTCGGTTGCTGCTGAAAAGACCTCCAGAGTAATGGAAATTCTTCTTACATCTACAAAACCTGCTATCATTGTAATTGGCAAAACCCTTGCGATGGGTGTACTCGGCTTAATTCAATTACTTCTTCTTGGAGTAACGGCCATGATTACCTTTGGTTTGACCTTCCCTAGTAATTTTGAGCTTTTTGGTACTATGATGGATTTTTCTCAGATAACACCTGGCTCTGTAATTATTGCACTACTGTACTTTATTTTTGGTTACCTGCTTTATGCATTTTTGAATGCGGTATCGGGTGCTCTTGTAAGTAAAGCAGAGGATGTAAATTCTGCGGTTATGCCTATTACATTTATTGTACTTATCGCATTTTACCTCTCTTATCCAAGTGTAATGGCACCAGACTCAAAAATGTCCTCAATTGTCTCTTTTATTCCATTTACTTCCCCGTTTTCTATGCCCTCTAGGGTGTTGGGTACTGACGTGTCAGGAATAAGCATTTTACTATCTCTGGCACTATTAATTGCTACAACGGTTATTGTTGCCTTTATATCCATCAAGGTATATACAGCTGCAACTCTACATTATGGCAAGCTACTTAAGCCAAAAGAGGTTATCCGCTTGGTAAAGGAGCATAATTAAACTAAGGCTAGGCGACAACTACGCACATTGTTATCTACACTATTTACACAAAAGAATGGGACTATCACGATAGCTATTTGACAAAATAGCTTTTCGACAGTCCCATTTCTTGCTTTACTTACCCCCTAATTAAGTAAAGCAGTTAGTGCCTCCTTCACAGAAGAAAATTCAATTCCTTTATCTATACATATATCTCTAATAACCATATTCTTATTTTGCACAGTGCCGATTAGCTTCTCGATTTCTTCTTGTGAAACCCCTGCATCAAGTACCTCCTGTACAGTGGTCTTTCCTTTTATTACAAACACCTCGTTGTGCTCCTCATCACTGCTTTTTGACGTTTTATCATTTGATAAAGATATTTCTGTCTTTTTGACATCTACAATCAAGCCTTTGCTCTCAAAATCACTAGCAAGCTCCTCTGATATTTTACCCTCACCTTTTAATATATCAAACGCCCACTGCGGTAGAAAGGTCTCAGTTGCATAGGGTAGACCTGTATACAAAGCTACAAAAAACCTTACTGATGCAGTTCCTATCTCAACATCGCCCTCTAGACCTGAATACTTTTCTTCAAGCTCTTTCACCTGAAACTCAGCAGGCTGTTCAACTTTAACATCAAACGCTCTTGCTAGAGTCTCTACTGTTATTTCGAAATTATTCTGAATATCCCCAAATGTGTAAGAGCCTCGTATATCATCGGGATTGTTTTGTCCAGCGAACTCCCCAGTCGTAAATTTTATTGGCTGCTTTTCAGACTCAGTTTTCCACATCCCTAATCCCTTAAAGATAAATACCGAACTAAATATAAATAATATTATTAATATGCTCACAATGCTTTTTCTAACCCTCATTATGACTTACCCCCCTTTCCAGCTGATAGTGTTATTGTATCTGGGACAGGACAGTTGCCTTCTGAGGTACATTCCATACAGCTTATACATTGATGATTTTTCACAACCTCCTTGTTTGCCACTTCAATATTCATAGGGCACTCCTTGCTACACTTATTACAGCTTATACAGGTTGAAGTATTTCTTTTTATCTTAAATACCCTGAATAGATTAAAGATACCCAATAAAGCACCGTATGGACAGGCATACTTACACCATGGTCTTTCTACAAACATTGATAGAATTAATGTTAGCAGTAAAACCACAATCGAGCCTATTGCTATCTCACTGGTCCAAAACTTGAATAAAGCATAGAATGGGTCTACGTTTTGAAAAAGTAGCTTGAGTGATTGTGTTGACTGATATACAATCAACACTAATGTTATATATCTAATATATCTTAGATATTTGTCTACCTTTCGAGGAATAAACTGATTATATCTTTTCCCAAACAGCCTCTTGCCTATTTTACCAAACCACTCTTGAATACTGCCAAGCGGACAAACCCACCCGCAGAATACTGGTCCTAATAAAATTGTAAGCACTAAAATTATTCCCATTAATATGACAGAAGACTCATGTACCTTTTTTACCCATACCCCTAGTGTAATAAGACTAAAAAAGGTCTCTACTCCCCCAAAGGGACAGATTGCATGTAGAGAAGCCTCTGGTAACCAGCTTATCCCCTTGCCAGCTTCTGATAATACGTTATTTGTTGATATTACCCCAACAATAATGAAAAAAAGAATTTGTACTACTAGACGTATATTAATTTTTTTCTTCATAACCTCACTCACCCTCATAATTTAGTTTTCTTAAGCTATTAACTAATGAAATTTTATCAAATAAATATGAAGATGTTATGAAGAAGTATTTATAATTGGATTACCCTTTTATAGCACCTCACTATTACAGACAAACAGTATTATTGGTCTGCTTATGCTAGGAATAATACAGGTAGGGTTATCATATATTTTGTACTCTCTAGCTATTGAGCACCTAAGTGCGTTAGATGGTATTATCCTACCAGTTGTTGAGCCTCTTTTAAATCCTGTCTGGGTAGCATTGACTATAGGTGAACAGCCAAGCAAGTTTGCTATATTGGGAGGAGTAATTATAGTAATCACAATAGTTGCAAGAAATATATATCAGACAAAGAAGAGGCAAAGTATAGCTCAAAGCTCAAAGTCCTTGTGAAGTGCCTTTACTGCTTTTTCTAAGTCACTCTCTTTTATCAGACATGCTATTGTTGTAAGAGAATCAGAGGTCTGTAATATTTTGATGCCTGAAGACGATAAGCTCTTTATTATTTTTGCCATTACACCAGGTACACCAGTCATTCTTTCACCAATAACCGTCACCTTACAGCAGCTTTCTACAAAGGTGTATTTTGCATTAAATACCTTTAATAACTCAAGTACAACACTTTTCTTTTCATCCTCTATTGTAAAAACGCTCTTTTGGGGGAAAATGTTTATCATATCAATAGACACGCCCATATCCGCCAACTGTCCAAAGAATTTCTCATCATCAATGTCTCCATCAACGCTAAATTGTACTCTACTCCTACGGTGGGCTATGCTAGTAATTAGCTTTTCAGCTATTGTTCTTCTTTCTAATTTGTTATACTGTGTTATATAGGTCCCCTTTGCTGTACTGAATGTGTTTTTTATTATCAAGGGTATACCTGCTCTTCTTGCAAGCTCTACTGCTCTTGGGTGAATTACCTTTGCTCCACTATCAGCCATCTGAAAGACCTCTGTATAGCTTATTTCATCAATAATGCTAGCAGTAGGACATACTCTAGGGTCAGCAGTCATTATACCATCTACATCTGTATAAATCTCAACAGCCTCAGCGTTTAATGCCGCTCCTAATAATGCGGCTGTAGTATCACTCCCGCCTCTACCTATCGTCGTTATTTCATTATTTGTTCCTTTCCCTTGAAATCCAGCAACAACAGCTATAAAGCCTTCCTTTAGTATGTTTTGCAAGTGTTCTGTATCTACATTTAGTATCTCGGCATTTCTATGTTTGTTATCTGTTGTAATACCAGCATCTCCTCCAGTTAATGCATACGCCTTCAAGCCTTTTTCATTTAAAAGGTTTGCTATATTAACGCAGGAAATTATTTCACCACATGACATAAGTAAATCTAGTTCCCTATCAGATAGCTTTGTATTCTGAATATCAATTAAGCTTAACAGGGTATCTGTAGCATATGGCTCTCCGAGTCTTCCCATCGCTGAGACTACAACTACGATGCTATCATATGACTTTTTCGCCTCTAAAACCTTTTCTATAGCCTGTTCTCTACTTTCGCTATTTGCCAGAGATGTCCCTCCGAATTTTTGCACAAGTATCCTCATATAAAACACCCTTAAAATGAATATATAAAGCATTTTATGCTATATTGGCTTTAGATATTCATTTTAAGGCATAAAGATAGGATGCTTTCAAGACATTTTACGTTCCCACACCCAAAACATATAATGACTACATTATATTTCCATTATAAGGGAAGAACAATAAATCTGTATCAAATCTTTTTACTAAATTTTTGTCTTTTAGATTTATTTCATATACATTTTTTCTATTTGAGTCATATACACGCCATGTACCATCACTTTTAATATGCAATACTCCTAATAAACTATCTTTTTTTACTGCACACATTATATATTCGATATTTACATCTGTACTAATTGGTATACTTAAAATTAAAATATCCTCATAAACTCCTACTGGAATAATATCCTTCGGAAAATTCGGTTCAAAACTTCCTTCCTTAACAACACTTCTACATTCATCTACAATTTTATCTAATAATTTTGATTCTTTGCTTTTAAAATCGACTTCAGCTAGGCTTAAGAAGCTTTGAATATAATACTTTGAGCCAATTAATACACTATTGTTTGGACAAGGAGTATAGATACCAACAGTTCTTACCTCTTCAGATAGCTTTATCTCTTCCCAGCTTACTTTTTCTATATTTTCAACATTACATTTTGCCACAAATATACTGCTATACTTTTCAAAATAGTACCTGTATATAAATGTTATCTCTCCAGTTTTACTATCATAATCAATATTACTAGGGTAATCCTGTTCTCCTACTATGATATCATTGTTATTATCATCTCTTGTTTTAAACAAGAATACTGCTCTTTTTTTGATAATTTTATTATCACCATATAAGGTTAAATCAAAATCCTTAACCTTAGAATTTATATCACTGCCATCCATATTCTTAACTGCTTTTATATCTCTACCGTAAACAGTATTCATTGTATAGTTTTCAATGACTTCTGCATTAACTATTTCGCCTATATAATCAGTTGTCTTATGTAATACCATTCTATCTTTACCATCCCAAGTGATGGGAACAATATAATCATTATACAAACTAATAATATAACTATCTTTTTCATTATTTTATCCATTCCTTTCTTACTTCCTTCACAAAACGACTCAGCTTATATATGAATAAATTTTTATATTACCATTTACTCAAAACAACGCAAAAACTTTAAGCAAAGTAAAGTAATATTATCATGACTAACAACTGTATGTCAATCCCATTAATCGCATAATTTAACGACATATTTTGATGTGTTTCTACATATAGGTTTTTGAAAAATGTATTTAAAAACTAAGTTACGTTTTTAAATACTGTCCATTTTTGATATTTATTTTTCTATCACAAGCTCTAGCTACTGTATCATCATGCGTAGCTACTATTATAGTTATACCTTTCCTATTCAGTTTTTTTAATATATCTAACACTTCATATTTATTCTCATCATCTAAAGAGCATGTTGGTTCATCTGCTAGAATAACGTTTGGGTTTGAAACAACTGCTCTAGCTATTGCTACCCTTTGACATTCACCACCTGAAAGCATATGAGGATACATATCTAGCTTACTAGATATACCGAGCGTTTCAGCTATAGCTAATACCTTTTTTCGTATTTCATTTTTTTCTAAGTCTTTGTATTTTAAGGGCAACCCTATGTTATATAAAATATTTTTATTTTTAATTAGAGCAAAATGCTGGAGAATAAACCCCACATTGTCACTTCTGAATTTCGCCATTATTGATTCATTTCCCTCTATCAGTTCATTGTTGAACAAATAATCCCCACTAGTCTGCTTTAATGTACCCCCCGCTATATTTAGAAGCGTAGATTTCCCTGAACCGCTCGGTCCCATAATTGCAACCATTTCACCCTTTTCAATTTTAAAATTAATACTATCAAGTGCTTTTATATCTGATTTTTTATACCTAAAGCTTTTACTAATATTAATAAATTCAATCATTTAAATCTCCATTCCTTTCTTCAGTCACAAATCTGGGTTGAAAGAAAATCATATATTTATACCTTTTCTATTTGAGTTATTTTAATAGGTCATTTTCTTTCAACCTTTCAACCTTCCCCTTTGTTAATCTTCTTTTTGGATAGAAGCACAAATATTGCTTTTACTAAAATAAATATTTAATACAAAGCATATTACAAGCATAATAATTAGTGATAATACCAAGGTTAGTTCTATAGCCTGTTCAAACAATCTACGCTCAGATATATAGATATGATTTTGTCCAAGTATAATGCTATTAATAAATACAGCTAAGCAAAAGGATATTATGAATTGTATAAGTATTTCTAAATAAATTCTTTGCTTTATCCTTTTGAAGCTACAGCCACAAATCAAGTGAATGGCATAAACCTTTTTATTTCTATTAAAATTCCATAAATATATGTAAGAAAAAACAGCAGATAATATTAAAAACAAAAGAATTGCCACAAGCAAAAATACCCCTTTGCTAGAGTGCATTGTATTTGATATATTATTAATATATGGATAAACAAATCCTTCATTTAACACATATTTCAAGTCCAAAGTATTACTAATATCATCTATTCTATTTTTATAAGCATAATAATCTTCGCCGTCATTAATTTTTATATACCCCCAGTTTTTTAATGAATATAATATGCGTTGGAAGCTTATATCCTCTTCATTCAATGGTTCAAAATTCACATCCAACGAAGGAATTACAATGTATTTATCCAAAAAATAGATTTCATTATTTATAGTTACCGAGGTATCTCTCTTAAAAAATCCAATAATCTTTACAGATATGCCTTTCATTAAATAATCAAATTTTATTGTATCGCCTATGTTAGCTAGCCCAGAATATTCATAACCTAATATTGCTGGAACAGCTACATTATCAAATACAAAGTCGTTTACTTCAAACCCTCTCCCACCAGCTACTTTATTCTCTAATTCAAAAGCATCGTATGCCATCTTACCTATCTGTGCAGATAATAAGGAGATACCAAGCTTATCATTCTCTCCAAAATAGTCCATGCCATAATCAATTCTAAACTCATCTTTATAAGCAAAATTACCCCTAACAACTAATGCTTGCTTGTCAAATTCCAGATAATTGAACTCGTTGTTTAATATGCTACAGAACTCCTTCATTCGTTCCAGTGCATTTTTTTCTGCAAAAAATTCTGATAATGACTTCTGACCCTCTTCATCATAAGCGTCAGTTACCCTCAAATATACTGATTCAATATTTTTACTATCAAAATCTATTATTTTATGTGCCGTTTTACTATAGTTTTTATATGACAACATAAATATTGTTGTGGCAATAGTCAATGCAAAAAGGCAAATCAACATATATATATATTGCGTATTTCTATATCTCATAAGCTTATTTCACTCCATTTTTATAAAATGATTTATTTGATAATAGCATAAATAAATATATTGCCAAGCCAATAAACACTAGTATACTAATAAAAAGTAAAATTGAAGGAAAAATATTAAAGCTTAAATGAATATTTTTTAAAAAGCTGTAGTAAGCAATAGAATATATGGTTATTAAAAAAGTAGTATTTACTATCATTAAAGCAATAATGTTTTTAAATAAATCAAATAAAATTCTTTTAAAGCTTATACCTAATATTCTCATAACCTTGATTTCCTCGTTATAGTAATACAGGGTAAATACTGAAAGCAAAAGTATAAGCACGATTATAAATATAATAATCAAAGTATTCAATATTTGTTTATCTGTATCATTAAATAGATACCTCTGTATGAAATTGCTATTATCCTCTTTAACTATATTAACATTATAATCATTTTGTATGCTTTTAATAGCTGTATCAATACACTGCTTGCTTAAGCCATCTATAATTAATCTATTGAATTTTACATCAAATGAGTCTAGGTTAACAAAAGCTGTATTATCAAGCATATTGCTTATATCTGAGTGTATATAACCAATAACTTCATAGTTATTATTAATAAATTCAAAAAATCTTTTACCTTCTTCATCTTCAAAACAGCTATTAGAGTTTAGAACATTCTTACCCACAACTGCTTTTAAATCATTTTTGAAAAATTCATTTTTTCTAAAAAATGAACCCTTTATTAGTTTGTTTATCTTATTATCTAGATTGTAATTGCTACATAGTCCCCACACTTGGATTTCTGGATTATAAAAAAGCTTTGCTAAAACGGTTATATCTGGGTAACTGGAAAGTAACTTTTTTATATCTGGTGTATTATCATCTTTGAAAATCACTGTAACAGCTTTGTCTGAAATTAATGAATTTGATGTGATTATTTGCAAATCAACAAACTCTATGTAACTAATATACGAAATTATTAATACAAACAGCATTACAATTATTGTAGAAAACCCCAAAACAAACT
>QKEK01000035.1 GCA_003251775.1 Clostridia bacterium | reverse complement strand
ACTCAATGAGATAAAAAATATTTTAGCATCATCAAAAAAATGAAAATTATGCTATGTTTTTATGTCAAATATCAAAGCCCGCAAACTGTCTAATTGAAGGCAGTGTACGGGCATTTTTCCTCTTCAGCCTGTCAAACGGAGGATATTAATTATAACCTATATAAATTTTACTACTAATAACTACTGCTTTCAAGATAAACTATTCAAATAATTAAATTGTAACTATTCATACAAATACCTGTATATGTAAATTAAAAATTTGAAACTCTTAGTTGTCATCTAGTTATAAACGTAGTATACTTTATAATATAACTTTATAAAGTTACTTTGAAAGGAAGATAAGCATGGCATACTTATTAGGAGTAGATATAGGAACTTCTGGGACAAAAACTGTACTGTTTGATGAGCTTGGAAACACTATAGCAAACGACTTACAGGAATATCCTTTGTATCAACCTGAGATAGGCTGGGCTGAACAGAATCCATTGGATTGGTGGAAAGCTACATATACCTCAATTAATAATGTTATATTAAAAAGTAAGATTGACAGCAACGAGATTAAAGGTGTTGGTCTTTCTGGGCAGATGCATGGAGCTGTAATATTAGACCATCAAAATGAGGTCTTGAGGAAATCGATTATCTGGTGTGATCAGAGAAGCTCAAAAGAGTGTGAAGAAATAACTGAAATCATAGGAAAACAACGGCTAATTGAAATAACCGCTAATCCTTCATTAACGGGATTTACAGCATCAAAGATAAGATGGATTCAAAATAATCAACCTGAAATTTTCTCAAAAACTAAAAAAATTCTATTACCAAAAGACTATATAAGATTTATGTTAACGGGAGAATTTGCAACAGAGGTATCTGATGCCAGCGGTATGCAGTATATGGATATTGCAAATCGTTGTTGGAGCGAAGAGGTAATTAGTAAGCTTGGCATAGAATTGGACATGCTTCCAAAACTATATGAATCGCCAGAGGTTACTGGGGTTATTCACTCAAAAGCTGCAAAGCTAACAGGTTTAAAGGTTGGAACTCCTGTCGTTGGAGGTGCTGGGGATCAAGCCGCAGGAGCTATTGGAAATGGAATTGTTAAAACAGGCGTTATTTCTTCTACTATTGGTACCTCAGGTGTTGTGTTTGCATACTCTGACAGTGTTACAATTGATCCAAAAGGCAGGGTTCATACCTTCTGCCATGCAGTTCCTGGAACATGGCATATCATGGGTGTAACGCAAGCAGCAGGCTTATCCCTTCAATGGTTCAGAAACCATTTTTGCCGTGAAGAAATAAACACTGCAGAACTAATTAACACTGACCCCTATATTCTTATGGATAAAGCAGCTCACTGTACCAGTGCAGGTAGTGAAGGTTTAATCTACCTTCCATACTTAATGGGTGAAAGAACCCCACATCTAGACCCAAAAGCTAAAGCAGTCTTTTTTGGGCTTTCTGCAAAACATGGTAAAGCACATCTAATACGAGCTGTTATGGAAGGGGTTGTTTACAGTCTGAAGGATTGCCTAGAAATCATTAGAGAGATGGGTGTTGAAGTATCAGAGGTCAGAGCTTCAGGCGGTGGAGGAAAAAGCCCTTTATGGAGACAAATGCAGTCTGATATATTCGGTACAAGCATAAATACAACAAACTCAAGTGAGGGTCCTGCTTTGGGAGCAGCAATACTAGCAGGAGTAGGATCTGGTATATATAAAAATGTACCTCAGGCATGTGATGCAATTATCAGGATAGTAACATCAAACAAACCTGATATGATGTTAAACAACAAATATAATAAGTATTATTCACTATATAAAAACCTTTATAAATCCTTGGAACACAATTATAAACAATTAGTAGCTATCATGGAGTAAAGTATAAAAAACAACCTGTATGAGGGGTGTAAAAAGATGCAATTAAGAAAAAAAACTGGCAATAACCAGCTTCTTAAAGAGATGAATAAAGCCAGAATTCTGGAATTAATACGGCAAAACACTGCTCTATCACGTGCTGATATTGCAGAACTAACTGGTCTATCTGCAACAGCTGCAGGTACAATTACTTCGTGTCTTCTAACAGATGAGTATATCTACGAATCTGGCTCTGGTGAATCAAAGGGCGGAAGACGACCAGTTATGCTTCAGTTAAAGCCACAGGTATTTTATTCAGTTGGTGTTGACATAGAAATTGGGCTAATAAGGTTAGTTTTAATGGATGTAACAGGTCAAATATATTGCAATAAAGAGATTAAAACCTGCAAAAATGCTTCTTATATTGAGATTTCAGAGAAAATAGTAGTTTGTGTTAAAGAAATCCTTGCCTCTAGAGAAATTCAGCTTAACAAGGTTTTAGGATTAGGTATATCTGTTCCTGGAGTGATTGATGTAAAAACTGGAAGAGTCGTTCTAGCACCAAATCTGGAATGGGAAGATGCAGAAATTATTTCTGTTATTAAAGAGCAGATTAGTATCCCAGTATATATAGAAAACGAAGCAATGGCTTCTGCTATATATGAGCATTGGCTTGGAGTCTGTATGAATATTGATAATTTTGTTTGTATTAACATCACTTCAGGTATAGGTGCTGGAATTTTTACAAACGGCAAGCCATTTAAAGGGAATGATGGCAGTGCGGGAGAAATCGGGCATATTGTAGTAGACGAAAATGGGCCTAAATGTGGTTGTGGTAATTATGGCTGTCTCGAGACACTTGCTTCAATTGAATATATGGAGCAAACTGCCATTAAAATGATTAAACAGGGTGCCGCTACTATGCTTAATAATATCGAATACTTAGAAGAATTATCTATCAACGACATCATCTCAGCTGCACAAAAAGGAGATGATTTCAGTAAAAACATCCTGTTACAAAGCACCAGATTTATTGCTATCGCTGTATCCAATATTGTAAATAATCCTTCAACTATTGTTCTTGGAAAAGAATTTACCAAGTATTCAGATTTAGTAATGAGCCACTTTATCGAAATCGTTATGAAAAAATCGCTTAAATACCCAACAAAGCGGCTACAAATACTGTCATCAACAGAAGGCTTGCAGTCTTCAGCTATTGGAGCTGCAATTATACCTCTAAAAAAGCTTTTTGGAAGATAAATATTATAATTTTATCAAAAATACTTATTAATAATTAGAAAAGGAGAATTTTATTATGGCTGAATATTTTGAAAACATAAAAAAAATACCCTATGAAGGAGCAAAATCAGATAATCCACTAGCATTTAAGTACTACAATCCAGATGAGGTTATTGGTGGTAAGTCTATGAAAGAGCATTTAAGATTTGCCGTTGCATACTGGCATACCTTCCAAGGAACTGGTAGTGATATTTTTGGAGCGGGTACTGCTATAAGACCTTGGTCAGAAATGACAAACGCTATGGACACTGCTAAGGTTAAGGTAGAAGCAAACTTTGAATTCTGTGAAAAGCTAGGCGTTCCATTCTTTTGCTTTCATGATAGGGATATTGCACCAGAAGGAAATAGCTTAAAAGAAACAAACAAGAATTTGGATGAAATAGTAAACTGCATTAAGGAAAGAATGAAGAACAGCAAAGTAAAGCTTCTCTGGGGAACTACTAATGCCTTTTCTAATCCCAGATTTGTTCATGGTGCATCAACTTCATGCAATGCTGATATATTTGCTTATGCAGCGGCTCAAGTGAAAAAGGCAATGGAAATCACAAAGGAATTAGGTGGTCAAAACTATGTTTTCTGGGGTGGCAGAGAAGGTTACGAAACTCTTCTTAATACCGATATGAAGCTAGAATTAGATAATATGGCAAGATTTCTAAAAATGGCTGTAGACTATGCAAAAGAAATTGGATTTACAGGACAATTCCTAATTGAGCCAAAGCCAAAGGAACCTACTAAGCATCAATACGACTTTGACACTGCTACAGTATTAAGCTTTTTGAAATCAAATGGCTTAGACCAATTCTTTAAAATGAATATTGAAGCAAATCACGCAACATTAGCAAACCATAGCTTCCAGCATGAATTAAGAGTTGCCAGAATTAACAATGCACTTGGAAGTATCGACGCTAATCAGGGTGATATGTTCTTAGGTTGGGATACAGACCAATTCCCTACTAACATTTATGAAACAACAAGTGCTATGTATGAGGTAATAAAAATGGGTGGCTTCACAACAGGAGGCTTGAATTTTGATGCGAAGGTCAGAAGAGGCTCATTTGAAATGGATGATTTATTCTACGGTCATATTGCAGGAATGGACGCTTTTGCAAAAGGCTTTAAGATAGCTTATAAGCTCATTTCGGATAAAAAACTTGATAAATTTATTGACGAACGCTATTCAAGCTACAAAACTGGAATTGGCAAGGATATTAGAGATGGCAAGGTAGGCTTTAAAGAGCTTGAGCAGTATGCCCTGAGCTTAGATAAAGTTACAAATAAGTCCGGCAGACAAGAAATGCTAGAAGCAATACTAAATCAATATATATTAGAGGGGTAAGGCGGCTATAACAGCTCTCTATCCAGTCTGCTTGTACACAAAAACAATCTCAATATGTAAGCGTTTAACGAACTTCAGATTTGATATAAACTCTAATGAAGTTCTTTAAATCGCCAAGACAAAATGTCTTGAAAACCGCTTACAGGCGTTATTTGTGCAAAATGCATGGGGGAGTTAATATGTAAGCGTTAATCAAGCTTCATTTTTGATATAAAATTAATTTAAAGCTTGATTAATCGCCAACCGAATGGGTGGAGAACCGCTTACAGGCGTTATTTGTGCTAAATACATGGGAAAGTTGATATAGAATATTAAGTAGAAAGGTGATTTATTTACTATGAAAACAAGTAATATTCCAAAATATAAGGATAAAAATTTATCAGTTAATGAAAGAGTTGAAGACTTAATTACTAGAATGACTATTGAAGAAAAAGTATTGCAGCTAGCTTCCTTTTTCCCAAACGGAGTAGAGAGACTTGGTATTCCAAATCTTCAACCAGGAGAGTGTCTACATGGCATTACAGTAGAAGAAGCAACTTCATTTCCTCAAGCAATAGCTCTTGGTAGCACATGGGATCCTGAATTAATTGAGGGAGTAGCAACAGTAATAGCAAAAGAGGCAAGAGCATTGGGAATACATCATTGCTATACTCCAATGCTTGGTGTAACAAGGGATTGTAGATGGGGAAGAACCGAAGAAAGCTATGGAGAAGACCCATATCTTGTCTCAAAAATTGGAGAGGCTTTTATTAATGGCTTGCAGGGTAAAGGCGAAGAACGTTTTGGCAAGGATAGAATTATAGCTACTGCAAAGCATTATGTCGCTGATGCAGAGCCACTTTCTGGCAACAACGGTGCTGCTGTTGAAATATCAGAAAGAGCACTTCATGAGGTTCATCTTCCACCCTTTAAGGTAGCTGTTGAACAGGCAAAGGTTGGATCAATAATGCCTGCACATCACTCCTTAAACGGTGTTCCATGTCATGCAAACAAATATATACTAAATGATGTATTAAGAAAAGAATATGGGTTTGATGGCTTCCTGGTTTCTGACAACGGTGATATAAGACTTCTATACACGACAATGGGAGTTGCAAAGGACTTAAATCATGCAGCAAAAATGGCATTAGAGGCAGGGGTAGATTCAGAGCTAGCATGGTTATGTCCTATGGGAGAAAACCGTGCATACGGTACCTTATTCTTAGAAGCCTGTAAAAAAGGTGAGATTGACATATCCTTAGTAGATAAAGCTGTCTGCAATGTATTAAAAGCAAAATTTGAATTAGGTCTATTTGATGATGGCGAATCTATTGCAATGCAGGAAGATTTTTTTGATCTGCAAAAGGATTTTACAGGTAATGAACATATTCACTATGCCGATACAAAAAGGTCATTTGGTATTAAGAGAGAAGATTACAAAGAGATTCTCTATTCAAAGGAGCATAATCAAGTTGCTTTAGAAGCGGCAAAAAAATCAATAATACTCCTTAAAAATGAAAATGCTTTGTTGCCACTAGATAAAACAAAAATTAAGAAAATTGCAGTACTTGGGCCAAACTCAAACACGAAGATTCTAGGGGGCTACTCTACCCCTAAGCCTAGATATTTTGTGACCTTGTTAGACGGAATCAAAGCGTATGCAGGAGATACAATCGAAGTATTGCATGCAGAGGGCTGTTACCCTCAAGATTTTGCTGATAAAGACATTGACCAAGCAGTAAATATGGCAAAAACATCAGATGTTGTAATACTAGCTGTAGGTGGAAATGAATTAACATGCAAAGAAAATGAGGATACTGACAATCTCGATTTGGTTGGTGATCAGCAAAAGCTAATAGAAGCAGTTTATAATACCGGTACACCGGTTGTTTTAGTTCTTTTGCATGGAAGACCAAGCTCTATTTGCTGGGCTTCAGAAAATATACCGGCTATCCTTGAAGGGTGGTATTTAGGACAGGAATGTGGAAACGCACTGGCTGCTACCATATTTGGAGAGCACAATCCAGGGGGAAAGCTTCCCATTACAGTTCCGAGAAATGTTGGTCAAGTACCATGCTTTTATAATAAATTA
>QKEK01000131.1 GCA_003251775.1 Clostridia bacterium | reverse complement strand
TCAATCTTACTAAGTATTCTTCAGTAGTCATTATGACCTCCTAATTTCTTAACTCCTTTGTGTGAAAACAGTACAACTCTTTGATAATTCACTATTTTTAATAACGCCTACAGCTTAGGCTTCCACTTTTTTGGTTGCTGGAATTCCCACCTTAACACTCATTACTTAGTAATGTGTATATTTATTATATAATAACAAATGCTACTAAACAAGTGAAGGTATTATACAAATCAAATAGCTTATACCCCGTTGTCGCATCAATTTGTGTATGATATAATCTATCTAAAACAAAGCATTGTTGTAGTAAATTATATAGAATTGAGGTATATATGGAGAAAACCCTGATTTTTTTTGATTTAGAATGGAATAACGTGCCCAACATACCCTTTCCTGCGTGTCAGAATGAAATCTATGAGATTGGTGCAGTTAAATGTAATGCTTCCTTAGAGGTAGAAGATACTATTCGGATATTAATAAAGCCAAAAATATATAAAAAGCTTTGCTCTCGTGTAAAGAAAATGTCTGGTATTACGGATGAGGATCTTGAGCAAGGCATTACCTTTAAGCAAGCAATAAAAAAGCTTCAGGAATGGGCAGAAGGTACTGATAACATTTGGTGTTCTTGGGCATCTGAGGACATAAGACAGCTTAAGAGAAATTACTTTTATTTTTGCAAAAAAAATGAGCTTGACTGGATGACATATTATCTGGATGTTCAAGCCTATTTTATGAATTCTTCTACAACAAAGCCTACTAACAAACAGCCCTCATTAGATAGTGCGTGTCAGCTTTTGAATATAGAATTTGATAAGACAACTCTCCACACAGCATTGGAGGATGCAAGGCTTGCTTACTACATTTTTAAGTCCTTATATAAAGGCGAGTTACTTGAGTCCTATGTTTTTCATACCTCAAAAATAAGACTAAAGGCAATTTATATAAATTCATTATCCCATGAAAGTATTAACAAGCGAAAAATGAGAACTAGCTGTCCATTATGTGGTAAGTTTACTGTTAAAACGAGTAAGTGGAGATTTTCTAATAGCGAGAGAAGCTTTGTTTGCTATAGCACGTGTAATAGCTGCGACGAGAAATTCAGACACAGGATTGTTGTTCGCATGGATACGTTTAGTAGAGTTTCATATAAAAGTAGCGTATCAATCTGTAATGGCAAAAAAAATAAATAGGAAAAATGCTAGGATAACCCCTTGCTCCAGTAGACTTTCTATCATAAATCGTCTATAATAGGGTTTATATTATTTTATATGATACTATCTCCCTGTGTTATTAATAAATTGAAATAGAATTATGATTTTGGATAAGCTATTATTAGCATAATACATATATGGATATAGCCAATACTAATTCACATTAAACATAAGTATTTTTAATAATTTACGTAATTATTATTACCAAAAAATGATTAAGTATAGATAGGAGGCCTCAAATGGATACTAATACAACTAATAATATACCAGCAAACCCTAACGGTAATGAAGTCCAAACTAACAATGAAGAATCTCGCAAGAAGATGTCAAACTTCATCCAAGATATTATTGATAGCGATTTGAAGGAAAGCAAGGTCACTAAAATTCATACACGTTTCCCCCCTGAACCTAATGGATATCTTCATATAGGACATGCAAAAGCCATTTGTATTGATTTTGGAATGGCTTTGCAAAATGGTGGAGTTTGTAATTTGCGTTTTGATGATACCAACCCTAGCAAAGAGGATGTTGAATATGTTGACTCTATTCAAGAAGACGTCAAATGGCTTGGCTTTGACTGGGAGGATAGACTATTCTATGCCTCTGACTATTTTGATAAATTTTACAACTTTGCAATGAAGCTAATTAGGGAAGGAAAGGCTTATGTAGATGATTTATCTGCTGAGCAAATCAGAGAATACAGAGGTACTCTTACTCAACCAGGGAAGGATAGCCCTTACAGAAACCGTTCTGTAGATGAGAATTTGGATTTATTTGAGAAAATGAAAAATGGTGAGTTTGAGGATGGGGCTAAGGTTTTACGTGCGAAAATTGATATGGCATCCCCAAACCTAAATATGCGTGATCCCGTTATGTACAGAATTCTACGTGCACCGCATCATAGAACAGGTGCAAAATGGTGCATTTACCCTATGTACGACTATGCCCATCCGCTTGAGGATGCTATAGAAGAAATTACCCATTCTCTTTGCTCTTTAGAGTTTGAGGATCACAGACCATTATATGATTGGTTTATAGAAAACATAGGCTTTGATATTCCTCCTCATCAGTATGAATTTGCAAGACTAAACCTAACCTATACCTTAATGAGCAAGAGAAAGCTACTTGAGCTTGTGGAAAAGGGCTATGTCAATGGGTGGAATGACCCCAGAATGCCAACCCTATCAGGATTAAGAAGACGTGGCTATACACCCTCCTCAATCAGAGAGTTCTGTGACCGTATAGGTGTTGCTAAGACCTATAGTGTTGTTGATATCGCACTTCTTGAGTATTGCATAAGGGAGGAATTGAACGTTACTGCTCCAAGGGTAATGGCAGTTCTTGAACCATTAAAGGTTGTAATAGAGAACTATCCAGAAGGTCAGGTTGAATATCTGGATGTAGAAAATAATCCAGAGGATTTGAGTGCTGGCACAAGAAGCGTTCCCTTCTCACGAGAAATATATATTGAAAAATCCGACTTCATGGAGGATGCCCCTAAGAAATTTTTTAGGCTTAAGCCAGATGGCGAGGTGCGTCTGAAAAACGCATACTTTATCAAGTGTGAGAAGATTATAAAGAATCAGGACGGGGAGGTAATAGAATTACGCTGCTCCTATGATCCTGCAAGCAGAGGGGGCAATTCACCTGACGGAAGAAAGGTTAAGGGTACTATTCAGTGGGTTTCAATTCAACATGCAGTAAATGCTGAGGTAAGATTGTATGATCACCTCTTTAAGGTTGAGAACCCAGATGATGTTCCTGAAGGTGGAGACTACAAGGATAATCTCAATGAGAATTCTGTTGATGTCTTGAAGGAGTGTAAGCTTGAGCCCTCACTAAAAGAGGCAAAGGTAGGAGATAATTTTCAGTTTATGAGAATGGGATATTTCTGTCTGGACTCTATTGATTCTAAGCCAGAGCATCTGGTATTTAACAGGACTGTTGGACTCAAGGACTCTTGGGCTAAGATAGCTGGCAAATAAGCCTATTGAAACACTTGCAAGAAAAGAGGGGAGAGCCTAATATTAGAAAAAAGCTCCTCCCCCTTTTTGAATAAAGACTCTATCATTACTTACAATTCTTGCAATTCACCATTTGCCTTTTCCAATATGACTGACAATTTCAGCCTTGGATCTCTGTTTAATAGTCCATGCTTCGTTCTTTGCTTTTTCAAATAAATCTACGCAGGGTGGATCGAGATTAATGTGAATACCCTCCTTGCTAAGCTCTACAATCTCACAAGCTAATTTAATAATATTCATATGAATATCATTAGTTCTGTCTGATTTATATATTTTATCAGCATCTTCATTCGTTAATTCAACAAACTTATCTTTTGGTGAGCTACACTTAGGACAACACTCAGGTGCTTCATTCCCCTCATGAACATATCCACATATACTGCACCTCCAAAGTTTACCCATTATATCTACTTCCTTTCAATCTTGCTTTTGATTAGTTTTCTTTTAATTTAAAACTTCATACAAATACTAATCCTTTTTTTATAAGCTAGGAACAAATAACTTATATCATTTGTTAGTATTTGCCCGAATTGAATAGATTATTTATATTCTTTTTTCTTAGTTTTGTTCATTGAGTATATTGTAATGTTGTATGTTTATTCGCTATTTTGCGTTGTTTTGAGTATAATTTTGCACAAATACATAGCAACGCAAAAAGCTTGTTCATTCATCATTTTACAGTTAAATTTATATGTGATAATATATAAGATATCCTAAGCAATAATATACTTATGATTTAGAAAGTAGTTAGCAGTTAGCAAATAGTAGCTATAAAATTATTTATCTGCTCTTTCGAAAGGTAGGAAGGTGTACTATGTTGAAAAAGCTCAAAAAAGCATTTCTTTGGGTTGTAGTAATGGGCTTATTATGCTCAGTAATTCAGTTATATTCATTTACTGCCCTCTGTGAGGACAGTAATTCTTTAGATTTTTCTGACGAAAATGTAATGTATGAAGGCGAAGAAGCCACTACTGATAGTGCGGATATACCTAATGACACCTCTGATGATATAGGAGATAATTCTTATGTTCCCTACTCCAGAGCAAAGGTATTAAGAGTAGTAAAAAAAACAGAAAGCTCAATAGATTATTCTGGGGGTAGTCTGGATTCTGAGCTTCAGTTTGTTGATGCCCTAATTACCCATGGTCCTCACAAGGGAGAAGAGGTTAATGTAGAGTATCAGCTTACTTATGGGTTTAGTAATAAGTTTAAAGCCACGCCTTTAAAAAAGGGAGATGAAATTTTCTTATATTTAGAGGAGAACGAAAGCGGTGATATAGAAAAGGCTTATGTTGCAGAGGTTGCAAGAGATAAATATATGCTCTATCTTGTTATTTTCTTCATACTACTCCTTCTTGTGATTGGTAGGAGCAAAGGGCTCAAGGCAGTAGTTTCCTTATTATTAACACTTATTGCTGTTATAAAGATACTACTTCCTGCTATACTGAATGGCTTAAATCCAGTTCTCATTTCAGTGCTACTCTGTATAGCTATCATTAGCATTACCCTCCTCATAATTAGTGGGTTTAACAAGAAGACACTGTCGGCTGCAATAGGGACAACAGGTGGGGTTGTGTTTGCTGGGATAGTTGCTCTTATTATTGGAAGCTTAGCTAAGCTAACAGGCTTTGGAGATGATGAATCTCAAATGCTATTATATATTGCTCAGGATATACAATTGAATTTCAGAGGATTATTGTTTGCAGGCATACTTATAGGAACAATGGGAGCTACAATGGATGTAGGAATGGCTATTGCTTCTGCTATGCATGAAATTAAGATTAACAGCCCTGAAATCAAGGCAAAAGAGCTAATTAGGGCAGGCATGAATGTTGGCAAGGATACTATGGCAACCATGGCAAACACATTAATATTAGCCTATACAGGAGGCTCACTACATTTAATGCTTCTCCTCCTAGCCAATAAAACACCTTTTGTAGATATAATCAATTGGGATATCATTGCATCAGAGATACTACGTGCCATTGCAGGTAGTATTGGTATTATAATCACTGTGCCACTCACAGCAATCGTAACTGGATTTATTGAAGAAGGTAGAAAGGGATTTTGGAGCTCTCAAGCGGGATCGAACCGCTGACCTCATCCTTACCATGGATGCACTCTACCTACTGAGCTATGAGAGCATATATTTGTTGGAGCGGGTGATGGGAATCGAACCCACACGGCCAGCTTGGGAAGCTGGTATTCTACCACTAAATTACACCCGCACAATAAAACAGTAGCGATTTACCTTCTGCTCTTTGTTATTGTGCGAAATTTATTTTAACACAAAATAAGAATTTAGTCTATAGTAATATTAAAAAAATCTAATTTCAAAAACCGATCCTGTTACTATTCAGACTTCAACTTTTCTAATAAACTTTTAAGCACTTATGTTAATCCTTGCTACATAAACCAATAAGTCTACAGCTTCTAAATTGCAAATTGCCCTAAAAAGGATGATACTCCAGTTTGATCATCAATAGCTTTCCATCGCCTTTTCCATTTTTTTCTTAACTCGCTGAAGTGCATTGTCTATTGATTTCACCTGCTTGTCCATAATTTTTGCTATTTCCTGATATGATTTCCCGTTCAAGTATAGATATAGAACCTCTTTCTCCATATCACTAAGAAGCTCCTTGATTTTCATTTCTATATCATAAAATTCTTCCTTGTTAATTATTAACTGTTCTGGGTCTGTAACAACCTCTTCAATAACAATGTCAAACAGTGTTCTTTCTGATTCCTCATCATAGGTTGGCTTATTTAACGAGATGTAGGAATTAAGCGGAATATGCTTCTGCCTGGTAGCTGTTTTTACTGCCGTTATTATCTGCCTAGTAATACAAAGCTCAGCAAACCCTCTAAACGAAGCAAACTTGTCTGTACGATAATCTCGTATAGCCTTATATAAACCAATCATGCCCTCCTGTATAATATCTTCTCTATCTGCTCCAATCAGGAAATATGCCTTTGCTTTGTTACGTACAATATTCTTATATCGGTTAATGAGTTTTTCTAATGCATAATTATCACCGCTATTTGCCTTTCCTAAAAGGTCTTCATCTGTCAAAGTAGCATTCTTCTTTGTAGTGTCCACTGAAGCTAAAGTTTTCACAAAGCAACCTCCTATATGTTAGAGCGTACACTCTAAACACCTGTTCAAATAAGAACCTTGCTTCTTCAACGCAATCAAGGATTGCGGGAGAAGTAAGAACCTTGTTGTTTGCAGAATAAGACAACAACTTAATTATATCAAATGAATATATTCTGTCAACATATCAAATAAATATTGATAAAGTTATAATAGTAACTATAGAAAAACCATTAAATTTGTGGTAACATAAACATGAATTAGGGCGTTATTTGGTGTCGCAGGCATAGAGTAATATAACAGAAAAGCAACTTAGAGTTGATATTGTGCTAACAACAGGCTTTTGGTATTTACGAGGTGATATTATGGTAGGAATTGGTCAGGATAGTCATGCCTTTGATTTTGAGGACAAAGAAAAGCCTTTGATAATCGGAGGAGTATTAGTTAAAAATCATGCACCCCTTAAAGGAAATAGTGATGCGGACGTTGTACTACACGCTGTTACTAACGCTATTTCAGGCATTACCTGTGTTAATATACTAGGTAAAATTGCTGATGACATGTGTCATAACCATGGCATAAAGGACAGTAGTGTATACTTAAAAGAAGCATTAAAGTATTTGGGTATGAAGAAAATTATCCATATATCTATTTCGATTGAATGCCTTACTCCTAAAATCTCTCCTATAATCTCATCTATGCGACAAAACCTAGCTTCGTTGCTATTAATAGATGAAAGCCAGATTGGCATTACAGCTACAACAGGAGAGGGCTTAACTGCATTTGGTCAGGGAAAAGGCATTCAATGCTTTGCTTGCATAACGACTACAGACTAGCCTTATCCTCTTCAATTTTTTTGTTCATACGGTATCCCAATACCATTAAGCTATCACTAAGATGCACATTTTCAATTTTTACTTCATGTGAAAGCCTTAAATCCATAGGAGAAAAATTCCATATACCCTTAATGCCTAGGCTTGCTACCCTTTCGGCTATTTGAGATGTATATTGAAATGGAACTGTTAGAATTGCAATATCTACCCTATTATTTTTTATATAGTTTTCCAACTCATTCATGTCCAAAACGGCTAAATTGTTTATTATTTTTCCTACCTTCTCAGTATTATTGTCAAATATAGCAACTATACTATATCCACGTTCAGCGAATAAGCTATAATTAGCTATGGCATTACCCATATTTCCTGCACCTATAATAATTGCTTTAAACTTATTTTGCATACCAAGAATTTTGCCTATTTCACGTTGTAGAATCTCAACGTTATATCCGTACCCTTGTTGACCAAACCCCCCAAAGCAGTTAAGATCCTGTCTAATCTGAGACGCTGTAATCCCCATTTTTTCACTAAGCTCCTTAGAGGATATCCTGTTAACTTCTAATTTAAGCAAATCAGTTAAATATCTATAATATCTTGGCAACCTCTTAACTACAGCCATTGAAACCTTTTTATCATCCATACTATACACTCCAAATTAAATAATATTGTTAATTTTTTATAGATTATGATATTTCCTTATATTTAATTCTTATATACGATTATATTTCTCTTTTGATATATATTTTTACTGATTATATCATTTATTATTATACATTGTCAATAAATTAACAAGCGGAATTGTTATTATTTTAACAAATAATTTTCTTCAACCTTTTATAGTATAAACAACTTATAATCATACCCCATATAAAAGCTTTTTTACCTCTACCCTATTACCTTTTTCATTAAAGCTTATTTCATCGCAAAGACCAGCTATAATCATAACTCCTCTTCCATTTTCCTTAATATCATTAATACCGGACTCTTCTAAACTATTCTGTTCTTTTTGGTAGGTGCTTTTAAAATCAAATCCAGCCCCTTCATCCTCTACAGATATTATGGCCGTTGTGTCACTAATACCAACTGCTAGCTTTATTTTTTTTGTTTGAATACTCCTGTTACCATGCATAAGTGCATTATTTAGTAGCTCGTTGAGTATTACTTTAAGCTCAAACAGCGTATTCTCAGATAAGCACGACTTATGCTTTAAGATTGCTGCGATACTTGTGTTTACTGCCTCATATGTTTGATTAGTACAGCTTGATAAAACACACTCCACTATATTATTTACCTTAGTCATATCTGCAAACGACATCTCACATCTTCCTTCAATTATATACTCAATAATATTTACCCGCCCGATTGCAATTTATTCATTTTTTTTGTAAAAAAATATGGATTGTTTTATTTCTTCTATAACGATTTATTAAGAATTTTTCTGAATTTCTCTATAGTTTTGTGCTCCATTCTTGATATATACATCTGAGATACTCCTAAAGCCTGTGCAATTTCTTTTTGTGTCTTCTCTCCAAAATACCTCATTTCAATGAATTTCTTTTCACCCTCATCGAATTTACTAAGTGTTTTTTTTATGAAATCTCTATTATCAATCCTACTAAAGGTTGAATCTTCCTCTCCTATTGTTTCGTGAAGCTCTAAATCATCCTCACTGTACACCGTCTGATTAAAGGATTGCATATTATATACATTCCATGACTCAATAATTTCTATAACCTCTTCTGTTGTGAGATTTAAAAATATGGCTATTTCCTCTACCGTAGGTATTCGGTTATTTATTTGTATTAAATACTCTCTAGCATGATTAACCTTCTGATAGACCTCATATATCCTTCTAGGAATTCTTATAACTGATGCTTTATCTCTAAAGAAACGCTTTATTTCACCAATAATTGTTGGGGTAGCGTAGCTAATAAATTTCACGTCTGCTTTTGTATCAAACCTTTCAACTGCCTTAATCAAGGCAATACACCCTACCTGATAAATGTCATCATATTCAACGCCTCTATTAAGAAACTTTTTTGAGATTATTTCTGCTAGATACAAGTACTTTGCAACTATTGCATTGCGTATTTCTACATCATTTGTCTCCCTATACCTCTCGAAATATTCAATATCATTAATTAAATCACTCTTTTTCTTAGTACCCATAAACTCAATTAATCCTTTCGAGTATTTTTAGATAGCATAAACGAATAATCTCCTATTCCTTCTGTAGAAACCTCATCCACCATCGCACCTATTATTGCCAAAGCAAACTCCTCATTCTCCCCGAAAAGATTCTCATATCCACCAGTAAACTTAACTCCAATTTCTATTTTGTCGGTATATACAATAAAATCAATTACAAAGCTATTATTGGTATCAATTCTACTTTCAACTATTTTGTTGCATACCTCTGAAACTGCAACCTTTATATCCTCAACACTATCAAAATCGAAGCCTATTCTGTTTGCAATACCAGAGGCAGCTAAACGCACCACACTTACATATTCAGGCTTACAGGGAACTGATAAGCTAATCAAATCCTGCATTAATGACAACCTCCTTTAAGCACTTAAAACTATATTAATTCAAACACTTTATCAAGTCCTGTAATAAGAAACAGCTTTCTAACATTATCTCTAAGCATAGAAATGTAAACCTTATTTCCATTTTGCTTAACCCGTTTAAGTGCCCCAACCAAAATGCCTAATCCGCTACTGTCTATATAGGTTAGCTCCGCACATTCAAGCTCAACATCCAAGCTTTCTTCTTCAACCACCTTATACAAGCTCTCTTTAAAATCAGGAACCGAGTATATATCTACTTCTCCTGAAAGCTTTACTATAATTCTATCCTTGTCTTTTTGAACAGACATTAGCAAATTTCCTGACATCTACAAACCTCCCTTATATTTAACAATTTCATTCAAATACAAATAATAATTATTCCAGCAACAGCTTCAATAACTCTACTGCATTGTCGTAATGCTTAGCATTTACTCTTATAGCGGCAATCATTCTGTCTCCGACTAAACCAGAGTCACTTAAAAGCTTGCTGCCTGTTATATCTAATCCATATATCTTCTCTTCTTGCATTGATTCAATATTCCCTAATTCGTCATACTCAATGATGGCACTTCTTATACCTATTTCTGAGGCATTTACCCCCAGTGATGAAATTAGGTCCTCTAATGGTATAAAGGCTCCATTTGAAGCTACTCTATTAAAAACTAACTCGTCTAAGATAAACAAATCAATATCACCAGCTGCAAATTGAACGGTAATCTGCGTTTGTACAGCATAATCCATCTCTGCATCCATATTTGGATAAATTGATATTATTTGTGTTTGGCTTTTCTTTATATGAGGTAGCTTTTGCATTATATTCTCATTAAGTAGATTTTCTTCATTATCAGCGGTATTGTAAATTTCACCTATCACATCAACATCCAAATCTGAGGGTATTTGTGTCACTGTCGATACTATGATTGAGATAATGATAGCAAGTGCAAGTACACTGGCAATAATATGCCATTTATGGTAATATATAAAGTTCTCAAATTTATTTTGATCAATTTTCAGCTTTTTAAGTATCTTGTTAGGGTTCTCCTGCTTATATTTCCTTATTGCTTCAGCCTCTGGATCAAAAAAGTCATACCCCATAAGCAGATTATATGCTTCTGTAATCTCATTAAATGAAACTGCACTGTCATTACTTTCATTTTTATGTTTTTTAATAAGCATATTATATTTCTTTATAATTTCATCCTTAGTAGCATCCTCATTTACGCCCATCACTTTACTTGCTTGCTGCCTGTCCACTTTAACTCACCTCACTTATTAACTTCGTCATGCCTTTGGCACAAATATCCACTGTATGTGGTTTCCAATCCATTTTGTATTGGCGATTTAACGAACTTCATTAGTATAACAAAGGTTTTAGTCCCTTGGCTTCATAGTAGGGAATAATAGTATATCTCTAATAGAGTAAGAATCTGTTAATAACATTATAAGTCGGTCTATACCAATCCCAAGACCCCCTGTTGGTGGTAACCCATGCTCTAAAGCTATGACATAGTCATCGTCCATCATATTTGCCTCTTCATCTCCGCTTTCACGCTTTTCTACCTGTCTTTCAAAACGCTCCTTCTGATCAATCGGATCGTTTAATTCTGAGTATGCGTTACCAATCTCTCTCGCGTATATAAATACCTCAAAACGCTCAGTAAGCTCAGGATTCCCAGGCTTTTTCTTTGTCAAAGGTGATATTTCCACTGGATAATCTAATATAAACGTAGGCTGTATTAAATGCTCCTCAGCAAAGGTCTCAAACATAAGATTCATAGCTTCTCCCTTTGATACCGCTCCCTTAATATCTAAGCCTTTTGAAATAAGTGCTTTTTTTGCCTCATCAGCAGTAGCTATAGCGTCGAAATCAACCCCTGCATATTTTTTGACCGCCTCACACATAGTCATTCTAGACCATGGAGGAGTAAGGTCAATTTCTGTACCCTGATATGATATTTTTGTTGTCCCTAGTATCTCCTGTGCTACAGTTGAAATTAATTGCTCTGTAAGCTCCATCATACCCTTATAGTCATTATATGCTTCGTAAATTTCCATCATTGAAAACTCGGGATTATGCTTGACCGACATCCCCTCATTTCTAAACATTCTACCAAGCTCATATACCTTTTCAAGTCCACCTACTATCAGCCTTTTCAGATAAAGCTCTGGTGATATTCTAAGATATAAATCTATGTCAAGCGTATTATGATGCGTTATAAATGGTCTTGCAGCAGCTCCACCTGGAATAGTGTTGAGCAATGGTGTGTCAACCTCAATAAAGCCCCTATTATCCATAAAGGTTCTTATTGCTTTTATTATTTTACTTCTTAGTATAAACGTGCTTTTGACCTCTGGATTTACTATAAGATCTAAATAACGCTGTCTATATCTCATATCCGTATCCTTTAGACCATGCCATTTTTCTGGTAGAGGTCGTAAGGACTTAGCAAGTAAAACTACCTCCTTTACCTTAATTGATATTTCTCCCTTTTGAGTTCTAAAGACTTCTCCTTTAACACCTACCATATCGCCTATATCATACTTTTTAAACTCTGAATAAGCCTCTGGTCCTATCATGTTCACCTGAACGTAGATTTGAAGCTTTCCGTCTCGATCATGAACATCACAAAAGCTTGATTTACCCATACCCCTCTTAGACATCAATCTTCCTGCTATTGAAACCTCCTGACCATCAAAGGTATCAAAGCTATCTATGATATCTCTTGTCTTATGAGTAACATCATATTTTACTATTTCAAACGGATCCTTACCGTTTTCCTGTAGCTCAGCAAGCTTCTGTCTCCTCACTCTTAGAATTTCGTTCATGTCCTGAAAATCAGAATTTTCTTCCATGTTATCCGAAGCATGACCGCTTGTATTT
Source organism: Clostridia bacterium (assembly GCA_003251775.1). GTDB lineage: Bacteria > Bacillota > Clostridia > DSM-8532 > SZUA-474 > SZUA-474. Next base: position 1,041 of record QKEK01000131.1, on the reverse strand, counting down.
TCATTTGTATTATCTACGTTTGTCATTTAAAAGCCTCCTAAACTCTCATATCTCTATTAATTAAAAAACAGTCTACTATTTAGCAAACTGTCTTTTTGTATCTTCTAATAATTATATATTAAAATCCTGTCTATTTACAATACTATTTTATCAACTATTTGTGAATTTCAAGAATTTTAAACTTTATTACTCCATCAGGAACATTTATTTCAACAACTTCATCCACTTTGCAGCCTATTAGTGCTTCACCTACTGGAGATTCATTAGAAATCTTATGTTGTTTTGGGTCTGCTTCAGTTGAGCCTACAATCTGATACTCTATTTCATCATCATATTCCATATCCAACAGCTTAACATGAGCCCCAAGTGTAACCTTGTCAGTGCTAATCTCTTCTTCGTCTATTATTTTTGCACGTTTTAGCTTACTCTCTATTTCTGCTATCTTAGTCTCAAGCTGTGCCTGCTCATTCTTTGCTTCGTCATACTCAGAGTTTTCTGAAATATCTCCAAATGAAAGTGCCTGCTTTATTCTCTCTGCCACCTCTACTCTTTTTTCCCCTTTTAGAAATTCAAGTTCATCTTCCAATTTCTTCAAGCCTTCATACGTTAAGAGAACTTCTTTTGAATTTAAACCCATACGTAGTCTCCCCTTTTTCCTCAAATTTAATATTATATTTATGATAATATATGTATTATAATATTATTTATTCAGCCTAAATTTTATTATTGATAACCACATACTATCATGCTTGACTTAACTGCAGAATAATCTAACTGTTTTTATTGTCGAGACTCATTATTTACAATAATATCTCTAATTATTGCTACCATTATAGCCACAAACAATAAAATTGTCAAGCAAAGACTTTATAATATAATATAATTTTAACTAAAAACGTAACTATTCAGACCCAATAGATTTTTTTCATAACAAATAAGGGATGGTAATTTGTGTTTAAAGCCATCCCTTTCTTTTGAGTATGGGGCTTTTATCTAAGCAAAGGAACTGGTTCTCCCATAAAAATTTTTCTGAATGTGTGG
>QKEK01000245.1 GCA_003251775.1 Clostridia bacterium | reverse complement strand
AAAAGTACATGGCTTAAATAACAATAATATGAATAATGTTTCTTGTTCTATAGTAGAGCCTTTGTTCGAAAATTTGAAAAATATCTTTAATAAACTAACGTTTCCTGATATTATTATAGACAGGATTACTTTATACAAAAGTGAGCAGATAGAAGATAAACGTGTGTATACCTCTATTGGTGATTATATGCTTAAGGAAAAGCAAAGGGTAAGAGGGTTTCTATAAGAAATCAAGTCAAAATATGACTCTGCTAAAACAAGTAAAAATATGACTCTGCTAAAACAAGTCATTGTAAATGACTTGTTTTAGCAAAATTAGAGGCTGTATGCTGAGAGGGGTATGAAGGGTATAAATATATAAGCGTTTAACAAACTTCAAATTAGATATAAGTTCTAATGAAGTTTGTTAAATCGCCGAGACGAAATAGCTTGAAGACCGCTTATAGTAGTTATTTGTGCCATATGCATGGGGGAGTTATTATGAACTTAAATACTGAATTTAATGAATTTAGTGATGTACTAAATACGATAAGAGACAGACTTCCGGCACTTCCTAGAATTATTGGTAAAAATGAGTACTTTAATTCTGCCGTTCTGATTTTATTATTAAATATTGATGATGAAATTCATATTCTGTTTCAGAAAAGAGCATCACATATTCGCCAGGGTGGGGAGGTTTGTTTTTCTGGTGGGGAATTTGATATAACTAAGGATAATGATTATAGTCAAACTGCCATTAGGGAAACCTCTGAGGAGCTAGGTATACCCATTCATAAAATTGAGCTTTTGGGAAGTCTGGGAACTATTATAGCAGCAATGGGAGCTACAGTTGATGTGTTTGTTGGGTTCACTGATATATCAATGGATGAGATGAATATAAACCATGAAGAGGTGGAACAGATATTCTCTATACCGTTAAACCATTTTTTTAATACTTCACCTGAGAGCTATTATACTGCTATTAAGGTTTTGCCTAGGTATACTGATGAGGTGACTCAGCAGGAGGTTGTTTTATTACCCTCGGAGGAATTGGGGTTACCTGAAAGATATCATAAGCCTTGGGGGAGCTTTAAACAAAGAGTATATGTCTACAACACTGAATATGGAATCATATGGGGGTTAACAGCAAGAATAATGTTTGATTTTATAGAGGTAACTAAGGGGATATAAAAAATTAAAAATCAAGAATTATTCTAGTCTAAATGAATTAAATATACAGGCTATAGCTACTAGAGCATTAAAAGTAGCTATATAGCCTGTAGGTGCAGGTGAAAATTGAGATAAATTCTAACTATATATTATGCTTTTTTTATTTTCTATTGAATCTCTAAATCTTATGTATAATCTCAAGCGAGAGCTTTGTTATTCGCATTTCTCCCATAAACTCCATTTCAACCTCAGCAACTCTTTTGTGTCTGTTGATGCGTTTAATTATGCTCTCTCTACCCTTTAATGGTCCTGATGTTACAAAAACCTTATCTCCGTTTATAAATCCCTTTGACTCTTGGACAACATAATCATTATTATAGAAGCCTAATAAATTGTTTTTTTCCTCTTCATAAATGCTGGCATAGGTAAAATCCGCTTTACCAAGTAAATAAAAAATCCTTTCTGAATACCTAATTATTTTTGAAACATCGGTTACAAAGGACCTGCCATCAAGAGAGGATTCAGCAAAAATATATCCAGGGAACATAGGTCTAAGCTGCTTTTTTACAATTTTAGAATTCTTAAAAATCATTTCAACTTGGGGTACAAATGCAACAGACTCCGTCCTATCAATTAACTTATTAATAAGACCACAAGCAGTGTGTTCACTACCAGACTGAACACAAAAAACAAACCAATTACTCATCATATTTTACCTCACTAGCAATTAAAACCTAATTTTCGCATAGCACTATCAAAGCTTATATTGATAAGCCCTACATGCTATATACTAGCTCCCCCATGCCTATGGCAAAAATAACCATCATAAGCGGTTCTCAAGCCATTTTGTCTTGGCGATTTAACGAACTTCATTAGAATTACTATCAAATTTTAAGTTCGTTAAACTCTTACATATTAAACTGTATGAGCAAATAAAATTAGATCAGTTAATAAATAAACTAATATAAGAAATTACTATGTGCGTTGAAAATTTGCTTCTTTTTTTTATAAAACACACTCATTTAACACCTGCTTATAATATAATAGACTTAGCTCTAAATGTCAATAACAGCAATAAATGAAACAAACAGTATAAATCGACAAGGTTCGACATAAAAATACATTTGAAAATTTTGATGAATTTTGTCAAATCCTTGTGGTATCGTCAAAGTAAAAACAAGAAGAATTATTTAACAACAAATTTCGACAAAAGCTATCGTTATTGCATAGAATGTTAAATTTATATTACAAACGAATTTAGAGCATTTTGCAGTCTCTGTACCCCCAATGTGATGTCGTCTATGTCTGTATTCCCATATCCAAGAATAAGTGAGCTATCACAAAATTTTTTAATAGAAGGTAATTCATTTTCTGATGGGATATAGTGAGCATTTACGGGAGTAATATATACTAAATTCTTCTTAATATGCTCAAGTAGCTTACTGTTAAAGGTAGTATTTTTAAAGGATACAATAAGATGCATACCACAGCTATCACCAGAGATAATTATCTTATCAGAAAATGCTTTGCTTAAGCAATCTGATAAATGCGTCTTTCTTCTTAGATAAATTGCTTTTGTTTTCCTTATATGATAATCAAGATATCCTTTTTCAATGAAGCGTGCCATTGTAAGCTGTTCTAATATAGGAGAGTGCAGATCATTAATATACTTATAATTATCTAGCACTGAAATTATAGAGCTTGGCATAACAACATAGCCTAAACGTAAAGCTGGTGAAAGTATTTTAGAAAATGTACCTACATAAACGACATGGCTTGGGTCCAGACTTTGCATGGATTGTATTGGACTACCTTCAAACCTGAATTCACTATCATAGTCATCTTCAACTATATAAGCATGGTGCTTACGTGCATAATTAATAAGCTCTATTCTTCTGTTTATTGGTAAAACAACACCTGTAGGGAATTGGTGAGAGGGAGTAGTAAGGATTAGCCTTGGAGGTTTTGAAGGTAGATATTCTGTCATTAGTCCATTTTTGTCTACAGGGATAGCCTTAATTGGTATAGAGTGACTCTTTAAAGTATGGACAATGCCATGACTTATTGGATTTTCCACTAAAACGTATTCCTTGTTTATATTAACCAAATTGCACAGTATGCTAAAGGCTTGAGCTGCACCATTTGTGACAAGAATATTTTCAGGAGGTGCATCAACACCTCTTACACGCTTTAAGTAAAGAGATAATTGGTATCTTAATCTATACATGCCACGCGTATTCTGATAATCTAGTATTTCAGGATTTATGGTAGCGGTTAATTCTTGGTAAAGCTTGCCCCATTTTTTTATTGGTATTGAGCCTAGATTAGGAAGCCCTGTACGAAAGCTAACCATGCTTTTAGGAATTTGATACATTAAATCAGTTTTAGGAGCAGTTGTATGAGGAGTACTTACATGAGGAGCGGTTGTATGAGGAGCTGTTTGGCTGATACCCTCTATAGGTTGTTTCTGATAACAGGCTCCCTGACTAATATAAGTACCAGACCCTTCTTTGGAAAAGATATATCCCTCTGCAATAAGCTGTTCATAGCTTTCAACGACAACATTTCTTGAAATACTCAAGGACTTTGAGAGGCTTCTGGAAGAAGGAAGCTTCGTATTCGGTTTTAATGTACCTTCAAGAATAGCTGATTTAATTGCCAAGTACACCTGCTTTGATAGAGTTAAATGGTGGTTTCGTTTTATTTCTATATAAAGCATAATAAACCTCCTAAGTAAAGTGGTACTATATAATTGTGCAATAAGTGGTTCTTAACAAGACCACATTGTAATGATACCATTATACCAGAAAATAAGTACAGTAAAAGAGGTGTCAAATAAATGTTTATAAATAGAAGAACAAATGGCTATATACACTTAACCCTAGCTATGTTCTATGCAGGTAGTACAGTTATTGCAGCTAAGTATATTCCTCCGCACATTACGGTCTTTTTATCACAGATTATTTGCTTAAGTATTGCAATTGTTTTCATAACACCACTAATGATAATAAAAGAGGGTAATCCGTTCAAAAAAAGCTATACAAGTAGATGTATAGGACTAATGCTCCTACAGGGCTTATGTGGTATATTCCTTTTTAGAATTTTTTTATTATCAGGGCTTACGTATACAACAGCTACTCAAGCGGGTATACTTACAAGTATGACTCCGGCTATACTGGCATTATTTTCTGTAATATTCTTAAAGGAAAAGATAACACTTCCTGTATGTGTCGGGATATTTATTTGCATAAGCGGTATTGTATTCTTGAATATTGGAAATATAACAATACAGACAAGCGGTAAAAACAGCTCTATTTTTGGCAATATTTTAGTTTTGCTCGCTGTAATTGGAGAGGTGCTATTTACTATTTTTAGAAAGCTACAAAAGTCACAGGATTACTCCTTGACAACAACCTTTTATGTAATGCTATTTTCGCTTATAATGTTCTTATTTGCTGGCTGGAGGGAGATACCTACAATTGTCAATCAGCCACTTAGTCTTAAACAATGGCTTCCATTCGTATATTATGGCTTATTCTGTTCGGCATTAGGATATATTCATTGGTTTTCAGGCATAGCTAGGGTACCAATTCATATTGCAACTGGATTTTCTGGTATTATGCCAGTTACCTCGGTTTTTTTATCTGTAATCATACTAAAAGAAAGGCTTATAATAAACTATATTATAGGGTTAATGCTTACCTTAGTAGGTATTTATATTATCACATCATACAAAAAAGTAAAGGAGATTTCTAAAGGAGTATATTGCGTTGCTATAACTTGTCTGAATTTTACAAAAAGAGAATAAATATTTTATATAAAAGTATGACTATATTGGTTATTATTACTATATATTATTTATTGGAGGTATTTAACCATGAATTCAATGGAAAGAGTTGTAGCAACATTGCAAAGAACGGGAGCTGATAGAACCCCCGTATATCCAATATTATCTGGTGTAACGAGAAAGCTTGTTAATGCGACATATGAAGAATGGGCAACAAATGCAGATGTATGTGCAGAAGCACTATATCAAAGTGTAAAGCAATTTGATCTTGATACAGTGGTAACCTTAATTGATTTGTCAGTTGAGGCAGATGCCTGGGGACAAAAGCTAATATTTCATGAGAACGATGCAGCTCACCCCGACTATAGTGATTTAATTGTAAAAAGCATAGAAGATTACTCAAAGATTAAAAAAGTTGATTATAGAACCTCGAAAAGAATGATGATGCACATAGAAACTTGCCGTCAGCTTGTTGAAAAAGCAAACGGAGAATTCCCGGTAGTAGCCTTTGTATTTGGTCCTTTAGGGGTATTATCAATGCTAAGGAATCAGCAGGATATGTACATGGACTTATTTGATGACCCTGATGCTGTAAAGGTAGCAACGAGAGAAATAACGGAGACACTAAAGGACTATGTCAACGCCTTAATAGATGTTGGGGTTAATGGAATTATGTTTGACACACTATTTGCATCAGGGACGATTATGTCAAAAGAAATGTGGACAGAAATGGAAAGTGAGTTTGCAAAAGAGCTTGCAGATGCTTGTCATGAGAGAAATTGTCTAGTTATGATACATAATTGCGGAGAAAGAATATATTTTGATGCACAGATTGAGGCTATGAATCCTTGTGCGATATCCTTTTTACATGTGCCTGATGACTGTAAGGACTTTGCAGAGTGTAAGGAAAAGTATGGTGATAAGGTGACCTTAATTGGCTGTGTTCCACCTCCAATGGTTGTATTTAGTTCTGATGAGGAATGGGTAGAAAAATGTAAGGAGCATATTGATGTATTTGGAAAGGGAGACGGGTACATGCTTGCAACTGGCTGTGAATATCCATCTGGTGCTGATTTTACAAAAGCAAAGCTAATGGTTGATGTTGCAAAAACCTATAATCCGCACAAATAATAATCATATTTATTAAATGAATTAATATAGTTAGGTACATAAACACAGGCTTAGGGGTTTATCTATTACATAAACAGCTTCTAAATTGGTAATCAGAATCTGTAATGCTCTTTTAATATCCCTAAGCCTATATTTTTTTAGCCTATCTTTAATCTATTTAAATAAGCGTTAAACCCAAAACAAAACCTACTTTAAGCCTTTAGAGTTTTATCACATTTAAAAAACCTTGAACATAACATAATACTATGATGAGTATATTGCATTGTTGTATATTTATACGATATTTTGCGTTGTTATGAATAAATATACGAAAATACTACACTTTTTGAGTATGATATAGCATAAACGTGTAACAATGTAAAAAGCTTCTATATATAATATGTGAAAGGTTTTGAGTAAAATGTATAATGTAAATAATTCGTATCCCTACAATCCGTATCACTATAATAACGTAACCATGCCAATGCCAGTAAGCAATCCCTACAATACAAATAATGCTTACAGAGGATATCAAGCTCCTTACTTTGTAAGCAATCCAGTGAATACTCAAATGAATAACCCATACTTTTCTCAGCAGTACCAAAGTAATCAAAACCCATTTGTTAATATGCCTCAGAATGTAAATTTAATTCTAAAGGATTATGGACCACAACCATTCGTAATTAATATTGATAAAGCAACAAAACAAAACGATACCTATCGCACGGCATTATGGACTGGAGAATATTTACAGCTTACGCTGATGAGCCTTAAGGCTGGCGAAGACATAGGCTTAGAGGTTCATCCTGATCTTGACCAATTTGTTCGTATAGAAGAAGGTGAAGGCATAGTCCAAATGGGAGACACAAAAGCTAGCTTTGATTTTCAAAGAAAGGTCTATGACGATTTTGCATTTATTATACCTGCGGGCAAATGGCATAATTTGACTAATACAAGTACTAAGCCACTTAAGCTTTATTCTATATATGCACCACCTCAGCATCCTTATGGAACAGTTCATAAAACAAAGCAAGATGCTTAGAAAATAAAACTATAAAGCTATAAAACTATGATATTGTAATTTGATTAAAAATAAAGATATTGAAAAAACATGCTTTCTCTGAGATAATCTAAGTATACAGTTGTGAGCTACAAATGCTTAGTAGAGTATATTACGATGCTGTATATTTATACGCTATATTGAGTTGTTTTTTGTGAATAAAAACAACTCAAATAGCATAGGAGGAAGAATGGATTTAAGGAAAAAATTCTTTTTATTCTTTATACTAGTAATTATAATTCCTACTATTTTTATGGGACTGACCCTATACACGCTTATGACACATACATTAACCAGTAAATATGAGGATTTAGTAGCTGAGAATACAAACTACATAGTTAGTATCCTAGAAAGGGAATTCAAGCAATTAGAAAACATTTCTCATTTTTTCTATAGCAATGAACAGGTAATTAATAGACTTACAGTAAATAATGGAAGCAAAAATGATTATAACAGGGTTTTATATGATAATGAGCTGACAAATGTATTTGTTTCCTTTAGCACCTTTGACATATTTGAATCGTTTGATCTTGTATGCTTTTTTGGGTTTTCGGGAGAAAGCTTTTGGTTTAGATCGGGAAGTGATTTTATATCGAGGGGTGGCTTTAAGAACGAGATAATAGAAGGCAGTAAGGGTAAATATGGATTATATTATGATGGAATAAGGAATAGTATATACAGCTTACGAGGAAATAGAAAACAATTGGTATATTATAGAACAATTGTTGATGAGAGTTACAAACAAATTGGCTATATGTATATTGAAATGAACCCTGAATACTTTGGTAGGGTTTTAAACAATAGTAACTCTATACCCGGGGCAAGCTCAGTTTTAGTAGACAATAACAATAGGGTAGTGTATAGTGACGATATAAGCATGATAGGAAATGAATACACTGAAGAGACTAGTGAAGCAATAAAAATAGAACGGGCATTGAGGAATGGATGGAGATTAATAAGTATATCGCCATTAATTAATATTAGTAAAACATATAGCTCGATTTTTAAAATTATAATTCTTGCTACGTTAGGGACATTTCTATTCTCCTCCCTGATATTATGGGTAATAACAGGAAGAGTAGTTGAGCCCATACACACACTCGCTGACGCAATGGACAAGGTAGCATCAGGGAATGAATTAAATATGGTTTATTATAATCGAAATGATGAAATAGGAAGGCTAACAAGCAGCTTTAACCATATGACTGTACGAGTAAAGGAGTCATATGAAAGAGATTTAAGTCAGGCAAAGAAGGTGAAGGAGGCTGACTATAGGGCTCTTCAGGCTCAGATTAATCCACATTTCCTGTACAATACATTGAATACCCTAAGGTGGATGGCTAAAATTCAGAAGGCATATAATATTGAAGAAATGCTAGACGCTTTGTGGAGTATGCTTAGACAGATAAGCAAGGGTAATGAAATTGGAACACTTGGAGATGAGATTGAGTTATTAAAGGCATATGGAAAGATACAGCAAATTCGCTATAAAGGAAAATTTAAGCTAATATTTAATGTAGAGCAGAGTCATAGAGCTATAAGCTGTCCCAAGTTCATAATACAGCCATTTGTTGAAAATGCTATATTTCACGGTATTGAGCCTAAAAAAGGCACTGGAGTAATAGAAATAAACAGCAGGATAGAAAATAGCGATTTATATATTGAGATTGTAGATGATGGTGTGGGCATGCTACCGGAGCAAGTGAGCTCTATACTAAACAATAATGAAATTAGCCATACTAAAGAAGGCTTAAATAATATTGGTATTAGTAATGTGCATGAAAGACTACAGCTCCTTTTTGGAGAAGAATACGGCATAACTATTGAGAGTAGTATTAATATAGGTACTAGAGTAATGATGAAAATTAATTTTAATGAAACAAATCATTAAAATTAATAAATAATAGGGGGTACAATGTACAAGGTAGTAATAGTAGACGATGAAGTTATCAGCAGAGTTGGTATAGCTGGAATAATTCCTTGGGAGAAATATGGCTTTGAGGTTATTGGTCATGCTTCAAATGGAGCAGAGGCTTTTGAAATGTTTAAGAAGGAAAAACCTGACCTTGTTTTTACAGACGTAAAAATGCCATTACTAGACGGTATTAATTTAATTAAGAAGTGTAAAGATGCGAGTCTAGGTATAGAATTTGTCATTATCAGTGCATTTGAAGACTTTATTTATGTTAAGGAGGGGCTTAAGCTAGGAGCGATTGATTATATTCTGAAAAGTAATATAAGCGAAAATCAAATGATTACTATACTTGAGCAATGTGCTCAGAGGCTAAAATCAAATAACAAGGACGCTGGAGAGCATGTAAATGATAACATAAGCAATGATATCATAAGTGCGGCTAAGCAGGATTTTCTAAAATCCATTCTTTATGGAGAAAAGCATATTGAAGAAATAAAAAAAGAGATTCTAAAAAGATTTTGCTTAGATTTCTCAAAATCAAGAGTAGCAGTACTGTTAATAAAGAACAATGATACAAATAGTGTATTAGACCATAAGATGACGATAAGCGTAATTGAGGATATTATCACTGACTATGATAATCTTTATTATTCTCAAACTGGCTTTGATGAAGTTTCTTTACTATACAATTTTGATTATATAAGTGAGGGAAAGGATGAGGAGAATTTAAGGGAGCTTGCTTCTCGTTTTGGCTTTGTCATTAAGCAGTATTTTAATACCAGAGTATCAGTTTATATAAGTGACAGCTTTAATGGCATAAATAATATTCCACTAGCATATCTACAAACCTGTCAGGCATATAACAGCAGAGGGATAGCTGTTGACTTACCAGTTGTTTTTTACAAGGAAGTGAAGGAATTACGGTCAAAGGTGCAGGATGTAAATCTGGAGAAGGAGCTTAGAATGCTAAAAAGGTCTCTAGATGTGGAAGGGCATGAAGCTATCAAAAAATGTATGGATTCGTTATTAAAAGCGATAAACGATATTGAGGCTTTTTCAAAGGGACAGCTTCAATACTACATAGCTAATATATTATATATAATAAAAGAATTTGCCATCTTAAAATCTTTATATATAGTACAGGATAGAGTGAAAGAATTTGAACAAGCGGGTGCAATAGAGCAAATATATAACAAAAAAGAGAGTATGAATTTATTGGATAGCCTTAAGTCTGTGCTTGTAGAGGATTTAAAGGAACGTGAAAATAGTACCCTGTACGTAACTAAAATCAAGGAATACCTAAGAAAAAACTATAGCACCATATCAAATCTAGAAGAGCTGGCTGAAAAAATAGGTCTGTCCTATACCTATATGAGTACTCTGTTTAAAAAAGAGGTTGGAGAGAATATTAAGGATTACCTTATTGGCTGCAGAATAGATGCTGCAAAGAGTATGCTGGAGGACGGTAATTTTCAGATAAGCCAGATATCTAAAAAGGTGGGATACGAAAATGAGCATTACTTCAGCAGAATGTTCAAATACAGAACAGGAATTACACCCACAGCATATAGACACAATAACCTGAAAAAATGAAACCTATCAAAAAAAAAGTCACTTAAATATATAGTCACTTTCTTTATTAACTGCAATTGCATAAAAAATGAAAGAAAATAGAAGATTAATGAATACTACTATTGTTTTTCATATGCTAAAGTAATAGTATGAAATGAGCATATTGCGATGTGTCGCAGGCATGGGTGAGTTAATATATAACACCGCAAAAAGCTTGAAATAAAGAAAAGAGTGATTATGTGAAGAACAAAAGCTTACAAAAAAATCTGATCTCATATAGTTTTATTTTACCTTCACTAATAGGTTTTTTAGTGTTTATGGTATATCCAATAGTTTATTCACTGGTTATTAGCTTAATGGACTGGAATATGTTTAAGGGCTTGCCAGGCTCAAAGTTTGTAGGGCTGAAGAATTATTTTTCAGTTTTTAAAAATGAATATTTTATTGAAGGCTTTAAGAACAATATTAAGTTTACATTTATGGCAATACCCTTGCTACTAGTTGTTTCGTTGCTGTTGGCAGTCCTATTGAATAGGAAGGTATTTGCAAGAGGCTTTACAAGAATGCTATATTTCGCCCCATATATAGCTACTATTACAGCAGCAGCAGTGGTATTCTCAGTACTTTTTCATCCCGTATTTGGTCCTATAAATGGGGTGCTTAGAAGCATGGGTATAGATAACCCTCCACAATGGATAGGAAGTATAAAATATGCACTTTTTACTGTAGCATTGTTTTGGGTATGGAAAAATTTAGGGTACTGTATAGTGATATATTTGGCAGCTATGCAGAGCATACCCAAATCATATTACGAGGCTGCAAGAATTGATGGTGCAAACTCAATAAGTCAGTTTCTTCATATTACGCTACCGTTGATATCTCCTACAACCTTCTTTTTATTAGTAACAAATGTTATTCTATCACTGCAAATCTTCCCTGAAATGAAGGTTATGACAAATGGAGGACCAGGAACATCGACAATGAGTATTGTCTTCCATATTTATAGAACGGGTTTTGAAAACTTTAAAATGGGATACGCATCAGCAGTAACGTGGGTTTTCTTCTTAATAGTCATTAGCGTTACTATAGTACAGTGGATTGGACAGAAAAAATGGGTTAAGTACTAATTTGAGCTTATTGGAGTAGCAAACATACTCAAATTAGGAAATCAATGGTAATAAGGTTATAAGAAAGGAATGAACATAAATATGATTAATGATAAAAAAAGCTTGCTTGGAAGATTGGCCTCCTTGACCTTCATACTCGTGGGTGCAGGAATAGTAACGATAATACCAATAATATGGATGATATCTGCTTCCTTTAAGTATGAAGCAGAGGTATTCAGTGTTCCTATAAAATGGATACCAGACTACCTTTTTTTAGGAAACTATATCTTTGCATTCGAGAAATTTCCTTATCTTGACTGGTATTTAAACACCATTAAGGTTACTGTTATGGTTGTACTCTTCAACGTAGTATTTAGCTCTATGGCGGGTTATGCCTTTGCAAAACTAAAGTTTGTGGGTAATAATCTGATATTTTTCATATTTATTGCAACGCTTATGATACCTTTAGAGGTCAGGATTATTCCACAGTTTGTTATGTTTAGGCATTTTGACATGATAAACTATCACTCATCAGTATATTTACCGTGGATATTCAATGCATTTGCAATATTCCTGATGCGACAGTTTTTTGTGACTGTGCCAGATGAATTAATAGAAGCTGCTCGAATAGACGGCTGTTCAGAATATAGAACATTTCTACAGGTGGTAATGCCGCTTGCAAAATCCTCTATTATGGCTTTGGTTATACTATCATTTACCTGGGGATGGAACAGCTATTTAGCACCATTAGTATATATTAATGATATGAAAAAACAGCTATTAGCAGTAGGTATAGACTTATTTAAAACCCAATATGTAGAGAATTATGGACCACAAATGGCGGGGGCTACACTAGCACTTTTACCTGTTATAGTTGTATATTTAATAGCACAAAAGAGCTTTATAGAGGGTATAGCATTATCGGGAATAAAGGGCTAGCAAGTAATAAACTGTTTACATCAAGCCAGCCTTAAATAATTTCCTGTTTCTTGAGGTAATAATATATTGTAAGAGATTAATGGCATGGTTAAACTTGAGAATATTATGTTAATAACATATATATTAAAAAATGAAAGGAGTAAAATGAATATGAAGGGTAAAAACATCAAAAAAATTGTGGTATTGGCACTTGCAATGATGCTTGTAGCATCTTTATTCAGTGCATGTGCAAAGAAGGATGAGAGTAAGCCAAAAACAACTCAGGAAAAACAAGAACAAGCAGAAACAGATAAGACGGAGGATAAAGGCAAAAAAGAAAACATAAAAATGGTACTTAATCTATTCGATTTTCTTGACGGAGCTGATATGCTAAAAGCATTAGAGGACATTCAAAAGGATCCAAAGTTTGATCATATTGATTTCGAAGTACTTGAAAAACAAGCAGATTATCTAAACAAGATGCCGATATTGGTAGCTAGTGGAGAACAGCAGGACATTGTAGCAGTATTTAATCCAATTGAAAAGGCTAAATATGCTTCAGCTGGAACCATTCTGGCATTAGACGACATAATTAAGTCAGCTGGAGTTAGCTTTGACGAGTTATATGGAAATTATGTTAACGAAGTTAAGTACGAGGGTGAGACCTTCTTGATTCCTTATCAGGTTACAAGCTGGGTTATGTTCTACAACAAAGCAATATTTGACCATCAGGGAATACCATACCCAGATGCAAATAAGCCTATAACCTGGACCCAATACAGAGAGCTTGCTAAAAAGTTGACATATGGTGAGGGAGAAAATAAAAAATATGGAGCACTACATCTCACATGGCCAATGTTCTGGTATGGAGAAGCTATAATGGAGCTTGGTGGAGGAACAGAGTTCTACAATAAGGAAGGGTTATCAAACATAGAGAATCCTGCATTTTCTAAAGCATTACAGCGTACCTATGATATGATGCATGTTGATAAGAGTATACCTACACATGCTGATACTGTAATATCAAAAAGACCACCTACTGCTTTTATGACTGGTGATTATGGTTTATTCCTACAGGGTTCATGGTTATTGAACTGGGCGGCTGATAAAGAAACATATCCAAGAGATTTTGAGATTGGTATTGCACCTCTTCCAGTAGATGATAAAGCAACTACAAGAAAATCATGGGGTGTTGTAAATGGTTTGGCTATTCCTCAAACAGCTACAAATCCAGAGGAAGCATTAGCGGTGGCAGTTGAGCTGACAAGACTGTGCTCTATATATACTGCAAGCTCACAGACAGCGTATCAAGCAGTAGAGTCAAATGAACTATTCGTTGGATTAAGTGACGTTCTTGGTAAAGAGGGTATGACATCTGAAGCTATGAAAAACGGTTTTGCTAACCCTGAGACTGCATTTGTAGTTGAAAAGGTTACTGGTAAGAATCCTTCTGAGTATGGTACTGTAATAGATGAAGAGGTAGAAAAATACTTTGTTCAGGAGCAGGATCTTGATACAACCATAAAGAATATAAAGACTCGTGGAGACAAGGTAATTAAAGGTGAATAGTAATATTATATAAATAAATAAAAAAACAAAAATATTATATAAATTTTTGATTTTCTGTGATACAATAATTTAGGGATAGTCGTAGGGCTCTCCCTAAATTATTGTGTTATTTTATTATAAGAGATATCGTTGGTTGGGAGGATTCATTAAAATGAAAGAGAGTTTAGCAACTAAGAGAGCTAAAGAAAGAGGCTATTTTGACAGGGGACCAGAATGGTTCTGTGAATTTAAGTATAGTCCAGTAAATGGTATTGGATATGAGCAAAACATTAACCGCAGAGATCCAAGTGCAGTCATTATGCATGAAGGTCTGTATTACACTTGGTATACCAGAAACGAAGGTCCGAGCTATGGATTTGGTTCTGGTGATTTAGATAAAAAAACCTTTCCATGGGACTTATCAGAGATTTGGTATGCAACCTCAACAGATGGCGTTAACTGGACTGAGAAGGGTATAGCCGTTGGTCGTGGAGAAGCGGGATCGTTTGATGATAGAAGCGTATTTACACCCGAAATACTAGCTCATGACGGCAAGTTTTATCTTGTTTATCAAACAGTACAGCATCCTTATCTAAGAAGAAGCCTTGAGTTTATAGCCATGGCTGTTGCTGAAAGTCCTGAAGGACCATGGCGTAAGGTTAAGGAGCCATTAATAAAGCCTTCAAATGATGGAGAATGGCTAGGCGAAGAGGATAATAGATTTCTTGTTAAGAAGAAGGGTAGCTTTGATAGTCACAAGGTTCATGACCCAGTATTATTCTACTTTAACAATAAGTTTTATTTATATTATAAGGGTGAACCAATGGGCGAAGAGATGTTCATGGGAGGTAGAGAAACAAAATGGGGGCTAGCGATAAGTGAGCATCCAGAGGGACCATATGTGAAATCAGAATACAACCCTGTATCAAACAGTGGTCATGAAACCTTTCTATGGCAATATAACGGTGGTATGGCAGGTCTTTTATCGACTGACGGTATGGAAAAGCATACTATTCAATATGCAAAGGACGGTATAAATTTTGAAATAATGTCTGTCGTCAAGAATTCACCTGAGGCACCAGGACCATTTAGAGGACCTGAGAGCAAAACAGACCCAGTGGATGGTCTTAAGTGGGGACTATATCACCATGTTTATAATGATTGGAATTATATAGCGAGATATGATATTAACACAGAATTAAGAGACTTCTTCCTAAATCGTAAAACTTACGAGTAAGGTGAGTAAAGCTTAGTTGATAATTTAGAAGAAAAAAGGGGCTGTTGCACTAAATGATTAGTGTACAGCTCTTTTAAATAGCTAGTGACAGACTATATTCTTATTTTCAAGCAGAATCTAGTGCTAACCACCTAAGCTATTTCTCTTATACGCATTGGGACTCATTCCAAGCGTTTTCTTAAATACCCTGCTAAAATGCTCATAATTATCATATCCTACAGCTTCGCTAACCTCATATACTTTCATATTAGTGTCTAATAGAAGCTTAACTGCCTCCTCCATTCTAATACGTGTTAAATAATGTACAAAGGTTTCTCCCGTCTCGTTTACAAAAAGCCTGCTTAGATATCCTTCACTTAATTCAACATACTCTGCTACCTCTGCAAGACCAATTCTTTGCATATATTTAGTCTTTATAAACTTTTTTACTTGTCTGATTATATAGCTTTCATTATCATTACTACTTTTGACCATATAATTAATAATATTAGTCACAAAGTTTCTGAACCAATTATGAATCTCTTCCTTTGTTTCAAATTGACTGATAATCGCATAAAAATTAGTATTGTGCTCAAAGATCTGACTCTCTACTGAATCAAAATTGTTTAGCTCAGTAATCAATGCAAAAATCAGTTCAAGATAATACCCTATTAAATCCTTGATTGATTCACTCTTAAAGCTAGATATTAGCTCTAGTACATTATTTAGCTCTAGAATTACGTGTCGCTCATCCAGCTCCTTAATTGCACTTAATAATGCTTTTTCCTTTCCTAATATTCTCTGGAATTCTCTTTGTCTAATCAGATTAGCATCCTCGGAAAAAAGAATATTTCCTTTACCATACAAGTATCTTAGTCTGGCACAACCATATGCCTCAGTATAAGAATGATGCAGACTAAATAAACCCGAGGCTTCTTTAGAAATTCCTACAGAAATGCTAACATCTAAATATGCCTTAAGGCTATGCTGTATAGCTTTAAGCAATGTCTCTAAATCCCTTCGTTTAACTGCAAGGCTGTTTGATTGATTTGTAAGAATAATGTGGTAGATTTCAGGGTTTATACAAATAACCTCTCCGTATTTTTGCTTACTTAGAGTTGCAGATACAATGTTAATAATATGCTTAATAAGCTCCTTGTAGTCATCATTTGCAAATCTGCTACTTATCTGCTTAAAGTCATCCAAAAGAATAACACAGCTATAATACTTGTTTGTATCAAACCTAAAGTTGTTATTATTCAATTTCTCTTCAGTCATATTTTCTATATATGTTCCATCAGATAAGCACTTAAGCACGTAAGCCTTATCAATATTAGAAAAGCTTTGAGAAGAGCTATCCTCTACGCTAACATTACTCCTTATGGTTTTAAGAACCAAATCCAATACCTGCTCCGGCTCCATCTCCGATTTTAGGATATAGTCCTGTATACCTAGCTTAAAGGCTTGTCTGACCAAATTATAATCATCGTATGCACTAAGCACAAGGATGCTTAAGCTTGGCCATCTTTTTTTTACCTCACTTATTAGCTCAAGTCCGTTCATTACAGGCATATTGATATCAGTAATGATTAAATCAACGTCATTACTATTCAGAAAATCAAGAGCCTGTTTTCCGTTTGTAGCTTCTCCAACAATTTGTATGTTATTTGATTCCCAATCAACTAAAGATATCAACGATAATCTTACAATATGCTCATCCTCAACTAGTAAAAGCCTAGCCATTACTATCACCGCCTATGTTGAATATTTTAGGTAACCTGATAAGTACTCTAGTATACTCTCCTAACTCACTTGTGATTTCAACAGAATATGGTGACCCATAAGTTAATTCAATTCGTTTCTTAACATTGCTGATACCAAAAGCGTTCAAACCACCCTTATTCTCTTTTTGCTTGTGGAGTAAGTTGTTAATTTCTTCGTTAGTCATTCCTATACCATTATCTTCTATTTGTATTATTAAAAAATCATCCTCAATAGTGAATGAAACACTTATTATTCCATCCTGTTTCTCGTTTATTCCATGTATGATCGCGTTTTCTACAAATGGCTGAACCAGCATTTTCATGAGGCTACACTTATCAGCATTGCCCTCTACCGTGAAAGCTAAGTCAAAGAAATCCCCATACCTTACCTTCATAATACTTACATACGCCTTCAGATAATTAATTTCCTCATTAACGCTAAGCATAGTTTCTTGCTTTTTGAACGTCAACTCAATTACCTTCATAAATGAGTCTAGAGTATTCTTAATATTATTAGCCTTAATCATCATAGCCATTAGCTTAATAGTATTAAGGGTATTATAGATGAAATGTGGATTTATTTGTGCCTGTAGTGCTTTAATCTCCTCTTCATTTCGCAACCTTTCCTTTTCATCCCTCTGAATAATAAGAGTGTTTATGCTCTTCATCATATCATTGAAGGTAGTACTAAGCTCCTGTATTTCTTCTGGACCTGATACATCAGAAAGAACATCTAGGTTATGCTCTTTAACGCGTTTCATCATACCAGCCAGCTTTTTTATGGGTATAATAATCTGTTTATAATGCATAAATATATAAATAGTAAATAGAAACAAAATAATAATAAAAATAGGGTAAAAGATATATATAATTCTTCTAATGCTATTTGTAATATTCTCTATAGGTATAACATCAATAATATACCAATCAAGCTTCTTTGAATATACCTTAGAAACATAATAGTCATGTCTAAGGCTATTTTTTAGATTGTTGAGGTTATTTGATACATTTAACTGTAAATGAGACAGCTCTTCCACCTCATTGAGGTATTTCCCGTTAAAGGCATTGGAGGGCTCAATTATTATTTTACCCTGTGAGTCGATGACATAACGCTTATTTCCACTTCGTTGTTGTTGACGTATTGAATTAAACATTATGGAATCAACTTCAAGATATATAAGCTCGATATTCTTACTAAAAGCATGAGTTTTTGGTTTTATAACTGAAGCTAGGACATTAGTTATGTATTTGTTATTAGAAAGTGTCTTTATATAACCAAGATTGATTGCACTATCTTCATTCTGATTTGCGATACTAACCCATTCCTTTTTACGTATAGATGCAGGAGATTTTGGGTTAGAATGATAAAAGTACACATCATGGTCATTGAAAAAAAACACAAGAGATATAATGTCTTCGCTATAATTAAATAAATAATCTAGCTGCTTTTCTATGGTACGTGATATTTCAAACCTCTTAATACTATCCTTTTCATTATTCCATTCTATTAAGAGATCAGTTAAATCTCTGGAATTAGCAATTACTGACATAGCAAGCTTTGTTCTTTTAACCTCTTCCTCAAGCCCAAGCCTAATCTGTTCTAATGATTGAGTAACATTTTCAGTATAGTTTTTTAATACCACAGACTTATACTCATTATTCAATAAAACATTAATGACTAGAATTGGTATGGCTATGAATAACAAAAACGCTCTAATATAAATGAACAAAATACCATTTCTTTTCATTAACATAATCTGCCTCTTTCCTTCGCTTGAATAAGAACAGTATTGTTCTCATAATAAAAATATACCACAGATCTGGCATGCTGAAAAGAAAAAAGAAATTAAACTAAATTACAATAGCTACAGAAAGTAGGGGGTTTTCATTAGTGCTTCTAGTTAAATAATATCACCAAATGTACAAAATTATCATTTTTGTTGTGCATAAATAGGACTTATAATAGAGTATATAAGTGTAAAATGCACATTATTTTATATATTATGCTACTTACCCAAGGTAGTTCATATATAACTAATAACTTAACTGTGAATAAAAAACTAATAAATTTAGTAGATGTATTATTACTAATGGCTTTAAAAAGGAGAGGTATATTGAGTTATTTTACATTTAAAAGAGTAGCTGAAGGCTATGCTAAATACCGTCCGTATTATCATCCCATCGTTATGCAAAGAATAAAAAAGCAGCTAGAAACTAAAGCAAAATTCCAAAATGCACTAGATGTAGGCTGTGGAACGGGGCTTTCATCAAAGGCACTTTTAGAGGTTGCGAAAAATGTTACAGGGATAGATGGCTCTGCTGAGATGATTGATGTTGCAAAGAAGGAAGATAAGGATGATATTAAATATTTGCAATCAAAGGCTGAGGAACTTAACTTTAACAACAATACCTTTGATATAATTACCTTATGTGGATCTATTAATTGGATTGACCGCACTTTATTCCTACCTGAAGCATATCGTGTACTCAAAAATCTTGGCTGGTTAATTATATACGATAACTTTATAACAGATAGAATGACTGGAAATGCTAGATATACTGACTGGTATAATAAAGAGTATTTGACTAGATTTCCAAAACCACCTCGCAATGAAGACCCATTTACTAAAGAAGAAAGCAGTAAGTATGGCTTTGAATTAATGTGTTCAGACACTTACTCAAATCAGTTTAATTTATCATTCAATGAATATATAGAATTCATGTTAACTCAATCTAATGTAATAGTAGCTACCGATATGGGTACAGAGAATATAGAAACAGCAAGAGCATGGATGAAGTCAACACTAAAACCTATACTAAACGAAAAAGTAAATGCATTTGAGTTTGATGGGTATATCCTATACCTACAAAAATGAAGGGGATTAAATTTATATACATTGGAGGAAAATTCTATGAAAACACAGGAAACCGTAACAAAGTCAGACTCTAAAAGCCATGAGTACGAAAATTCTTTGACCAAACTATTTCTACATAGCAACAAAAGTGCTAATATTGTGGGGGTTTGTCAAGAAAAAATTGAGTATGACTCGTCATTGCCCATATGTATAGAGATACATTTGACCAACAAATGTAATCTTTTATGCGAATGGTGCATAGACAAGCATATCCGTGGCAAAAACGAGGAAATACCTTTTTCTTCATTATTACGTCTCCTAGACTTTTTAGAGGGAAGTCAGATCGGCTTTGTTATAGAAGGTGGGGGAGAGCCTACCTTACATTCTAAATTCAACGAGTTTGTTTTAGAGTGCAACAAAAGAAACATAAGCACAGGCTTAATTACTAATGGAACTACTAGACTCAAAAAGGAAACTATAGACTGCTTTGACTTTATAAGAGTATCTACTGATGCTACCTCGAGAGAAGAATACATAGTAGAAAAGGGTAAGGATTATTTTGATACCATAATAGACAATGTCAGATTTATTCGTGAGTGCAATAAGGAAGTTACATTAGGCTTAAGCTATGTTCTAACACAGAGAAATTATAAGAATATTTATAGACTTTTTGATATTATTAGTGATATGAATATAAACTATGTCAGACTTAGAAATATAGAAGAAAATGACGAATTATCCTTAACTGAGAGCATGATGGGTGATGTTCAAAATACTATAGATAAATATAAGGATATCGTATCTACTAAAATGGTTCTTTCTGCTGAAGTAAACACAAATCAGGAAAATAACAACAATCTTCCTTGTGTAGCACATTCTCTAAGGTCAGTAATACATGCTAACGGAGATGTCGTAATGTGTACAAAAAGGAGGCATGATCCAATAATACTTGGTAACATAAATGAAACTGAGTTTTTAGATATATGGAACTCAGAAAAGAGAATAGATGCTTGCAAAAAGCTTATGGATAGAAAAAATCAGGTAGGCTGTACTATTTGTAGGATTACAAAGTATAATGAGCTATTCTACAATCTTGTTAAGGTGAAAACACGTAACTTTATATAAGTCCATTTTATATTTTAGCTTAAAAAATTGAATATCTATGTGAAGAATAAGGAGATTCTTGCTTATGAAAATATATTTTACTGAGGAAAACAAACAAGAATACTTTAGATGCGTAAACGAAATTATCGACACTAATTGGTGGTCTGATGGCAAGTACACCCGAAATTTTGAGCAAATGAACAATGATTATTGTGGTATGGAATCAGTTGCCTTATCAAATGCGGGAGCGGCTTTATACATGTTATACAAATATGCTGGGGTAAAGGGTAAGGATGTAATCATTCCAGGCAATACCTTCTGGGCTACAGCTTCTACTGCAAAATTGGCAGGAGCAAACGTGATATATGCTGATTGTAACAAAGAGGATTTGTGTTTAAGCTATAACGATATGGTAAAACGCGTAACTAAAAATACAGCAGCAATAACAGTGGTGCATATTGGTGGGCATATTGCTTTTGACATTGAAAAAATTGCTAAATTTTGCAGTGAAAACAACATCGCTCTAATAGAGGATTGTGCACATGCACATGGTGCTGAATGGAATGGAAGAAAAGCAGGTAGCTGGGGTATAGGAGGTGCATACTCCTTTTATGCTACTAAAACACTCTCAACTGGTGAGGGTGGGCTTTTAGTAACTAAGAATAAGGAGCTTGCAGAATGGTGCAAAATACAGAGAAACTATGGTAAAAAACTAGTAGATAACAAAATCACATATCCGCATCTTGATGGCTTTAATTTTAGAATGTCTGAATTTACGGCAGCCTTGGGATGTATTCAGATGAGCAACCTAGAGGATATAATTGCTCAAAAACGAGCATTAGCTTCAAAATATGACAAGATATTTGATAACAGAGTACATTTTCCGGAGGGTATGAAGTCAGGATATTATAAGTACATCATATTTAATCAGGATTTAAAGCAACAAACAGGCAAGGTATTTGGACTCACTGATCAGTGTAGCTACATTGAAGCAAAAAATCATGATTTGCCAAACAGTAATTGGGTAGGAGAAAACCATTACTGCCCCCCTATCTACAATAACTGGGAACACGCAGAAAAGAGTATTGATGAAATAGCAGATATATTAATCAAAGAGTAAGCATATGGAGGTTTATTAAGGTTGAAAGAAAATTACCTATTAAAATTATTAAACTAGAGAAGGTATAAATATATGATTTTCTTTCAACCTAAATTTGTGCCTGAGGAAAGGAATGGTAATTATTATGAAAGAGAATACGGAATTGAGTTATAAAGAGGCGTATCCACAAAACCCCAAGGGCATAATTAAAGCCAGCTTGGATAAAGCTCATTCGCCCTTTAAGATTTTGGCACACCCTGATTTAATAAGAAAGTTTGCTAAGGGTGAAAAAATACATCCGGTGCATATTCGTGTAGGACTTACCAATAAATGCAATCTTAGGTGTAATTTTTGTAATTTCCACTCTTCAAATGAAGCTGATTTCTATAATGCCTTTGACTTTAAGGATTCACTTGAGACACAAGGGACTATAGACTTTTTAAGGGATTTTAAGAATAACGGTGGCAAAGCAGTAACCTTCTGTGGTAGTGGTGAGTGCACAATACATCCTGGATATAAGGAAATATGCTATAGTGCTTATGAGTATGGCTTGAAGATTGGTCTGATTTCAAATGGGGCTATGTTTAGTAACAAAGAATTACTTGAGTGTGTGGCTAATACCCATACTTGGGTGAGGATTGGCTTAAATGCAGGAACAGCAAAGACATATTCACATATTACTACCGCCAAAGAGTCTACCTTTGATAGTATTCTTGATGCAGTTAAGTATTTCAGAGAAAACGCACGCGAGTCTGATTTTAAGATTGGCTTAAATTTCGTAGTTACAATGGATAATTACAATGAAATAGTTGAGTCAGTAAGACTAGCAAAAGAAGCTAAGGCACACTATGTTCGATTTGAGCCTGAGTTTTACTCTGCATTGGCACACGAAACGATTTATGACAAAATAAACGAGATTATGGAAATGTTTGCAGAAGCAAAAAGTATGGAAAGCCATGATTTTGAGGTTTCTATACCAAAATTAGACAGAGGTCCGATGGATAAGACTGATAAAATTGAAGGTGACTTTAAGACCTGCCACTACTGCAATTTTGTAACAGCACTCGGAGCTGATGGGTATATTTACCCTTGCCCACAAATCCATTTGAACGAAAAATATAGAATGGGCAATGCAATGGGAGACGGAGGCTACGACGCATGGGTGAAAAGCGGGGAAAGAGAAGCATGGGAAAAGGAGAATTGGGATAGGACAGAAAATTGTAAGACATGCTTCTACAGACCTCAAAATGAGCTTTTAGAATGGATTATACAAGGGAAGCTGGATGTAGAAAAAGTAATAGATGACTATAATAAGGATCATGTTGAGCCACTACATAAGGATTTTGTATAGGAAATTTATTAAAGAATGTGAGTGTTGATGTAAATGGCAAAGGGTTTAAAGGGACTTGATATAGACAATTACTATGATGGGTATAAGACCAGTGACATTAATTGTGTTGATTTACCCTTAGCTGCTTCAGCTGGTTATTTCAATAGGGACAACTATTTTTTTTATTGCCTGTGTTATTCGTATATTCTAAACTGGGGCGATAACTTTAACGATGACTGGTATAAAACAAGAGAAAGCATACTAAAAATATTGGGCATAGAATTTTGTAGAATTAAGGCGGGGAATAAAGAGGATTTATTTGACAAAGTAATTCAGCAAATAGATGAGGAATGTCCGGTGTTCTTTGTTGTTAAGTATGGATCACTTTTCTACAGCAAGTACTATAAATGGGGGACTTACGACCACGGCTTAATACTCAGCGAGTATAATGATGAGTATAAAATTTTTGGTATTAGGGATAGAGAGGTGGTACGTGAGCATATTAATTCAGGCATCTTTTCTAGTGACGTTATGCATAAGCTTCAAGTAGACTATGAGATGCTGTATAACATATGGAAGGAGTCAAACAAGCTGTTTTTGGAAGAAGGCTCTATTCACTGTAATACCTTCTATAGCTTAAAGCAAGCAAAGGAGTCAACGGCAATTAAGAGTGATGTAAGAACCCTACTTATAAAGCTATTTGATCAATCAGAAGGCTCAGAAATCAATCAATTTGAAAGATATATTTATGATTTTGCAGAAAGATTGTCAAATAAGGTTAAGATAGCAAATATTGAGGAGGAGAGTGTAAGAAGAAGGTTTCAAAGATCCTTCAGCACACTCTTTAATGTAGTGAAAAAATACCTTTGGCAGGAAGGGGAGAATAACCAGACCCTAATATGCATTGAAGATAAGCTTGAAGCCTTCCTTAAGCAAAGGTTAGACATTATTAATATGCTTCATTTATATTCTTTACGTAGCATGAAAATATCAACAGATATACTAGGCGATTATGTGAAAAGGGATTATGAGAATTATAATACCTTTAGGTATGAGCTATTAAGCATGTTAAAATCAGATATAGTTTAGTAAGGGAGAGGAATAGTATGAATGAAATTGAGCTTAGTTTAAGAAATATACTTAGTGAATTTGAATCAATTAAAGAAGCAAAAGCAGATGTTATGAGTATAAATGAGGAGCAGGATTTGCAGACTATTGGGCTGAATTCTTTAGATTTTATACATCTAATTGCAAAAATAGAAGGAAAATATGGTATTTTTGTTGAGAATGAGGATCTTGTATTTGAAAAGTTTAATACATTATATAAAATGAGAACCTATGTTGAGACAAATATATAATTGTCTTTCTACCCAGATTTGTGCCTGAAGAGAGGAATGGATATTAAGGTTGAAAGAAAATGACCTATTAAAATGACTAGAAAAGAGAAGGTATAAATTATGATTTTCTTTCAACCAAGATTTGTGCCTGAAGAGAGGAATGGATATTAGGATGAATATTATTGATATAGAAGGTCTTAGTGAATTGCCACTTAGTGTAATACATGTGAAAGGAAGTAGTGAGGAACGTGGCTATCAATTTGGAAAACAAGTAAAGGAGCTTATAGCAAAGGCTATTTTGATATATAAGGAAATAGTATTTAGTCTAAGACCAGACTCATTAACATGGGAGGGTATTGTAGAGGATGTAAAAATAAGGCGTTATGATAAAGAATTATATATTGAAATGAAGGCAATGGCAAAGGGTGCTGAGGTCTCTCTTGAAGAGATTCTATTTTTGAATGTCAGATCTGAGATTATGAACCCGGCATGGGCAAAGACTATTAGCCCAGAGGGATGCACCTCCTTTTTAGTACAGCCATGTGCAACCAGAAATGAGGAATACTTTATAGGGCAAACATATGATTGGTTTCCTACCTGTAAAGAATTACTTGTTGTTTTACATAGCGAGGATGAAAAGTATATTACAGTCACTGAAGCTGGTATATTAGCAAAGATAGGATGTAACAATCGTGGTGTAGGAAATCTGCTGAATTATCTCAATAATTATGAGATTAATAGGAATGGAGCACCCTATAATATTCTCCTAAGAAGAGTATTAAATTCAGAAAGCTTCATAGATGCACAGAGGAATATTATCCGTTCGCCTATTGCGTTCGGATTAAATATATTTATAGCCGATAGTAAGGGTTCAGGTATAAATTATGAGCTAGCAGCAAACGGCATAGATTTTTTTCATCCGGAAAATGGAATTTTAGTACATTCAAATCATCATCTAAGTAATAAGCTATCGCTAAGAACCTTTAACAAGAAAATGTATCCAAACTCACAAAACAGGTATGATGTAGCAAAAAAAATTCTATCTGAAAAAGGGATTGAATTAAGTGACTTAATAAGCTTAGTATCATATCATGATGAAGAAAACAATGACAGCATATGCAGGCATGAAAAGGACGATGAACAGAATGTAGAAACAATTTTTACAATGATAATTGAATTAACTCAGATGGTGTTATACCTATGCTTTGATACTCCTTGTAATAATAACTTCTACAAAATAGAACTACAAAAGGTTTTCAAAAACATGAAGCTTATATAAGCTTTTTGCATTGTTACATATTTATGCAAAATTATACTCGATAAGTGCAGTAATTATGTATTTTTGTTCAAAACAACTCAAAATAGTGTATAAATATACAACAAGGCAATATACTCTTATATAGAGTTACAGTATAACAGAATTATTATATTTTCAAAGATAATTGTTAAAGATATAGGATAAAAATAATAGTATAATACAATTTGAGCTTAAATGCAAATTACTTCTTGCGTTGTTACATATTTATGCAAAATTATGCTCGATAAAATAAGTATATTACACCTTTAAGATATAAAGCAAAATTAGCTTGTTGTAGTACAGTTAGATGCTTAAATTGAAATTATGTGGAGGGCTAAGAAATGACATGTATAAAGGTTAACGATCTCAATAAGGTATATGAGTATTATAAGAAGGAAGCAGGGCTAAAGCATTCATTTAAAAACCTGTTTGCTAGAGAAACACTAAAAAAAGAAGCAGTTAAGGGAATTTCCTTTGAGATTGAGGAAGGGGAATTTGTTGGGTTTATCGGACCTAATGGTGCTGGTAAGACTACTACCTTGAAAATGCTTTCGGGCATACTGTTTCCAACAAGTGGCGAGGCTAGTGTTTTGGGCTATACTCCTTGGGAACGCAAGAGAGAATTTAAGAAAATATTCTCATTGGTAATGGGACAGAAGAATCAGCTATGGTGGGATTTACCTGCAATAGAGTCTTTTTACCTTAACAAATGTATATATGAAATAGATGATAACGATTACAAAGCAAGCATTGAAGAGCTAAGTGAAATGCTGAATGTTAAAGAGCAGCTTAGTATACAGGTAAGAAGACTTTCTCTTGGAGAAAGAATGAAAATGGAGCTTATAGCAGCTCTTTTGCACAAACCCAAGGTAGTGCTACTTGACGAACCGACTATAGGTCTAGATATAGTTTCTCAAAAGAATCTAAGAGAGTTTCTTAAATATTATAATAAGCAATTTAAGACGACAATTCTGCTTACTAGTCATTATACCAATGATATTGAGGATCTATGCAAAAGAACAATAATAGTCAACAATGGTAATAAGGTCTATGACGGTGACCTGACTAAGATTAATGACATACTAAACAGTATAAAAATAATTAAGCTTGTTCTTAATAAAACCATAGAAAAGACGGATTTGATCAAATATGGTGACATAAAGGAGTACGATGGATTTAACGTAACAATTGAGGTTGATAGAAGTAATATAAACAGGATTTGTCAGGAAATACTAAATGAAGTACAGCCACAGGACTTTAGTATAGAAAATGTACCTCTAGAGGAATGTATATCTCAAATATACAAGGCGGAGGGGATATAGGTATGAGCAGGATAAATAAGTATATCAAAAGCTTTCTGATGGGGTTTGAGGAAGCTATGCAGTACAGAACGAATTTCATTTTAGGAATCCTCAGTACTATTTTCCCTATAACGATACAAGTATATATTTGGAAAGCAGTATTTATGAATGATTCAGAAAAGCTAGTGTATGGGTTTTCCTATAAGCAAATAATAGTCTACACATTGTTATCTGCTATAGTAGCAAAATTTGTTTCAAGTGGTGGCTTTGAGTGGGAAGTAAATGATGATATAAAAAATGGCGGGCTAAACAAATACCTAGTAAAGCCAGTTGGATATTTTAATTACAGAATTTGCTGTGCACTCGGTAAAAAAATACCACAATCTACGGTGATATTTATTCTTATTTGCATTATTTTGGCCATTTCTGGTAGTATATTTGGGAACAGTATAAATGCACTGAGAATAACAGTTTTCATTGTTTCTCTTATACTAGCAATAGTACTTAATATGCTGATAATTTATTGCTTTAGTATGGTCGCTTTCTGGATAAGTGATGCGGGCTCCTTCTTTGTTATATCTGGAATAATAATAAACATCCTTAGTGGAGGTATTTTTCCACTAGAGATTTTTGGTGATAAACTAAACAGCTTCTTTAACCTCCTTCCATTTAAGTATGCAATATATTTTCCAGTAACTATAGCAAACGGTAGATTGGATCAAGAGTATATACTTTTAGTTATATTATTACAGCTTGTATGGATTGTTATACTTACTCAGATATCAAAATTGCTTTGGAATTTTGGTTTGAAAAAGTACACTGCTATAGGAGGTTAACATATAAGCGTTAAAAAAGCTCCCGATTCAATAAAGAATTTATAAAAGCTTTTTTAATCGCCAAATAAAACGTCTTAAAAACCGCTTACAGTGGTTATTTGTAACATAGGCATGGAGGTTGAAAGAAAATTATCAATTAAAATGATTAAAATAGAGAAGGCATAAAATATGATTTTCTTTCAACCCAGATTTGTGCCTGAAGAGAGGAATGAATATAATTATGGAAAGATTTTTTAAGAATGTATCGTATTATCTAAGGCTATATATAGCCTTTGTTAAAAACAGTATAGCTGCTAGTATGGAGTACAGAGTAAATTTTGTTATGGCATTTTTAGTGGAATGTGCATATCTTGCAGTTAAATCATTATACATTTTAGTTACTTATAAAACGGGATTAAAGGTGAATGGACTAACCCCTGACTCAATACTGCTTTTTATAGGTACGTACACCTTTATAACTGGCATTATGAGTATGATTTATTTTCCCAACTTCTTAAAAATACCTGATTATGTGCGAGATGGAAGTCTGGATATGCTCCTCACAAAGCCAGCATCCTTGCAGTTTTTTGTTTCATTCAGGTATATAGATTTTGGTTGGGCACTTCCAAATATTATAGCGGGTATTATTATGATTGTAATTGCTGTTTTAAGATTGGGATTAAGCTTAAGCTTCATTGATATAATTGGATTTATAGTACTAAACATATCCTCTCTGATACTTACATATTCAATACTGCTTTTGCCAGAGCTAATCTCTTTCTGGTTTGTTAGAACACATTGGCTTAGAGATATAACCTATGCCTTATGGGATTTTAATAATATGCCTATGATGCTGTATGGAAAGGTAATAAGAGGTATTGGGGTTTATGCGATACCTATATTTGTTATAACAAACTTTCCTCCATTATTTATATTGGGTAAATTAAGTGCAATCAATATAATATGGAGCTTGTTAATACCAATAATATTATTAGTGCTAACAAGGATTGTCTGGAAAACAGCGTTAAAGAAATACGAAAGTGCCAGTAGTTGACACAACTATTTTTATTGTGAGAACAACAGGGCTATTACTAATATTGTATAGAAGCGTATAAAAAGGCAACAACGCAATTTGCAAATAAAAAGGTGTGAAACTATGACATATGATGTATAATATATGCATTATATGTCATAGTGTGGAGGTAGAAATGAAAATATCAACTAAATCTTTAGAAAAAGTAACGACTATTCTTGAAGAGCCTACCAGAATACTTAAAGCATTTTGTATTGGACCAGTAGAAAATCCTATAGAGAATGATTTTCTTAATCATGACTTAAACAATATTTTTTCTTCTGATAATGGATTCATTGAAGAGGGGCAAGACCTTTGCTTGGTTTCTGGTGAAAAATACAAGGTGTTTTATACTGATAAAGCTAATGAGTTTAATGCAGGCATTCAATTCTCAGATTACTCTTTTAAGGAAAATCAGCGTATTTTCTTGTTTGCTAATATATACAGCGATATGACAAGAGACTGTATTCTAAGATTTGGGAAATTCTGCACAACAAAAACATGGATAAACAATATACTTGTGTTTAATGGATATCCAAACATAAACGAGGAAAACATGGCACTCTTTCAGCTACAAAAGGGCAATAACATAGTGATAGCAGAGTATTTTCCTACTGATGTATGGCTGGGAGATATTTATTCCTTACGAATAAATGAGCTAAATACTGAACCAACTCAATTTGAAAATGACATAATGACAGATTATCTAAGTAAATGGGTTGAAGGTAATGCAAGGGTAGTTAGCAAGAATTATATCACAAAAAATAATTCTTATAGCTTTCTGGTAATGCCAATAGATTTTTTTACAGTAGACAAAAAAAGACCAATAAATATATCTATATATGATTCATCTAAAACAAAGATAGGAAACATGCAAGCAGAGCTTTATCAGATTGTAAAAATAGATAAAGCAGAATACTTCAGTAATATAAGAAATGATGTGTTTATAAATATAAATATAACATACTATACTGTAGATGGAGCAAGTAGAAAGCTAGAGTTTACCATAATTAATGACGAGTTCTTAAAACAGATAGAGCATGTGAGCGAGAGCTTTGAAGCATTACTACCAAATAGCTTGTCGCAGAAGCAAGGAGTATTCCTTGAAGGTATACTAAATGATTTTAAGAAAGCCAGTAGCCTGCTGAAAAATTCGCTACAGAATAGTAGCACACAAGAGATTGACATTAAAAGATACTTATATTATTTTAACAAGATTAAGCATATCCTTTCTTCAAAAGAGCCCCCTATGGCTATAGAGGAGCTTATATTCACAAAGGGAGAGGGTACAGCTATCTACCACAAATCAAAGCTAGATAAAAAAATAAAGAAAATTAATATATCAATTCCCAAAGATTATTCATCAGAAAAGGCTTACCCATTGGTAATACACCTATTCCCACTAGTATGGCAGTCTAGTGCCCATTATCATGAGCTAATACCCAAAAATGCTTCTGAAGATATAATCTTTGCTTCCATATCCACCAGAAATGTCACATTAGGTAGTTATATGGGAGAGGCGTGCATCTTTGAATCTATTGAAGAGGTTAAAGGAATGTATAATATCGACGTAGATAGAATATACATTCTTGGATTTTCTAATGATTCATATGCTTGCTGGAATCTAATACAAGCCTATCCACATATATTTGCAGCAGCAGTGCCTCTTTCAGGAGGATTGTACTTGAAGAATATGGACAACAACCTAGCTACGCCCTTTCTCTCGATATATGGGGACAAGGATTTACCGGTGTTTTCTGGGCTGATTAAGGAAATTGATGCTTGGGTGGAGAAGAATAAGGCTTTAATTCATAGCCAGCTAGCTATTATTAAAGAGGCGGATCACTGGATTTTCTATCCCACAATGTTTTACAATAAGCTAATAATTAATTGGCTTTTGCAGTATAAGAAGAAAAGATTTAATAAGAAATCCTACTATAGGACAGAGAGAATACATCATAATGGGAATGAGTGGATAAAAATATTAGGTGTTGAGCCTGCTTCAGACTTTTGTGAGTTTGCTTTAGAAGTAAAAAGTAATTCGGAAATAAGTATAAATATGAAAAGCATTACAGAGTTTACTCTTAGCTTGCCTGACTATATTAACAAAGGCAAGCTTACCTTGACTATAAACGACGATGATATGATTATAGAAGAAATTCATGACAAAGCTGAGCTTAGCTTTGCTAAGACTGGTGATAGGTATTTGCTGTCTGAGGGCATAAATGAGCCTATTTACAGCACATGGGGGATGGGGATACTTAGTGTATTTATGGACTCCTTAAAGATAATTATCCCTTCAACATTTGAGTCGTCTAATGAAGAAAAGATAATAAATCACATAGCCAATGAGTTTTCAAAACCAAAATCTCAGGGGTATGACCCTAATGTTGATGTAGAATATCCTATTCACAAGGATGAAGAGACAGGACTTGAAATGATAGGTGCTTCAAATGTAGTGTTAGTCGGACATAATGACAATAATAAGCATATAAATTATTTCAAGGATAAGCTAGCTTTGCAAATCGACAAAGATGGCTATTATTACAATAATAAATATTTCAAAAAAAGCTATGGTATTATTTTCATACAACAAAATCCGATTAATCCTGCATATAAAATTCTTATTGTCTACACAAATGATGCATCCTTGTTAAGAAAGAATTTGATTCTAAGGAAGCTGATTATACCTACATATGTGAATGGATATCACCCATATCTTAACTGTGAGCTGATAGTATTTAATGAAAAAGAGACTTTGGTTGCTGATACTATTGGGGATGAGCTGTATAAGCCATAGGCTTAATCTGTAGGATTTTGCTAATTATAATTCATACAAATTAGGAGATGTTTTATGTGATATCAAGCTTATCAAAGTAAAAAGCTTTATCAATAAAAATATCACTAAACGTCATATAATATCATTTTTTTATAACCCTGATAGTATTAAAATGTTATATGTAAGCTCAATTAAATAATTTAATAATTTAATCAGGAGGAGAAAAATCATGAAAAAATTAGGGATTTTACTAGTAGCTTCAATTTTGGTTTTATCAATGCTCTTAACTGGGTGCTTTGCTGATAAGCAAAAGCCAGCAGCAGATGAGGGTACTACTGGAGCAAGTGCGGAGACTCAAGCTGAGACAGAAGCACCAAAGGAAAAGACAACATTATCAATGCTTGTTTACGAGGAGCATTACAAATACGTAACCGATAAGGACAGTATAGCAGAAGCGTATGCAAAGGTTGCACCTCATGTTACAATTGAGCCACAGCAGGTTAAAGACTCTGGTCAGCTTGAGCAGATACTTAAAATAAGAAATTCAGCAGAAGAGCTACCAGATATAATGGTATTAAAGCCATTTATGTTGACACAGTTTGCTGATTCTTTAGCCGCATTAAATGATACAAACGCTGCAAAAGAGAACAAGTTTGCAAATGGTTATGCTGTAGAAGGAAAGGTAGTTGGTATACCTGAAAATGCAGTTAACGAATATATCTATTACAGAAAAAGCATTTTTGAGGAATACAACTTAGAAATACCTACTACATGGGATGAGTTTATCAATGCTGCAGTAACAATCAAAAATGGCGGCAAATACATACCAATTGGTTTAGGTGCAAAGGATGCATGGGCAGATTATCCATACAATGAATTCATGCCATTAGTAGAAGCTAAAAATGGAGCTCTATGGAACGCAATGGCTGCTATGGATGAGCCTTTCTCACCAGGAGAGCCTTTCTATGAAGCTTACAAAAAGATTCAAAAGCTTTATGATGCTAAGGTGTTTGGCGACGATCCACTAGGTATAAGCTTTGACCAGATAAAGGTTAAGTTCTACGCAAAAGAAGTAGGTATGATGGCTGCTGGACAATGGTTCTTACCAGGTTGTTCTGAAGATATAGATGACGTAAATGACCTTGGAGTTTTCTTACTACCAGTAAGAAATACAAAGGATGAGCCTTTCTACGCATCAGTTATGGCTGACGCATTCTATGCTACACCTGATAACGGACCAGATGTAGAAGAAGCTAAAGCGTTTATTGACTGGTACTTTACTAGTGACTACTACTTTAACTACCTAACAGATCAAAAGCTTGGCTCTACTGTTGAAGCAGTTAAGATTGATTTACCATTATACAATGAAGCTTTGGGAAGACAACCACTAGAATATGTTCTATATGATGGCGGAAACAAGGACTTCAATGATATAGCTAACGCTATAGGCTTTGATGTAAAGCGTATGGGACAAGAAATGCTAGCTGGTGAAGATTTTGAAAAAATGATGAGCGACCACAATAAAAAATGGAAAGAAGCTAGACAGAGTTTAGGCTTAAGCAAATAACTAAAATAAGTTAAGAATTGCTATTAAAATAAAGTGCCTAAAAGGGCACTTTATTTTAATAAGAAACGGAGGCTATTATGAAAGATTATGCAGAAAAAAGACTCTTAATAATATTATTTCTAGTAATTCCTTCAATTCTGCTTTCGTTATTTGTTGTTTATCCGACAATAAGGCTCTTACAGCTGAGCTTTACGAATTGGAATGGCTTGTCAAATAATATGGACTTTATTGGGCTTAAGAATTACATTAAGATATTTACAGATTCACCTAAGGTGTGGTTAAGCTTAAAGAACAATGGTATTTACTTCACAGTGCATCTATTAGCAATACCTTTAGAAATATTCATTGCTTTCCTACTAAGCAGTAAAATACGAGGATCAAGATTTTTTGAAACAGTAACCTTTTTGCCATACATAGTAAATGGAGTTGCTATATCATACATGTTTTCAATGCTATATAGCACTCAGGGAGGAACCATAAATCAGATATTATCCGTTTTCAATATACCCGCGGTAAAATGGCTGAGTGACCCCAATCTTGTTAACTTTTCTTTGACAGGAGTTACCTTATGGAGATTTTGTGGTATGCACATAATACTCTTCTTAGCAGCGATAAAATCAGTACCTGGGGATATACTTGAGGCGGCTGAAATAGACGGAGCAAGTCTTTTTCAACAATACATCAGAATAATACTACCAAATATAAGATTAGTAGTAGAGATTGTACTCTTCTTAAATGTGCGTGGTGCATTACAGGTTTTTGACGTTCCATTTGTAATGACTGGAGGAGGACCTGGTCATGCAAGTAGTACATTTACTCTACACACCATAGAGACCGCATTTACCTTTAATCACTTTGGCTTGGCTTCAGCCATGGCTACAGTACTTATGCTTCTAATTATTATGATTAGTTATGTGCAACAGCTATTGATGGGGGGGAAGGAGCAATGAAGCTTAAAAACATAAAGATTTCGACCATTCTCATATACTTAACTTTTATTGTGATAGCAGTCATTGTATTTGGACCACTTTTGATAACATTTTTTGCGGCCTTTAAAACCTCACTTGAATACGCTAAGGATTTTTCATGGAAATTACCTTCTGGTCTTTATTTAGATAACTTTGTCACCGTTTTTAAAGAAGGTAAGATGGTTTTAGGCTTTAAAAATTCAATGATTTTGGTAATATTCACAATTTTAATCAACACGGTACTTGCTTCAATGGTGGCATATATACTTGCTCGCTTTGAGTTTAAATTCAAGAAGCTATTCATGTTTGTGTTCTTATTGGGAATGCTAGTACCAAGCTTTGTTACCGAGATTGCAAGATTTGGTTTAATAAAGAGCTTTGGTGCATATAACACAATAGCGGCACCAATTATAATTTATGCTGGTACTGACTTAATGCAGATATATATATATAGGCAATTCATAAACGCTATACCAATATCCTTGGATCAAAGTGCCAGAATGGATGGATGTAGCTATTTTGGGATATATCGCAGGATTATAATGCCAAACATAATTCCTGCAATAGCTACCTTGGCTATTCTTAAAATGGTAGAAATAATAAATGACATGTATATTCCATACCTCTATATGCCCGCAGAAAGGCTTAGAACACTGACAACGGCACTAATGTCCTTTGCAGGCTCGAAGTCAGGCATATTTGTTGAGCTGAGTGCTGGCGTTGTTTTGGTTATGCTACCTACGTTATTAATATATTTGTTTTTCTCAAAATATATTTTGAAGGGTGTCGTAGCTGGTGCAGTAAAAGAATAAATGCAAAAATATAGGATTGTATATTGGTGAATTGTATACCATTGTGAAATAATCCATCTGCATGACTATATTTTTGCCCTTCCTCACATTTAATAGCTAAATAAAAGCAAATAAATAGATTTCCAAATATTGAATGAAGGTATTGAATAAGAATATTGAATAAGAATATTGAATATTCTTATCATATTTTATATAATATTGTTGTATACCGTAATAATTTATCTACCTTGAAAGAGAGTTATTCAGGTGCAGCAATACAAGGATTTATATAACTACAAAAAAATGAATATAATAGTTACAGCTACCTGTGGGTTTGGGATGCTTGCGTGCTTGTTTCTTGAGATGGAAAGCAGAGTGTTTATACTTACAGTTTTGTGCTTATTTATTTCATTCGCTGTAACCTTTGCCTCAATTTTCATAAAAAAGCTTTACAGAGTATCGGTGTACTCACATCCTATTCTCGCGTCTCTAATTGGCATGTATTTAACTGTAGTCGACGGCTTTGGCTTCTTCTATTATCTTTATGGCGTTTTGGGTGTAATTATTGCAGCCCTTTATTACAGCTCTAGGTCTGTATTTATAACTGCCAACATAAATGTAGTATTTTACTTGATTACTTATATATTCTTCAAAGAAAAAATATATATATTGAATTATAGTTTTCTAACCTTTACACATGTATTGACATATGTTATAGCTTTAATCTTGATAGAGCTAGCAATGTATATACAGTGTAAGGACGGTAAGAAGCTATTAAGGATGCAAACCGCAAGATACGAGGTAGAAAGACAGTGGAACAAAAACATTCTTGATAATGCTGAGCAGGGCTTCCTTACAGTTGATAGTCAATCAATAATAGAAAAAAGTGCAAGTAGGCAGTGCGAAAAGCTTTTTGGTAGTCGTGTAGCTGGTAGAACATTGGGTGAGGTTTTGTTTTCTGATGATGAGAAGGAAGGTAGCTTCATAAACGACTTAATAAAGCAGGTCTTTCTTGAGGACTCGTCAAGAAAGGATGTATTTTTGTCCTTATTACCAGAAATTATACAAAAAGGTATGAAGCTAATAGAGCTTAAATATAAGCTGATAAAAAGCTATAGAGGCAATGAATCCTTAATGGTTATTACAACTGACATTACTGAAAAAACTGAAATTCAGAAGCAAATAAAGCTTGAGCAGGCTAATCTGAAAATGATTATTAATTGTATTTCTGAAAGGTTTGAAGTAATAGATATAATAAGTCAATTCAGAGAATTTGTTTTGTACATCAAATCAAACGCAAGTGAGAATAATAGGGAATTTAGCAAAAATAACTTACTTAGAGAGGCACATAACTTTAAGGGGCTTTTTAGTCTTTTTGAGATGCATAACACTGTAAGGGGACTTGAAAAGCTAGAATCAGAGCTTGAACAAGGACAAGAAATACAAGAACAGAAGCTAGATATTAGTGCATTATTAACATGTCTTGAAAAGGATTTATATGTTATAAGAGAATACTTAGGTGAGGGCTTCCTGGACGAAGGAGATATGGAGTTTAAAATTAGTAAATGGCGTTTTAATAGCTTAAAGGAGCAGGTTAGAAGAGTGTTAATACCAGAAGAAAGCCATAAGGCTATTAGCATAATTGAATCACTTAAATACAGGTCAATC
This sequence comes from Clostridia bacterium, assembly GCA_003251775.1. Taxonomy (GTDB): domain Bacteria; phylum Bacillota; class Clostridia; order DSM-8532; family SZUA-474; genus SZUA-474. Next base: position 2,102 of record QKEK01000245.1, on the reverse strand, counting down.
AAACAGCTCTTAAGCCCATATATACAATATACAACAAAGCTTGCCCAAAGGATTAATAAGCCAATAAAGGAGATTGAAATAACTGGAGCTGATATTTATATAGATTATGAAAAGCATAAGCTAATAATTATGTCCTTGGTGCATATATTTAGAAATTGTGTAGATCATGGAATTGAAGACGAGGATGAGAGGCTGGAATTAAACAAGCCTCCTGAAGGGGAAATTAAATGCAATATAGCTGATGATGGTAAAAATATTCATATAATTATAGAGGATGATGGTAAAGGTATTGATTTTGAACTCTTAAGACAGCTAATAGCCCAAAGAGGTTTGTTGGATGAGATAGAAGCAAAAAGTATTGATGACGAAAGGCTTCTTGAGTACATCTTTAATGATGGCTTTACCACAAGAGATTGTGTTACAGATATATCCGGAAGAGGTGTTGGTCTTAGCTCAGTCAGGGAAAGAGTAGGTCAGCTTGGAGGTCGGATAATTGTTGCTACAGAGTCAGGGAGGGGAACAAGATTTGATGTACAGTTTCCAAAAGCTAAGGAATTTGGTTGTAGCGTAATTTCGCCTGAGAGCTATATTACCGAGTTAAGCAAAAGTGCAATGAGCTTTTTTAGTAAGCTGAGCAATTACTCGATAATAGAAGGTAAAATAGATATAGAGGATGCAAGCTTGTATCAGTTCATTGTTATGAATAGAGTGAGTGGGTGCTTTAATGCAGTAGTGTTATTTAGCTTTAATCATATACTCGCAGACAAAATAGTCGAGATTATTATGGGACAGGACTTAAATGTAAAAGAGCTAAATAGATGTAGAAATGATGCTATGGCTGAGGCATGTAACATAATTCTTGGAAACTGTTTTAACAGAGATAATCATTCGGGCTATGTAATTGATATAGGTACTCCTGTGGTTATTGAATCAATAAGAGTAAAATCTGCATTTAGACCTAATGACTACCTTTCTAAGAATATAGTAATAGAAAACGATAGTTTTAAGATTATCATAAAATTAAGCTAATAGAGGAGATAAAAAATGGCTAATGTTTTAATAGTTGATGATTCAACAATAATGAGAGAAAAGATAAAAAATCACCTTTTGACGTTAGGACATACTGTGGTGGCAGAAGCTGCTAACGGGATGGATGCCTATAGCAAGTATATTGTTTTTAAGCCTGACTTAGTTACAATGGATATAAGCATGCCTTTAATGTCAGGTATTGAGGCGGTTGAGAAAATAATTGAAAAGGATGCAAAAGCAAAAATTATCATGGTAAGTGCAATGGGGCAAAAAGCAACCGTATTAGAGGCATTGAAGAAGGGTGCGAGGCATTATGTGATAAAGCCGTTTGACAAGGTACAATTAATGGCAGTTATCCAGAAGGTTTTGGGAGATAAATAGATAAGAGGTGATAAATAGATTAGGAAAAGGACGTGGATAGTAGTTGCTTGTTTTTATTTAAGGCTAGCTCTTGAACTCTGATTCTGCTAGTATTAACCTCTTCCATATTATTTTTTAGTTCAGAGACTACATCCATATCAAGATGCCTTTCAAGTGCCATTCTTTCTAAAATTTCTTTAGCCTTCTCAAGTGACAAGGCACTGCGGTAGGGTCTGTTTTCAGTAAGGGCGGTGAATACATCAGACACTGCCATAATTCTTGACCCTAAATCTAGGTTGCTTCCTTTTATAGCAAAAGGATATCCGGTGCCGTCGAGCTTTTCATGGTGAAAGGAGGCCCATTGGTTAATGGATTCTATTCCCTTTATATTGCTCATAATTCTATATGAATAATAGGTATGCTTTTTAATTACATTAAACTCAGTGTTGTTTAAAGGACCCTTTTTTTCTAATATGCTAATGGGCACGGAAAGCTTCCCAATGTCATGTAGCAATCCTGCAAGGTACATCATGCGAGCTTCTAGCTTGTTAAAGCCTAGCTTTTTAGATAATAGCTGAGCAGACTCGGCAACACCAATGGAGTGTGAAGCTGTAAAGGCACTACGAAAGTCTATTATCTGGTGCATAATATTGGCTAAAGGAATAAGCCTTTCAAATTTTGAGACAAAAGTAACATTATCCTTCATAATATCT
>QKEK01000226.1 GCA_003251775.1 Clostridia bacterium | reverse complement strand
TTAATCTACCTGTCTTTGCTACTGAACTTTCTATAATATCTAAATCTAAAGGCTTAAGTGTCCTTAAATCAATAACCTCGGCACTTATACCTTCCCTTTCAAGCTCTCTAGCTGCAATTAAAGCCTCAGCAACCATATAAGATATAGCAACTATCGTTATATCACTCCCATATTTTCTAACCACTCCCTTACCAAAAGGAATAGCATATAACTCATTAGGTACATTTCCACTTTGCTTAAATAGCCATTTATGCTCTAAAATAACAACTGGATTGTCATCTGCTATAGCTGATAGCATAAGCCCTTTAGCATCATATGGAGTTGTTGGCATTGCTAGCTTAAGCCCTGGAATATGCATAAAAAGACCATGCAGTGCTTGCGAGTGCTGAGCCCCCGACCCCCAACCTCTTGCAATCACACTCCATATCACTAAAGGCACATTAGCCTTCCCACCAAACATATAATTCCACTTTGAGGCATGATTAACAATCTGGTCCATGGCTAAAAGCAAAAAATCTGGTCTGTTATGACAATACACTGGTCTCATACCAGCCAATGCACTTCCAACAGCTATACCTGTTAATGAATTTTCCGAAATAGGGGTGTCAAAAACTCTAGCCTCTCCAAAATCCTCCTTAAGCCCTCTGGTTACACCGAAGCACCCACATGGGTCATCTACCCCCTGCCCCATTATATATACCCGTTCATCATTAATTAGAGCCTGTCTTAAGGCTTCATTAAGAGCGTCAGTATAAGAAAGAACCCTATTTCCGCTTTCTTCACGCTTATCAAGTGGAATATCATGTTGTTCTGACAATATCCTTGTCCATGGCACAGCAAAACCTCCCATTATTAAAGCTTTTTGCGTTATTACATTATACTAAATAGGTGCAGTATCTATGATTATTTTTAAAAAACAGCGTAAAATAGAGTATAGATATACAACAACTAAATTAACACCATTATTATTTATATACATACATATATACATCCTCTTTCTTTGGTAAAGCACTTGTCTTGGCGTATTCGAATGCATTTTCAATCTCTATATTAATTTGCTGCTCTAGCGAGTACATTAAATCCATGTGTAATATACCTTGATATAGTAAATACTCTTCAAGCCGCTTTATAGGACATCTCTTAACCCATTCATCCAATTCCTCTTGAGTCCTATACCCTAGCTCCACACCCGTTTTTATATCATGATGATCCTTAAATCTATATGTACTACATTCTAAAAAATAAGGACCTCTTCCCTCTCTTACTTTTTTAATAATCTTGTTAACTGCTGTATATACCATAATAGCATCATTTCCATCTATCTTTTTAGATGGTATACCAAGCCCTTGAGCTCGTTTATAAATATCTTTTGTAACCTGTCTGTTTTTCAATTTAGAGCATACAGCATACAAATTGTTTTCACAAACATATATTATTGGAAGCTTCTTTAGGACAGCAAAATTAATGCTCTCATAAAAAGCACCCTCCTCCACAGCGCCATCACCAAAGAAGACTACAGATACCTTTTTATCCCTCTTAATTTTAGTTGCAAGTGCCGCCCCTGTCGCTAGAGGTATCCCTCCCCCAACAATTGCAGATGAACCCATAATTCCCACTTTGGTATCTATCAGGTGCATTGAACCGCCTCTTCCCCTTGAACACCCTGCTTCTCTGTTATAAAGCTCAGCAACCATTTTGTTAAGATTTCCATTTTTAGCTATATAATGACCATGCCCTCTATGATTACTAAAAACATAATCTCTGTCCTCAAGGTTTAGACACATACCTGCCGCTATTGCTTCCTGTCCATTACAAAGATGAATGGGGGTTTTCATTTCGTCCTTATGATACTCGGACTCTATCCTAAGCTCTACCGCCCTAATCCTTTTCATAATAATATATAGCTTTAAAAGTATTTCACTTGGAATTATTAATCCTGACATTTTCTCACCTTAATCACTACTACTATAATATATTATGCTACTACCCTTATTCTCAAAACAAAAATTGACCTGGAGTACTCCCTTTAATCTTTCCTTTATCTTTTCTTGATTTTCTGGTTTTGCAAATAATAGTAAAAAACCCCCTCCACCAGCACCAAGTAATTTGCCGCCAGTTGCTCCCTCCTCTATAGCAAGCTGATATAAATAATCTATATAGTGGGATGAAATTTTGTCGCTTAAGCTCTTCTTTAATCTCCAGCTTTCATTTAGTAATCTTCCAAAGTCCTCTATGTCACTTTCGCTATCAAGTATTTTTTTGGCTTTCCATACCATATCATACATTGCGGACAATTCTCTTTTCTTTTTAGGTGTATTATTAATCTGTTCTAATGCAATATATGATGCAGTTCTTGAAATCCCTGTATAGAAAAGCATCAGGTGGCTTTGCAATTCGTCAAGCCTCTCTTTTTTGATTATTATTGGATTAACCTCAAAGCCCTCACTATTAAATTCAATGATATTCATACCCCCATAAGCAGCCATCACTTGATCCTGAGAGCCTACATTTTCCTTTATCCTCTCCTGCTCTATATATATAGCTTCCTTTGCAAGCCTTTGCTTGCTAACCATACAGCCCCTAAGTGCATATAATGAGTTCAACAACCCTACTGTAAATGCAGAGCTAGACCCAAGACCTGATCTTGCAGGCAAATCGCCATCGTGATGTATTTCTAACCCTTCATTTATATTCATATGCTTCAATGTCTCTCTTACCGCAGGGTGTACAATCTCATCAATATCATTTATCATTTCAATTTTTGAGTAAACAAGTCTGGATTTATGCTCAAAGAATGGCGGTAGAAAACGGCAGGATATATAACAGTATTTATCTATGGTACACCCTAATACAGCTCCCTTGTTCTCTTTACACCATATAGGGTAATCTGTCCCACCTCCAAAAAAAGATATTCTAAAGGGTGTTTTACTAATAATCATACCTGACCTCCATATAACATAAGCTTTAATCTACAGACATAAAAGCTTTAAATGCATAATAATCATTCGGAATACCTATATCAAAAAAATCTGAAGTTTCTATATATCCATAAATCCTTTGTTTCCTTTTTATCAGTTCAGGAAATACATCCTTCTCAATTGAAACAAATTCATGTTCCCTTATGTAATTAAATACTTCAGGCTCGAATATATAGAAGCCTGCATTTATTAATGCACTTTCTTCATTATTCTCCATATTTGCTTTCTTCTCGAGAAAATCAATTATATATCCTTCCTCATCCAATTCTACCTTACCATACCTATCATTATTACTTACACTTGCTAACGCAATGGTAGCTAGAGCTCCTCTTTCTTTGTGCTTCTTAATACAATCATCAACACTAAGTCTTAAATAGGTATCGCCATTTACTACACAGAAGGTTTCTTTTAGTAAATCTCTAAGAAGCCCTATAGCCCCGCCAGTCCCCATGGGCTCACGTTCTATGCTGTAGTCTATTTTAACTCCGTATTTACTCCCATCGCCTAGGTAATTTACTATCCTCTCAGATAGATAATACAAGCATAAAGCACACTCTGAAATACCGTTATCCTTTAGGTTATTTATAATATACTCTATAAACACCTTTTCTCCTATAGGAGCCATGGGCTTAGGCACGTTTTCAATTATCTGTCTTAATCGAGTCCCAAAGCCACCAGCAAGAATCACTGAATACATATTCACTCCCCCATTCATATA
>QKEK01000141.1 GCA_003251775.1 Clostridia bacterium | reverse complement strand
TTATTCCTCGTCCCCTCATGCTTAGTTAATTATTAAGCTAAATAATTGCATTAAAAATACTACACTAAGTTTTCCTTAGAAACTGCACTATCCTTTTTTGGTATTCGCACTATGAACTCAACGTACTCACCCATATCCCTTTGAGCCGCACGAGCGTTAACTCCTGCTTTACGCATAATGTCTATTGCCTGCTTTATAGTATTAACAAATATCCTTATGTCCTTAACTGATCTGGTAAGCTTTTTGGGTAAGTTGTCTGAGCTGTTTTTAATCTGAATATAGCGATCAATAGCCTTTTCCACAAGCTCTTCTGTTTTCTTAACATTTAGTCCCTTATCACATACCCTCTTTAGAACCTTTAGTTGGAGCTGTTCATCATGTAGCTTTAATAAAGCTCTTGCATGACGCTCTGTAAGCTCGTTATCAATAAGAATTTTTCTGACTAGCATTGGAAGCTTGAGTAGTCTCATTTTATTTGCGATTGTTGACTGACTTTTTCCTATTTTTTGGGCTAGCTCTTCTTGAGTAAGTCCATGCTCTCTGATTAAGTTTCTATATCCTTCAGCTTCCTCGATATAGCTTAAATCCTCTCTCTGTAAATTCTCTATTAAGGCTAAAAGTGCTGATTCATTATCTGTAATGTCAACTACTATGGCAGGTACTAGATTGACACTAGCTAGCTTACAGGCTCTTAGCCTCCTTTCTCCGGATACCAGCTCAAATGAGTTTGAGGTTAGTTTTCTTACACATATTGGTTGTATAACCCCTACCTCCTTTATTGAGCTACTTAATTCCTCCAATGAGGCTTTACTAAATTTCCTTCTTGGCTGGTAGGGGTTTGGTCTTATCTGATCCACCCTCACATAAATGATTTGTTTTTGTTCTGTTTCAGAACTTACTGATTGATTCACCGACTGAATAACCGACTCTAGCATACGGCACCATCCTTATCTATATATTTTTTTCTCTATATTATTATAAAAATTCGCCGTATTCACATAATACCCTTTTTTTAGAGGAAAATATTAATCGATTAAATTCCTCAATTTTTCTCTTAAATCGACATTATAATTCTTTACATAATTGGTTGCTTATTTGGCACTCCGGCTTTCCTAGGGTACCTTGTCGGTGTTTGTCGATTTTTTTTAATTATAATTATTGTTCTTTCCGCATTATCTATGGAAAGTGTTTTATTATCAACACTGATAATTTTTCCACCTAGAGTATCAATTGCCTTTTTAGATTCCTCAATTTCCTTTTCGCAATTCGCTTTCATTGCTATAAAATGACCTCCAACCTTCACAAAGGGTAAGCAGTACTCTAATAGTACTGGTAGCTTGGCAACAGCTCTTGCTACAGCGTAATCATACTGCTCTCTGAACAATACATTATTACCAAAATCCTCTGCTCTACCATGTACAGTTTTGATATCCTTAAGATTTAAGGATTCTATAACTGTATTTAAGTATTGAACCCTTTTTTGTAATGAGTCAAGCAAGGTAACTCTTAGCTTTTCCCTAAGTATTTTAACAGGTATACCTGGAAATCCAGCCCCTGTTCCTATATCTATTAATGTTGAAGTATCATCTTTAATATATTTGAGTATTAATAATGAGTCAACAAAATGCTTAATTACTATTTCATTTTCCTGTGTTATTGCTGTCAGATTTATTCTATTGTTCCACTCAATTAATAGCTCTTTGAATATGTAAAACCTTTCTATGCTATTTTCTGTAATTGATATCTGTTCCTTTTCTAATTCATTTACTAATAAGTGTTCTATTTCCTTGCTAAACATATTTTTTCCCTTTCTCTTGTTGTTTAGGCGTTTAAGGATCTTCCTATTTTATCAAATTGTAGTGAAATTCATTTAATCGCAATGATTATTTATCTAGCGTCTTGCCTCCAGATATACTAAGAGAACTGATATGTCAGCAGGTGAAACGCCTGATATTCTTGACGCTTGTCCTAATGATGCGGGCTTTACCTGATTGAGCTTTTGTCTTGCCTCTAATCTTAAACCTGAAATCTGGCTATAATCCATGTCCTTTGGCAATCTTCTAGCTTCAAGCTTTTTAAACTGCTCTATTTGCTGCAGCTGTCTCTTTATATATCCCTCATACTTTATTTGAATATTAACCTGCTCTTTAACAAAGTATGATAAAGCTGGTCGCTCTTGATCTATCACTGAGGTATCATCATACGAGATTTCAGGTCTTTTAATTAACTCCTTAAGCTTAATACCAGACTTAATTCTTGTGCTTTCTTTTGAATCAAGAAGCTCAAGCACTTCCTGTTTAGGCGAAATATTAATATTTTCTATTCTTTCAATCTCTTTATTTATTGCTCTCCATTTTTCTTCGAAATAGTTATACCTTTCATCTGAAATAAGTCCTACACTTCTTCCTATTGGTGTTAGCCTTTCATCTGCATTGTCCTGTCTTAAGTGAAGTCTATACTCTGATCTTGAGGTCATCATTCTGTATGGCTCATTTGTTCCCTTTGTAACAAGATCGTCTATTAAAACACCAATATATGCTTGAGACCTGTCTAAAATTAAGGCTTCTAAAAAATCTATTTTCCTTGAGGCATTTATTCCAGCTATTAAACCCTGTGCGGCTGCCTCCTCATATCCCGAGCTTCCATTTATTTGTCCAGCAGAAAAAAGTCCTGTAATGTTTTTAAACTCAAGCGAAAGCTTTAGCTGCTGTGGATTAATACAATCATATTCAATTGCATAAGCACTTCTCATTACTGATACATTTTCTAAACCAGGCAGGGTCTTCATCATAGCTATTTGTACATCCTCTGGCAAACTACTTGACATTCCCTGTAGATACATTTCCTGTGTGTCTAAGCCCATGGGTTCAATAAAAGCCTGGTGTCTGTCTTTATCTGCGAATCTAACCACTTTATCTTCTATAGAAGGACAATATCTTGGTCCTATTCCTTTTATTTCTCCTCCATATAGTGGAGAACGATGTATATTACCTTTAATAACCTCATGTGTTTGATTATTTGTATAGGTTAACCAGCAAGGTATTTGCTTCTTGTTTATGATATCAATGTTGTTTTCATTTTCAAAGGAGAAAGGGGTGACCCTATCAGCTCCATGCTGTACTTCAATTTTTGAAAAGTCTATGCTCCTTCTATTTATTCTTGCAGGTGTTCCTGTTTTAAATCTCATAAGCTCAATTTCCAAGCTTTTTAAAGAGTCTGATAACAAATTTGAAGGTAATAGTCCATCAGGACCACCGTTAAAGCTGTAATCTCCTATTATTATCTTTGCTTTTAGATATGTACCTGTTGTTATTATTACTGATTTACAGATATATACAGTACCAGTGCAGGTTTTCACACCAGCGATTCTTTTTATTCTACCTACAGTAGTACTACCTTCTTCAACTTTTTTGTCTTTTTCTTCATCTTTTCTTTTGTTTTTATTTTTATTTAGGTCTTCTACGTTTCCAGCATTACTAATTTCCTCAGTAAGAATTTCTACTATTTCACCTTGCTTCACATCTAGGTTATCTTGAGATTCAAGAGTGTATTTCATATAGGCTTGATAGGCTCTTCTATCAATCTGAGCTCTCAATGAGTATACTGCAGGACCCTTTGCAGAATTGAGCATTTTTGATTGAATAAAGGTCTTATCTGCTGCTTTGCCCATCTCACCTCCAAGAGCATCAATCTCTCTTACCAGATGC
>QKEK01000202.1 GCA_003251775.1 Clostridia bacterium | reverse complement strand
AATAATACTAGGTACAGCTACTGCCTTTTTTATCTCTTCTATCTGTTCCTTGGTTAACCCCATTACATCATATATCATAAAATTCATTATTAAATCTTGGATATACGCTGTAAACTTATCATACAAATTCTGCAATACATCTATCCCTAATTTTTCTTTGAAAAACTTTGCAATATCAGCTGGTAATCCCAATACGTCTATTATTACATCAGGTATAGGTGACATATACTTGCCATAGGAATCAAACCAGTTTCTTACCTCGTTAGCAGCCACTGTCAAGTCACTCTCTGTTCCATTATCTATTAAAGCTCTGGCTATGCTTTCACTAACGTTAATCCATTCATTTATACCTCTATCAATATCTTTAAGCCAAGCATCCAAGTAATTACATATTGCTGTGTTTTCTGCGTAATCCACTATATTCTTTGAATTACTATACGCCCTATAATAATCAGCTTTACTTTTAACAAAGCTACGTAATTCAACCATATATTTAATATGTACAGGTGCTTCAATCCCCTTATATTTTGATGACAAGCCGCTATCCTTTGTTCCATCATATATAAACGAATCCAAGACAAATTCGTTAGGAGCGTCTATTCTTATGTACTCCCCATTTTGATACTTTTGTGGTATAGCTTTATCAATAATACCCTCTGAGGAAATATGCCTTGTTATAATACTTAACGCATTTTCAGCTTTTGAGGGATCTGCTAATTCCGCCATATCAGGGTATGCCCCATGGGCTATCTGGTTGATATATGTATGACCAAATAAATCCCCTGAATAATGAGTCATAAAGCCTAAAATGAAAGCAATGATTTCATACCTCTTTTCTGAATTTTGCTCTAGTGCCAGTGCATCATTTAGCATCAGACTCAACCACTCTCCAGATGTCTTATTCTCAGCTGGATGTATGTACGCTTGTCCTACATATATATCAGGAAATGCATCTGGACCAAGAGAGCCTGCTCTATATGCCGCAGGATATTTTTGTAGTGCGGTGTAAAACTCAGGTGCAACATTAAACTGTCCGAAGGGTGGAATAGTAACTCTTCCACCACTTGACAATACCTCTTCTAATATAAGGTTTGCACTGTAGTTATGTGTTTTTACCTTCCATGCCAGAACATTATTTAATGGCATTAAAGTAATTAGTAATGCTATACATATAATAATAGATAATGCTTTTTTGAATTTCATGTGTAATCTCTCCTTTAATCAATAAAATAGAATATTGATATGCCTTTTATCTTAACGTCCTCTCCTATTTCACTTTTGCTTGAATACTGTTCGTCGTTATCATAGCTCCACCCAACATTATAGCCTGTGTCTTCCATAACTCCATTACTATTCTTTTCTGTAAAATGAAATGCGTCAAATATCTTCACATCGTTATGATGGTCTATTACATTTTTGTAATTTTTCTCACAGTATTCAAACGCCTTGAGAGCTGGGTCACCTATCTTAAAATCATACTGATAGGTATATTTGTTAGAGGTTATATTGATAGAATCAGGTTTAGCCTCAGTCGAAACCTCTTTCTCATCGTGATAAAATGTAAATGAAATGCCATCATATTTAAGGCTAGAATAATAATTAAAATATCCTCCCTCTTCATGTGTCTCAAAGGTGTAGCTGTCACCTAGCTTATTCTTTATTTCGCTCATAGTCATAAAAGCTGAGAGGGTAATCGGTGACATTTCTTCCTTCTGTTCTTTACTTGTCTCGGTCTTATCATCACCTGACTTATCCGCTTCTGGTTCAACATTTTCCTCATCTTCACTCTTTTCCGCTTCTAACTCAGCTCGAATTTCTTTTTTTAGCTCCTCTATCTTTCTTTGCTCTAATTCAAGCTCTGCTCTTATCTCTTTCCTTAGCTCTTCTTCTGATTTTTGTTTTTCAGAACAGCCTATTAAGGTAATAGATAATATTAGTAGAATTAAAATTATTGAAATAATTCTTACTTTTTTCATGACTCCTCCTATTAATACTGGTTTATTTCTCTATTATATTAGCATATTTATCCTACAAAAAATCAAATTCTGACTTAATGGTTGGATTTTAAACAATAAATATAATAAAGCCTCATTAAACTGAAGAATTCGACTATAGCTTGTCACACTTTTTTACATGTTCAATATTATATAGTATAGGATATTGAAAGGAGATGGTTGTATGTATATTGGTTGTATAGCTTTACCGCTATTACTATTATGCTGTTGCGGCAATCGACGTAGAGGAGGCTGTAGCTGTTGCTGTAGGTGTTGTATATGCTGCAAATGTCGGTGTAGGTGTTGTTGCAAGTGTTATTGTAGTTATTGTAAATGCTGCTATAAATGCTGCTGTTGTAAGAACAGATGCTAATTAGATATTAAGAACACCTGAGAAGTTGGGTAAAACTTATCAAAAAGTATTCCCAACTTTTTCAGATGAATTAGAGACTAATAATAAGATACAACTCTATTTATCTACCTTTTTGATTAGATTTTTTATATCTATTATCGACTCACATTTCCTTAACTATCTCAGTTACTAGCTTTACAAATTTTTCCTCAACCATTTTCCCAGTCTCCATTACCTCATCGTGAGTTAGTGGTTGCTCTAAAATACCAGCAGCCATATTACTGATACAGGATATACCCAACACCTTAAGTCCTGCATGATTAGCAGCTATTACCTCTGGAACTGTTGACATCCCAACAGCATCAGCTCCCATCATTCTTAGAGCACGTATTTCCGCGGGAGTCTCAAACATAGGGCCCTTTGTAAATGCATAAACTCCCTCTTTAGTGTTAACCCCACAAACAGCACCACTTTTCTTCGCTAATTCTATTAGTTCAGGTGCATACGCCTTACTCATATCAGGGAATCTAGTACCAAGTTCCTCAATATTAGGTCCTCTTAGAACAGAAGGAGCGTAGAAGCCTAAATGATCATTAATAATCATTAAATCCCCTGGTTCAAACTCAGTATTTATACCTCCAGCAGCATTAGTAAGAATAATATTTTTTATCCCCATAACCGCAAAAACTCTGATACCAAACACAGTGGTCTGAATATCATAGCCCTCATAATAGTGGAATCGTCCCTTCATAGCTAACACATCATGCCCTGCTAAACTCCCAGAAATCAACATGCCCTCATGTCCCTTAACAGTTGAAATGGGATAATTGGGGATCTCTTCATACTTTAATGATTTTCTGTTATGAACACCGTCCATTAATGAACCCAATCCAGAACCTAGAACTATAGCTGTATCTGGTACTTTATCAAGCCTAGACTTCAAATAATCAGCAGTTTCACATATTTTTTTATACGAATTATCCATAAATATCTCTCCATTCACATAATCTCAAAAGCATAAAAGCCTCATTTTAAGTATTCTAAATAACTTATGAACCTTATTTTTTCCACAATAAAAAACTCTTACAAGATTTACTATAACAATTGTAACCAATAAGAGTCGCTTTTACAAGTATATTTTATTTAAATAAATTGCGTTGTTACATATTTAGTAACTATTCAGACTTCAACTTCTCTAATATAGCTTTTAAACTCTTATGTGAAGCCTTGCTACATAGACCAATAAGTCTACAGCTTCTAAATTGCAAATTGCCCTAAAAAGCAAGTGGTGTTCGTAAACTCCCTAAAGGTCAGACATACGAACCACACTAAGCCTTTTAGGGCAATTAACAACTAGAAGCTGTACAACTTATTTTATATGC
>QKEK01000235.1 GCA_003251775.1 Clostridia bacterium | reverse complement strand
ATTGATGGTCAGCTAGTTGATGACAGATATATTGATGAAATGGTCTTTATATTTGATCATCAAACAAAAAAGGATTCATCACAGGTTAGTTTAGGAGAGGAGCCTGTAAGGGTAGGGATTACAATTACTGATAATTCAGGGGGATCTCCCGTGCTTTATTGTATCCTTCAGGATTATGGGCAGATAATAGCAGCTGGAGAGAACACTATAAATGTAAGCAGCTCAAATCTAGTTAACTTAAATATAAATGTAACCGCCACTTCAGCAGGGGTAGTAGGAATACCAGAAGAGCTAGGCTTTGTAGATAATAACGGATATTATTATGGAAGAAAAGTTAATGGAGCAACCAGTGTTAAGGTATCTAAAGGCGGATATGGTGATATTATGGCACAGATATCAAATGGTACATATGTATATGTCTTTCAAAATGGTGTAGTAAGCAGATACAAGGATGAGAATCAGTCAGCCACTTATCAGTTGGAAAGTGATTTTACATTTTCGGTTGACCTAAATTTACAGAGCTCTTTTGCAAACACAATAGATGTTTCTCAGCCTGTAAAGAGCGTATCCATGGTATCGATAACTGACTCTCAGCCAGATGGAAATAGACTAGTACAGATTAACAATACTAATGGTGAAATACAAGCAAATACACTTACAATAACTGATATTAGTGAGCAAGGAACGAAAGAGATTTACTCAAAGCAGTTAATATATCTTACTAGGGATTTACTCGCTTTAAGTGAGCTTTTTCAAGCAGCATCAGCTACATTTACTACAAAATTGACGTTAGTAGATGGTGAGGTTATATCTGGTCAGGTAAATTATGTAAATGGAGCGGCGTCAAACAGCGATCAGATTATAATAAAGCCTGATGTAGATGGAACACCTCTGGAGGTAAAAACCGTATCAGCTGTTTATAAGGATAGCAATGGAGAATGGAATCAGTGGTTGCCAATAAACAATGCCAGCCCAGGCAATACACGTGTTTGTATACAGGGTGTTTATAATAATAAGCCATGTGTCCTATATAAGGATGTGACCCTTCAGACAGGAGAGAATATTATAAGCTTTAGTACCTCTGAAATAGCAGAGGTTACAATTAACCTAGATAATAATAATTTGACTGGAGTTAAGCTTGGATTTCTCACACCAAGAACTATTGATAACTTCTGGACAAGTGTTAAATTTGGTGAAAGCAATAACACAGTATATCTGACAGCAGGGGACTACAGCCATATGGAGACTGGAATAGAGCACAATGGCATTATTTACGGCTTTATTGATAAAGTTTTCAGTAATACAGGTAAGGGCCAGAATGTTCAGCATTACAGCCTAACAGGGAGCGTAGCACTAAGCTATAGCATGAAGATTAATGTGACAGTACCAAACAATCAAATATATGTTGATTCAATAAATGGAAATAGACTCCAAGATTTTGCGTACCTTGAGGATATTAATCAAAATCCTTTAAGAGGAATAGAAATTCCTTATGAGAACACATACATGCCATTACCCATTACCATTAGATTGTACCAGTATAACGATGTAAGCCAAAGTGAAGCTCAGGTCTTAAGTCAGACCGTTAACCGTCAGGAGGATATAATTAACTTTGGAAGTATATCAGGTCAGTTTAGAATGGAATATATCCTTGGGAATAATCCAGATACACCCATTATGAAAATTGATGTACCAGATGTTCAATTGATACAAAATACAACAGTAAATGACCAGCAGAATGCGTTAGAAGCCTTCAACTTTAATGTAGAAAATGGTACCCAGGGATATGATTTACCGTACTTTAGTTTTACAACAAAGTCTGAAAATGACTATACTAATGTAAACTCTGTTAATATATCTATAAATGGTGCAGTTGTTAGTAATGCAATATATTCATCAGACAATGGCAGAATATATAACTTTAATCTAAACGGTTTTGTTAAGCTATATGATGTATTAGACAATACTCCTATATTTTGCGATCAGATATATGGACAAATTGTTGATATCAGCATAAGCTCAGGAGGATTTAGGGAAAGCTTATTCAGTATGGGGCTAAGAAATAGTGATAAATCATCTTTAGGGTTAGAAGCAGGTAAAACCTACCGGATAGAATTTACCTCTGACCTTCCTAATCTAATGCTAAGTCAGCTTCATCAGTATACATTTACTTCAGGCGATATGAACGCTGAGGCGTACATTAATCTGCGAAATGATGGGTCAGACACTAATTTTGGTTGGTCTAGAGCAGATATAGAAAATACATCTAATTCGTCAACCATACCCTCAATTGTTTCATTAAGGAAAGCAGTTCTTGACCAAGATACTCAGTCAGAGCTTGTAAAGGACGTGGTATTTAATGGACCAAGCTGTAAGTTCTATCTGGGAGATACAATGGGATTAAGTAGCTTAAACAAAATAGATATAATTGCAGAAACTAGTGATGATTTGCCTTTACCCTCAAATTTAGTAGTTGAGGTGGACGGTAAATTAGCAAATCTCTCCACAAGCAAGGTAGAGAAGAATGGATATAAGGCCTATCAATTTAGTATTTCCATTTTGAATGAGAGTCAGGCTCAGGATATGAGGAGTACAGACTCTGTTATAACGTTAAGTGGAGCTGACATTGAAAGCTTTAAGGGGCTTGTCGCTAATGCTATTAACAATAGGTCTAGTGATATTACCAGAGGTTATGCTTATATTATAGCAAGGAATTCCTCTGGCATAATTAACGCCTATAAGGCTTGTACAAAAATAGAAAGTGAAATATATATAAACCCCACCTTTGAATTTGGGGAAAATGAAACAACGCCTATTATTGGAAGAATTGAACATCTCGGTGAATACACGACAAGCACAATCAATCATGAGCTTTGGCTAAAAAACATTGGGCTTAATAATGTCACACGTGTGCTAGTAGATGGCGTTACAAAATATGAAGAAAATGGAGTTATAGTAGAGAAACCGTTTTTGCTAACCTTTGGTCTTAATGGACTACAAGGAAACTATATGTGTAACTTCTATTTGAATGACATGCTATCTGATACACTAATAACATATCCAGTGGAGCTGATGTCAAAGGATGTACAGGCTAGACAGAGCTATATGGTAGCAGATTTTGATGCAATAGAGCATTATATGCAAATACCTGTTAAGAAATCTGTAAAGAATACCGTAGAGCTTACATATTACTATGGGAATGGCGAAGAAAAAACAATCACATTTGATTACTACCCTAAGGATAAGGAGGATGTATTTAGCCACGTTAGTTTCAAAAACTATACTATCAGACCTGATGCAAATGTAATCCAAGTAGAATTGATAGATTTTGATGGCAACCCAGATAATATGAAGCTAAACCTAAGCATAATTGAAGATAATATAAAGGTGCAAAAAGCACAGTTTAACTCTGTGATAAGCTCTAGCAACTATACATATCATGGTCAGTTTACAGATGGGACACCATATACAAGTGAAAAAACCTTAATTACCTTTGAATTAGGAGATGGTGGATGGAGTCAGCTAGATACACTTGAAAATAATCAGATACTTTATGGTGAGCTTACTTATGAGGATGCTATAACTAGTGACTACACCTTCCTTGTACAAGCAGGGGTTAGTGGTAACATGAAAATAGACACATTACCACCTGAAGTCTATGTAGGGTTTAACCAATTAGTCGAAAAAGACGGGCAGCAGTGGTATCAATTCAACGTAAACTTTAACGACCAGGTTGACCTTAGTAAGGTTACGAAGGAAAAATTCACGGTTATTGATAATAATGGACAAGAAATAACTGACTTCATGTATGAGGGTGGCAGACATGAAGGTGATACTAGCCCAGATACAGCTCCATACAGCTTTATGTATTTATATTTGAAGCAACGTGATAGGGGATATAAGCTTATTATAGATAGCCTCCAGGATATTGCAGGAAATGTTAAAACTAACATAGAGAAGAAATTAAATATAGGCACTAATATTAAAGGAACATTGAAAAAGGGATCAAATGCTTTGCCTAATAAATATATGCATTTATTAAGCCTAGACGAGCTATCTGATATAGCTACAAGTATGGTTAGCTATAATCAAATATATTATTACTGTATACCAGTTGATGAGAACGGAGGATTTAATTTATATATTTACCCAGGAAGGTATAAGGTAGTATCTTTCTCTGATGATAAAACAGGTAGTAACCAAATTAGCACTCAAGAAATTATTGATATACCATTGCTCTCGAATGGGGAGTTTCTGCAAAGTGATATAATAATTCCAGAAGACAACCTAAAAGGTAATCTTAAAAGAGAGCCTCAGTACAGTTTGGTTGAAGGTCTGATATTGCTTAACGACTCCTTGTCTAGTGCCTTTTATGAGGCACGGTTGATGAAAGAGGATGCTGCTGATTGGGCAACTAGAAGTCAGTATTCAACTAAGTATGAGATACTGCTAAAGCATTTTACACACAAGGTTTCAACAGATGACGCTGGTAATTTCGGAACATATTTAAAACCTGGTAAATACAGAGTAATTGGAAAATATAATAATGGTGACTACAGTAATTATGAGCCATATTCGGGTGATGTAACACAAGGCGTAATCTCTGTACCAGAGGATGGGTCTGTTGTAACATTATCAGACATCGTATTCTCTCAGCCTAATGCTATAATAACTGTTCTTGATAGCAATAATTCTCCTGTAAAGGACGCCTTTGTGCATATTTCGAAAGCAAACGAGGGTTTTGGAATATATGGATGTACAGATAATATGGGCAAAGTTGCCATTCATCTTCCTGAAGCAGGAAGCTATGTTTTAGACGGGGCAGAAATCCAAGCTTCAGATTCTGAAGGCTTGAGGTATATAGGTATGTCTTCTTCTGAGACTGGGTTTAGTTATAGTGGAGATATGCTTGAAACTACGATTACCTTACCACAGACCAACACGGAGGTTGTTTTTAAGGTTGATGGCTTAAGTGTAAGTGGAAACGCAAACTATGGAATATTACTAACAGATGCAAAAGGAAAAATATATAACGCAAATACTGCAAATGGAAAAATTAAGCTTTACGTAAAGGATGGTACATATACTATAAAGAATTATAGAGTAGGAAACAACACAATACAGGACTATAATACCTCCTTTACTGTAGCTAGTGGAAGTGTAGCTTCCCAGATAATAGATATTTCAAACATGATTAATGCCCAGATAAAATTGCAGGACAGTGCTGGAAATCCAGTTGTAGGAGCAAGAATTGAACTCCATAACACTGATAATAACAGTCATTTTAGTCTGATAACTAATTCAGGAGGATATGCATATTGTTCTATAGATGCCCAGACACAAGATGTTGAGCTTCAGATTAAGGGGTATACTCTGAACGGGGTTTGGAACGAACTGCAGAATACTGTATTAATAGTACAGGCATCAAATGCTGGAAATAATCGAGCTGAAAAGCTTATAACAGTTAATCTGCCTAATTTTAAAGGTCGCGTTGAAGATAAAAATGGTATAGTATTTAAGAATGGTTGGATTGAAATAGAGAAGCTTGGAGCAAACATTCGATTTGGCAAAAGCATCAATTCAGACGGAACATTTTCCTTTGACATTAATGAAACCGGTAGCTATATAGTACATTACGCCAGAAAGGATGATACTAAGCTATCAATAGGATATGCCTTCAAGGTGGTGTTCAATGAGACTACTCAGACATATGTTGTTAGAACAATGGATGGTCAGGAGGTTATAACGCCAATTATACTAACTGAATTAGCACCCAATTTTACTGGAACCTTGGTTAACAGAGAGGGAGTGCCATACAAAACAGATGGCTCCTATGTAGGCTTGCAGCTACGTGAAAAGACTACATCAGAGTTATATAAACAATATCCATGGCTTTTTGAATTATGGGTAGAGGTTGACAGCGAGGGTGTAGATGCAGGTAAATTTGAATATAATCTTGATGAAACCAAGCAATATGAAGTAATAGGTGTTACTACTGTTGGTAACTATTATCCGTTTGAATCTCCTGTGGATGTTGTTATTAGCAGGACTCAGGCAAATAATATAAGACCCAAGGTGGCTAACTTCAGTGGTTGTGTTAGAGATTATGATGGTAACTTGGTTAAGAATGGATGGATTTACTTAGAGCAGGTTGTTAATTCAAATACAAATGGAGTTGGTGTTTCTGCAAATGGAGGGTATTTTGACAAAAACTTAGATAATGGCGAAACCTATACCATAAGAAGTGTTGGATACCAGCAGATAGATTACTCATGGCAATACATGAATCTTAATAGGAAGGTTACTATAGGCGATAATACCTCAAACTTAACGCTTGAGCCTAATATTAAGGGTAGCATTCAGCTTGGAGAGCTTTTAAACCAAGAATATAATAATATTAGTATCAGAATTGCACAAATACTTCAACGTTCTGATTTTTCAAGCGATGCAGAGTACATGTATTATTTAAATAACAGATGGCGTTATGAAAACTGGATGGTGGGAATCAAAAATCAGGATAAGCTTGAGTTTGTTGGCTATTTAGAAGAGGGTAATTACCAGATTACCAGAGTGGATTTAGATAGTCGTTCATTAGAATTTAAAGAAGACTTTATAATATCAGCTCAGGATTCTATAAACGGTAAATACGCTCTTAACTTCAACCTTGTGCCTAATCTATCAGGGGTAATAAAGGAAAGCAATACACCCATTGCAGGTGCTTGGGTAAGTGTTAATAAGCTTAATGAGGATTGGACTAATATAAATGATACTACTAGCGACAACTATTTTGGTACCTCAACAGACAAAGATGGTAGCTTTAAGTTTAAGCTAGCAAAGGGGAAGTATAAGCTACAGGGCTATCATACAAAAGGCTATTGGGAAGGAACAATATGGCATGAAGGTGCTTGGGTAGAAAGTAGCTTTATGTTCAGTGTGGATGAAACAGGCACTATATTTAATAAAAATGGAAATACAATAGCCGAGATTAATCTTTCACCAAACATCTCTGGTACTATTATGAAGCTTCATAATGGTGCTTATTCGCAACTATTAGGTGGAGGAATGATGATTTATGACAGGAATCAGAATGGACAACCTGATTGGGAGTCATATAGATGGGTGAGAACTGGAAGGGACAATAATGCCTTTAAAGCCTATTTGCCAGATGGTAACTATGTCATACTAGATGCAGGAGATAACACTAGCTGGTTCAGAGCAAATGTAAGCTTTGATGTTGTGAATGGAAGTATTACAAATATTTCGCCTGAGTACTTGCAAAATGGAATGCTGGTGATTAAGCAAGGAGTTCCAAACTTTACAGGTACACTGTATAAGAATTACTCAAGCAAAACACCTTTGGGATGGGCTTGGATGGCAATAAAGCCTGCGGCAGATGCAGATAATAATTGGGAGAATGTAATTCATATTGAGACGGATAAGAATGGCGTGTTTGCAGCAAGAATACCTGACGGTGAATGGGTATTAGCAGAATTCGGCAACCAAAACTTCTTTACTAGACCACATACAATATTTACAGTTGTGAATGGAAGTGTTGATGCTAGTCAGTTACCAAATGGAATGACTGCAGTTTCAGGTAAGCTAGATGTTTATTCACCTACTGCAAACTTTAGTATAATAGTTAAGAAAAGCGATGGAACCAACCTAAATCAAAGTGGATGGATTGCAATCAAGCCTGCTTCAGCAAGTGAGTATAATTGGACTGATGTAATCTGGGTAGAGAATAAGTTAGGAGAGAATGGTATTTGGAAGGCTGAGACAAGACTTGCCGTAGGAGAGTACAAGGTTGTTGAGGTGAATTACAATGGAGGAGGCTATAAAGTAGATATTCCATTTACTATAACCGCTACAAACAGCTTTGAGGCAACGGTAGCTAAACAACAGCCCAATTTTATAGGAAAAGCCTATAGTGATGCTACGGGAGTGACTCAAATTACCTGGGGAAGAATAAGTCTTGCCAGATTAGACCAAAACGGAAAGCAGTTGACAATGGATGGAAAAGAACTCCCTCAGGATGCCAAAATAGATCAAAAGCACGGTATCAGCTGGGAGCATACTATGGGGACAAGTATAGAAAATGGCAGTTTTTCATTTAAGCTAGGCAATGGTATTTATAAGGTTGTATATGTAAGCAGTGATGGTACGGCATATGTTCCAGCTCAAGCAGTATATACAATCACAGAAACAGGTTTGTTAGATAATACTGGCTCTAAGCTACAGGAAATATCAGTTAGGAAGCCAGGGGAAAATGTAACAGTAGAGTTTTTAAATGTACCTGCAAGCCTAAATGATGAAAAAGCAGTTATAACAGTTTACAAGCTAGTTAATGGTGAAAAGGCTTTTGTTAACTTAACCTTTGAACAGAAAACCTCTGATTCAAGCTATCAGTTCAAAGGTAGCCTTGAGAATGGTACTTATGTAGTAGCAGTGTTCACTACAGCGAAAGGAAGCTTGGATATTGATGCAAATGACGGAAAAATTACAGTTACAGAGACTGGTAGCTTAACAATTGATTTACTGAATGAGGCATGTGCTATAAACGGAACAGTAAAGCTATTAGATGAACCAAATGCACCAAAATCGGTAACACAAAGGATTTGGCTTTCTTTTGAGAATGTAAACACTAAAGAAATCAAAAAAATACAGACCTCAGAAACAGGTACATTTACGCTCATGTTGCCAACAAATACAACATGGAAAATAGTTGCCAGAACTACATATGAGGGAGGCTATATGCCTGTTATCAAGGGAACTGAAATAGTAGTTCCAAATGATGCGTCGGCTACATTGGTATTAAATATTGATTAAGAATAAATGCTTTATAAAGGAGACAGGTTGATGTTAGATTTAAAACGTAAATATAAAAGAATGATAGCTACCTTATTAATAATGACGATTATCTTTTCACTAATACCATACAGTAAGGCTGATGCTGTAGCATTTACCATTACACCTAATTGTATAAGAGGTACAGCTTTACCTGAGAGTATTACAGTAGTAGCACCTGCAAATACCTTCTCAGTAGGGAATGTTTATCCAACACTGTTGGATTCTGCTGGGAATACGCAGGCACTGGTTCTAGAAAACACTACTGATAGCACAGTGAGAACCAGATTGCCTCAGGGGCTGTCAAATGGCACTTACACACTAAGGATAGGTGATCCAAAGGGAGATAAAACAAGTGCCAATGGATCAAAATACTATGAAGCAGGTACAGTTATAATAGCAGAGCCGACAATTTCAAGTACTATGCCTGCCGCAAGTGTTGCCAAAGCATATAATGAGAATGTAACCTTTAGGATAACTGGACAGTATACACACTTTAAGGAAGGGCAAACTCAGGCAGAGCTTCTAAGTGCTAATAATACAGTTGTTGACTCTCTGACCATTTCAAGCATTCAGCAGGGAGTGGATGCTTTCCATCAGAATATAGATCTTGTACTAAAAACGGGGATTACTTCTGGAAGCTATAAGGTGAGGCTAACAACCGATGATGAGCTTGTAATAGCTGAAGGAGCAGTTGTCGTAAGAGCTGAGCCATCTATTTCTGTAAGTGGTGCAGCTTCGCTATCAGAAGGGTACAGCCTGAGTACATTAACTATTAACGGGACAAATACGGGCTTTTCTCAAGCAACGGTTGTTTCTGTATTAGATAGTCAGAACAATAACACACAAAAGGTAGGTAATGTAGCAGTTACAGGCACTGGAGCATTAACCTTTTCTCTTAATACCGGATTATCAACAGGCACATATACTATCAAGGTTAAAACAGGTACAGAGGAGGCAACTGCCAGCTTTATAATTAATTCACCTTCTGTTGATATAAAGGATAGTGTTCAGGCGGTTTCAGTCAGTCAGCTTGGATATGCAAATACTACAAAAGAATTGAAGCTGTTCGGCACAAATACCCACTTTAATAGTGGAACTACAAAGGTAGTTGTATTGAACGCTTCTGGTAACGATGTCACTGCTCAGGCCTTAAGTGGAAATCCATTAATATCAGCGGACTCACAAACTATAAGTATTACTATAAACAGAACACTTCCTATAGGGGGATATACCATCAGGGCTACTACTTCTGGTGAGGTAGTTGAGGATACAATTAGTATTGTAGCTCCTCAGGTACAAACAATTGTATATAATACTATGGTTTATGATAGCAGTTCAAAGAAACTGGGGCAGGGGTACACCAATTTTATCGTAAACATTTCAACTAGCAATGCTAGCTTTAGTCCAAACACCTCTGTTAAGGCTAAAACTCAGGATGGAGTAGAGCTTGTTGGCAAAGCAAGCTCAATTAGTGTAGCGGATGAGAATACATTGTCATTTACACTTAATAGCGGGTTAGTTGCAGGAAGCTATGTTATAGAAATTGATATGGATGGAAATCCTGCTACAGCGAATGATGTTATTAATCACAATAGCCATCAACAGCTAGCTTTTACTGTTACTCAGCCTTCTATTGTGGGGATAACCCCATCTTCAGTTGTAAATGACTCAGGTGATAAGGTAAATATAGCGGTTAGTGGTCAGAACACACATTTTAAAGAAGGGGCTACAGCAATCAGGATAGAGAATCAGAACAACCTAATTGTAGGAACTATATCCAACTTGCAGATAGGAAGTCAAGAACTTCTGACATTTGATTTAATTAAAAATTCAATAAACACAGAAGGTAAATATAGTATCGTTGTTATTACTGAGAATAATGGTTTTACTGAGTCTGTTAAATTAGACAGTGGCTTAACAATAAACTCATATGGTATTTTATCAGTTTCACCAGGATATATATATCAGGATGCTTTAGACAACAATAGCACCATGACTGTAGTAGTAAAAGGTGTGGTCTTGAATAACACTACGGTTCAGGTAGATGGCACACAGGTTACCAGTACAATAATAGATGCAACTAGCTTGAGGTTTAAGCTTCCAGTTACTTTGGCAGAGGGAATTCATACCCTAAAGCTTCTTCAAAGTGCTATTAACCCAATGGAGTCTAGCTTTTCTGTCAGAAAAGCCAGAGAGATTACTTTAAATACTACCTCAAAGAGGTTGGATTATTCACCATTTAGTCTTCTTGTAGATAGTGATGGTAGCATAAACTTTAATGCAGAAAATGGTAAACCGACAATAACAGTTAAAGGAGCTACAGCTAATATAACAATAGGGGCTGAAAAAATATCAGTGCCTGAGAATGATATCCTTACCTTTCCATTCCTAGATAACTTACCTTATGGAGATTATATAGTTGGGCTTAAATGGGTAGCTGGAGAACATGCAGATATTGTATTAAGCAAAGATTTCAAGGTGTTACATCGCTATAGCGAGATCTATTTTGCAATTGGAGGACAAAAGATAACCTCAATAACTAAAGGTGAGAAGGATAGCAGTTTTAATCTGGAGGTTTGGGGAAAGCCTATCGAGTCAGGAGAAAGTGACGTAAATATTACTAACAAGACAGTGATAGTATCACAGAATACTTCAGTAGTCTCAATTGCTAATGCTTCGGTTTCTATGAAGGGTGACGGTAGCACATCAATAGGGACTCAATATGATGGCTGTTCAGTAAGCATACCTGTAGTGGTGAACAAAGAAAGTGACATAAATTTAGGAGGTGGAACGCCGGGAGGACAGTCTGGGGAAGGATTACCAGGTGGTGGTCAGCCCGGTGGTGGCTTGCCTATTGGGGGAACAGGTGCTGACACTGGTGAGAAAAATGATGATGTATCAGAAAACAACAATAATAACAACGGTGAAGATAGTTCTACAGAGGGCAAGTCAAAAGTGGAGGTTATCTTAGGCGATGTTACGCCCAAAATTGTAGAAGGTGGAAGGTCAATCTATGAGGTTGATGAAAGCATAATTAAGCTACCTGAAGAGACTGTTGATATAGTTACACTTCAAATCGAGAATACTGCCACAAAAAGTGTAGAGCTTTTATTAAAGAAAGAAGTACTTGAAAAAATCGTAGATAAGAGAGCAGGCATCAATATAGTAGCAAACAATATTAAAATGAGCGTACCTGTTGAAATTCTTGAGGGTGTTAAGGGAAGTGCTTTTAAGGTTAACATAGATGTGGTAGAGGAAAAGTCAAAGGAAGAGCTTGACAAAAAGATTGATGAGCAATATGGCAAGACTGCTAAGAATGTAAGTGAGGTAGTTGATTTTACTATATCAGATGGTAGTAAAGTAATATCTAGCTTTAAGAAAAAAGTGGTTATATCAATTCCTGTTGATAAAGAGCGACTAAGCGGTGTTGATGAGAGAAAGCTAGGAATTTACTATTATGACGAAGCAAAAAAACAGTGGATTTATGTAGGGGGTAAATATAACTCAAGCACAGGTCTTTTAGAGTGTGAAACAGACCACTTTACGAAGTTTACAGTTATGTCATACAGTAAAACCTTTCCTGACATTTCTTCAAGCTGGGCTAAGGACTATATAGAGGTGCTTGTAGCCAAGCATATAATATCTGGAAAACCAGACGGCAGATTTGATCCAAAGGGCAATGTAACCAGAGCAGAGTTCACAAAAATGGTGGTTGCAGCTTTGGGAATTAAGCTAGAGTCTTATAAAGGAACATTTAAGGATTGCTCAAAGGATAAGTGGTATACATCATATATTGAGGTAGCTTATAAAAATGGACTCGTAGCTGGCAATGGTAAAAATGGGTTCAACCCTGATGCCAATATAACCAGAGAGGAAATGGCAATACTTATAATGAATGCGTATAAATATCAAACAGGGAACCCCCCTCAACAGGTATTAAATATCAAGAATACTAGCTTTACTGACCTAAGTGCTGTCAGCTCATGGGCTAAGGAATCAGTATTAGGGGCAAAAGCACTCAAATTTATTAGTGGCATGTCAGATGGTTCTTATATGCCAAAACGTAATACGTCAAGAGAAGAGGCTGCTACGGTTATATTTAAGCTCATTAATATAGGGAATTAATTACTTTTGGACAAACCAAGTAACCTATATAATATTGGGAAATTAAAATTAAAATAATAATCGTTCTGAAGCTACGTAAATAATACATAATTAATAAGAACCTTAAGCTGTCGACGCAATCATAGATAGCCGACAGCTTAAAACCCTCGTTATTTACACAATTATAGACCTCGTGAATATCAGCATTTACGGGGTCTTTTTACGCTCCAAGCACCTACCTTCTTATAACCTAATTACTATGTTATCTTCATGCAAACACTAAAAATTATGGAAATAATCAACGAATTCATTGAGGTATGCTTATAATTATATTAAACTTATATACAATACTACGCCAAATATTAATTTCAAATAACTTTGGAATAGATTAAAATAATTTCACAGAAACAAGCTACAAAAGGACGTATTTCAGTGAAATTAAAATAGATATGATATGCACTAATATAACTAGTAGCACTAGGCTATAAATGTGAGGGATACATATGAGATTAGGAGAAATGTTAGAAATAATTGACTCAAATATAAGGCTTGAGATGCCAATGATAATTGAGGAGTATCAAAAAAAAGAGGATATCTCAAAAGAACGGATGAATTATGAGGTTAAGCATATAGAGTTTAAAAATAATTTAACAATTATAAGGTTATGTATACCCAATAAAGTACCTACGTTGGAAGAGCTGGGGTATAGCTTTGAGATTGGGATTTAGAAGGCATATAAATGTATTAATCAAAAAGTATAACCTATATCACAAACTTAGTATTATCCTGTGATACTAACTCTATTTTAGCGAATTAACATTTTCTTAACATAAGCTGAGCCTTCACTTAACAAATCTTTGTTATCATAACGATGTTCAATGAAAATATTACACAAATTTAATAAATAGTCTTTGGAGGTTTATAGCTTTATACTATTCTTCATTCTAC
>QKEK01000076.1 GCA_003251775.1 Clostridia bacterium | reverse complement strand
AATAATATAATATGCCAGCTTTCTATTGAGCAGAGAATGGGCTGTGGAATCGGTGCGTGTCTTGTATGTGCTTGTAAGACTAAAGCAGAGAACAAAGAGGGCTGGAAGCATAGCCATGTATGTAAGGATGGACCTATTTTTGATGGCAATGATGTGATATTTGAGTAATTGACAGGCAAAAAGAATAACGCATGGGAGGAAAGGTTGGAAGAAAATTGTCTATTAAAACGATTTTAATAGATAAGGTATAAATACATGATTTTCTTTTAATCTGGATTTGTGCCTGAAGAAAGGAAAGGACAAAAATATGAGTAATATGAAACTAAATATTGCAGGAGTTGAATTCAAAAACCCTGTGATTGCAGCATCAGGCACCTTTGGCTTTGGAAGAGAATATGCAGAATACATAAATTTGAATAACATAGGTGGTATTTCAGTTAAAGGGCTTACACTTGAACCAAGACAGGGAAATCCTTCACCAAGAATAGCAGAAACGCCCTCTGGAATACTGAATAGTGTTGGTTTGCAAAATCCTGGTGTACATGCTTTTGTCAGAGATGAGATAAGCTTTTTAAGAAAATTTGATACAAAAATTATCGTAAATATTGCGGGGAATACAATAGAAGAGTATTGCGAAATGGTCAGCATATTAAATGATGCTGATATTGATATGATAGAATTAAATGTATCCTGCCCTAACGTAAAAAAGGGCTGTCTGGCTTTTGGCAGCACCCCAGAGGGGGTAGCCGAGATTACAAAGCAAGTCAGACGAGAATGTAAAAAGCCACTTATAGTAAAGCTAACACCAAATGTAACTGATATAGTAAGCATTGCAAAGGCAGCTGAAAATGAAGGTGCCGATGCCGTATCACTCATAAACACCTTGCTAGGTATGGTGATAGACATTCATACAAGAAGACCCATACTTCATAACAACATGGGTGGACTATCTGGGCCTGCTGTAAAACCTGTTGCTGTCAGAATGGTCTATCAAGTTGCTAAAAGTGTTAATATACCAATAATAGGAATGGGTGGTATATCAAATCATGAGGATGTTATCGAATTCCTATTAGCTGGTGCTACTGCTGTTATGGTAGGGACAACTAATTTTGTTAATCCAACTGCCTGTACAGATATTGTAGAAAATCTGGAAAGTTATATGAGGGATAAGCATATAAATCAATTAAGTGAGCTTATTGGTAAGGTTGTACCCTATTGATTTTGAGCATATTGAAATGACTCAAAAGCTCATTTAGTTATTCTGAAAACAACAAGGTTCTTAAGTTGTCCGCTATTAATAATAGCGATGACAACTTAGGGTTATTATTTCAAGGAATACTTGAAAAATGCAGAGTGCTGAAATGTATTGTAAAGGTGCTTCGTACAAAGACATGGAGGAAAAAGGTTGAAAGAAAATTACCTATTATAATGATTTAGATAGACAAGGTGTAAATATATGATTTTCTTTCAACCCAGATTTGTGCCTGAAGAGAGGAATGGACATAAGGTTGAAAGAAAATTACATATTAAATGAATTAAGTAGAGAAGGTATAAATGTATGATTTTCTTTCAACCTAGATTTGTGCCTGAAGAAAGGAATGGATATAACTATGAAAAGAATTTTGACAAAATGGTTATTTGAAACAAAAGCTGTAAGGGTTTCTCCTGAAAAGAAGCCTTTTTGGTATACCTCTGGATTAATAGGACCATATTATATTAATACGCATTTTCTATATGGAAGTCAGAAAAAAGCTGAGTCTCTGTTAGAAATAATAGATGCTGAAAAAGATAATAAAAAGAGCTGTCCCAAAAAAATCAGAGAATTAACGCTCCAGAACTATGAAAGTGACCCTATCTATAGGTCGCTTATGGATATGATGGTAGAGTATATTAAGGGAAATATCGATATTGAGAAGGTTGATTACATTTCTGGTGGCGAAAGGAGAGACTGGTTCTTTTCGCTTGTAATTGCTGAGCTACTAAACAAGCCTCACATCACAATATATAAGGATTTATCAGTCTACATAAATGATGGAGATAATGTAGAAAAAGCCAAAAAGCTCACCGATAAGAGTGTCCTACATGTTGCTGACCTTATAACGGCTGCCTCTAGTTATGAAAGAGCTTGGATACCAGCGATACAAGAGTTGGGAGCTTGCATTGAATGGAGCGTAGTGGTTGTTGATAGAAAGCAAGGTGGAGGGGAGCTATTAGAGAAAAATGGAATAAAATCATTTGCTATGATTAATATAGATGAAAGCCTGTTTGAGCTAGCTTTAGAAGAGGGATACATTGATAAAAAGCAATTCAAATTAGTAGTAGATTACATTGACGATCCATATCAAGCCATGAGAAACTTCTTGGTTAAAAACCCAGCATTTTTGCAGGAAGCACTAGAAGGTGATGAAAAAACAAAATCAAGAGCAGAGCTATGTATATCAGAAAACCTATATAAGCTTAAATAGGTTTTTGAAGTGTAGAGCCAACAAACAAAACGAGCGAAATACCTTTAAAGTATACTCGCTCGTTTTGTATTGAGCAGATAACAAGGCTTCTATGTTTTAATACTTACGCATCCAAAACAATAAGTGCCAGAACCCTTTATGACCTTTGTGGGTAAAGTCCCACAGTACAAATGTAATAGGCAGTATTATTTGCAGGCTCTGCATCAGTAAGATTTGGAAGCATGAAGTCTGTATAACCGTGGCCTCCATAAAAAGTACCAATAAGTGAGTAAAGTGTAGCATACTGATTTATTTGGAGGGTTGCTCCATTGCATAGCAACCAGCCTTTTGGTGCAAATCCATAAGGAAATAATTTTATAAGTCCTATAAAAGCATCTTCCATAAATACGACTTCCTTTCATTCTACATTCTAAAAAAACAAGCAATATTATACAAAATACACAGCAACCTCACATGTTATGGTCTCTGAGGAAAAATGCCGTTGTATGCAATATAATACCTCATAAAGCTAGTATACTTGTTTATTGGTTGAGCATTCTGTAGGTTTGGAACAGCAAAGGTAGTATATCCATCACCGCCAAATCTAGTACCTAGTAACGCATATAACATTTCAAATTGGTTAACAGGTAAGAGTCGTCCGTCACATAAAATCCAGTTATCTGGTGCGTAACCAAAAGCAAATAATTGTATCTGTCCAACAAAAGGACAATCCATATGAATTACCTCCATTCAATTTAAAACTATACTAAAATACGACAATATATGAGTATAAATATGCAACATCGCAGTTTACTCATACTAAGGTCTTTGTGGCCACAAACCATTTAATGAAATATAATATTTCATTGTGGGTATGGGTTCTGTGCCCAAAAGATTCGGTAAAGCAAATGTAGTAGAGCCATTACCGCCGTAGGTTGCACCGATTAATGCGTATAGGGCTTCGTATTGCTGTATTGATAATATAGCTCCATCACATAAATGCCACTGGTAAGGGGAAAAAGTAAATGCAAATAGTTCTACTTGACCTATCATTGGATTATCCAAAAAAATCACCCTTCTTTCATTAATAGTTTAAATATATAATAAGCCTTAAATTCTAAGTCTAAGGCTAAGGCTAATTCTAAGGCTAATTCTAAGTCTAAGGCTAAGCTTAAACTTAGATTTTAATGTCTATTGAATCATCACCAGTACCTAAGTGCTTCCTCCAGAAGTACTTTGAGGGTTTTGTATCTGATTATTAACAAAGGGTGCTTGTGGATTCTGGTTAGAGGCACTGTCAGT
>QKEK01000105.1 GCA_003251775.1 Clostridia bacterium | reverse complement strand
CTCCTCTCGTTTAACTAAGCTTATAGGATTGTATATAGAAATCTCTTTATTAATTCTCTCAATCACAGAAGCACTATCTTTATTATCACGAAGGCAGATCAAAAACTGATTAGCCTTACCATTCATTCTTAGGAAATTTTGAATCTGTTTTGTAGAGACCATAACCGGTCCAAATGTATTTCCTTCTAAAATATTCCCAGGCTTTCTTGTTAGGTTTGCTAATTCAGCAGAAGTAGCACTTCCCAAAACATGCCCATTCCCATGCATACCGTTTATGTAAATATCAACCTTTTCACCGAGATTAAAGGCATTTCGATTATAAAAGGAATAGCCTATCAACAGTTCTAAATCGTTCTCTTCTGTATTTGAAGAAAAGTATTTACCGTCCATTATGCTAAGCCTTGATACATTCTGTTCTTCTATTGCTCCATATGAAATCAACCTGCCACTTATTCTTTCTCCATTTGTCCTCTTAATTTGAATATCCGCCTGTATTCGGGCAGTAACCCTTTCTACACCATCAATTTGCATTAATTGGTCAACCAAGGCTTCGGGTGCAATAGGTACAGTTACAATATAGTCTGCAAATCCAGTATTTTCGTAGAATTTATTTATTGAAAGCTCTAAATCCCCATATGATTTACTTAGTCCGTTGAATAATGCCATAGCAACCAATACAAATATAACTAAAGCCATAAATTGTCTTATGTTTATATAAATAGTTCGTATAAGTTTTACAATCAGTAATTTAATCATTAGAGCTCAATTCCTTCCGCAGATACTGGTTTAGGATTTCTTGAAAGCTCAATAATATTTCCGCTACGCATTCTAACTACTCTGTCAGCCACAGCACCTATTGCATTATTATGAGTTACAATAATAACTGTATGCCCCAATTCACGAGAAAGCTTTTCAATAATTCCTAGTACCTTTTTTCCTGTTAAATGATCTAAAGCACCCGTAGGCTCATCACATAGCAAAATTCTTGGTTGTTTAACCAGTGCACGAGCTATTGAAACTCTTTGTTGCTCCCCACCACTCAATTGGTTAGGAAAGTGATTCGCTCTATGCAAAAGCTCAACTGCATCGAGAGCCTCTTTAATTGGTAAGGGATCTTTTGCAAGCTCAGCGGCAAGTGCTACATTCTCATATGCAGTTAAATCAGGAATAAGGTTATACGATTGAAATACAAAGCCTACATCATGTCTTCTATACTTTGTAAGCAATTTATCTCCTGCTTTACTAAGATTAGTCTTACCTGACCAGACTTCTCCATTATCAGGGGTATCAATACCACCCAATATATTTAATAAGGTACTTTTACCAGAGCCACTTGCACCTAATATTACTAGCAATTCACCCTTAAAAATATCAAGAGAGATATTATTTAAAGCTATTATTTTATTCTCTCCAGAGCTATAAGATTTGAGAATGTTTTTAACAGAAAAGACTATTTGAGCTGCTGGTATAGAGTTCAACAGAAAGCCATTCTTTTCTAAAGCATATCCGATAACCAAGCCCAAGTTTGAGCAAAGTGCCAAATCGTCATGGTTAAAGTATGAATTATCTTTTTTGTTTATAAGCTGAATACATCCTATACAGATATCGTTTGATGTAACGGGATAACAGATAAGAGATTTTGTCTTAAAGCCACTATGCTG
The DNA here is from genome assembly GCA_003251775.1 of Clostridia bacterium. Classification (GTDB taxonomy): domain Bacteria; phylum Bacillota; class Clostridia; order DSM-8532; family SZUA-474; genus SZUA-474. The sequence continues at coordinate 2,088 of QKEK01000105.1, read as the reverse complement.
ATCAAAGCGAGATGACCATTTAGGATCATTTTGAGTATCCTCAACGATTATAGATTCGCTGTTTTCAATTACCCAACCCGCTATACCTTCACCCCTGTTTAGCCTTAGTCCAGAAAGTGCCTGTGAATTAGGGCCTATAGCAACTAAAGGAAAGGCTTGCTGATCCTCTTTCATAAATAACCAAAAGGTTCCTGCTTCTGCATTACAAAGCTCAATGGTCTGTTTAAGTGCATTTTCCAAGAGTCCCAGTAAATCAGTAGACTCTTGAAGACTTCCTATCATCATCCAGATATCTTTAAGAAATGGTATATGTAATGTTTTTTTCTCCACTGCATTCCCCCACCTTTACAAGCAGCTATGAAATTCTAAAATTCGACATTAAAATCATTTTACTAGATAAAATTTCGTTTGTAAAGCTTAATTGTAAAAGGGAGTACTTTTAAATAATAAGAATAAAGTTTACATTAATTTGCCAGTACCTACGGCATAAATAACCGTCGTAAGCGGGTTCCAGGACATTTCATCTTAGCGATTTGTTAACTTAAATAGTTTTTAATCAACTCAGAAGTTTTAATACGCTTACATACTAATCAAATTAATAGTAACATTATTACCCTAAAGTAACAATTTTGCGATTTACATTATCAATAACATTTGGTATATTACTTACATAGATAATTTTACCAAAGAAAATGTTGTAAATTGTCGAAAGTTATGAAAAAAGCATAATAAGCTTTATAAAATACCTACGAATGTCTAGGGTTAAGTATTTTTAGCATTACGGAATGCGGATAGAGATAGCTAATCTTGATTGGCTATTTTTTTGTGCCTATTTTTTGTATGCGTAAACTATAAATAATATTTTTGTGGAGGATAGTATAATGAGAAATGCGAAAAGACTTTTATCATTTCTTGTAATCATAACCTTTTTTATAAGTAGTATGATTACACCAAGTACCTTAATAGTAAAAGGAGTAGAGTCGGATGAGGAGACTACACCGAAGATTAATTTAATGGTTTTAGGAAAAACCAGCAAAACAGTTGAGCTGGTTTGGACAAGTGAGAATAACTCTGTTAGTGCAGCATCATATGACGTACTAAGAGATACTGTATTAGTGGATACCACAACAAGCTTTGTATATAATGATACTGAGCTAACACCTGATACCACATACCTATATGTAGTTAAAGCAAGGGATGATGAAGGAAGTGTCATAGCCTCGAGCAATGAATTGACTATTGTTACCTCTGCTGAGAGTGACAATTCGCTCAATGGAGATATAGACATAGAAATTCTAGAAGATTCAAAAGGTGAAGAAGCCGATAATTCTGGACAAACACAGGAACAGCAAGATAATGAAAATGATAGTATAACAAAAAGCCAAGAAGAGGCACTAGATAAAAGTAAAGAAGGAGCTTTAGAGACAAAGCTCTATGAGAGAAACGGTGTTCACGAAAAGGTGTACGATGCACAGACTCTTGAAACAAAAGCAGACAGATTTATTATTAAGTATAAGAATGAAATGGGAAGTGAGAATTTTAAGAAAGCTGTAGAAGCACTATCAAACGAAAGCAATGTTGATACAGAAGTAGAAGCCTCGGATAGCTATATAAAAGAAGAGCTTAAAAAGAACGAAGAGATAAGTGTTGAGATGTCACTGAATGTTGATTTTAGTGATATACAAAATGAAGCAAGAGCCGACTTAAGGGACAATTCCGAAAAAAGGAACAATATAAGTAATATCAAAAGTATTAAGAGTGTAAACAAAAAGAAAAAAATAGAAAACAGTATCAATTCAAAAAGGAAAGGTATCGTTAATGATAAGGATATAAACAAGAACAAAAATAGAATAAATAGAGATACTGAAGAAATTGAAGAAATTGAAGAAATTGAAGAAATTGAAGAAAAAGACTTGCAAGTTACAACAGAAAGCAATCAAGATAGCCAAGTCAAGCCATTTGATATTATTACAGTGAATGATGAAATAGCTCTTGCAGATTTCATAGCTGATATCAATCAAGCACAAATCGGGGGAGAGATTTTATACATTCAGCCAGACTATGAGTTAGAAATTTCGTCTAATGACG
>QKEK01000040.1 GCA_003251775.1 Clostridia bacterium | reverse complement strand
GGTCCTGGGCAACAATAATAATAACAACAGCATTTATTATCGCAACATTGATCATCACAGGATTCAGAATCATCATACAGGTATTTTGTGTGGTGTGTACCATTCTTAGTAATTGAAACAATTTTTTTCATTGTAAAGCTCCTTTCCTGATAATATTGAGCAAACTAATAGGAACCCTAAGCTGTCGACGATATCGAAGATAGCGAACAGCTTAAGAACGTTGTTGTTTACACAATAAAATAGACTATGCTCTTTGTATAATCTAATGCTATAGTTATATCTGTAAATGACCATAGCAATAATTATAAATATTATGTATACTATATTATATTAAAAATCTTAGTAACGCGTTCCGTAGACAGAAGAAAAATAAGTCAAAAGTGACAACGCAATTTGATTCATAATGAAAGTACTTGAAATTTAACTTGCATAAGAGTATCATATATGTAAATGAATCTAAGAATTATTTACGTTTAATGCAGTTTTCTTTCAAGCTAGTTTATGCTTGTAGAAAGGAATGAATATAAAATGGACAAAATTATTAAATCTATAGAAATGAAATATGATCAATTTAGCAAGGGGCAAAAATTGATAGCAAAATACATCAAAGAGCAAAGTGATAAGGCGGCTTATATGACTGCTGCAAAGCTTGGGAGCATAGTAGGTGTAAGTGAATCTACGGTAGTTAGATTTGCAATAGAATTAGGCTATGATGGGTATCCTAAATTACAAAAGGAGCTTAGAGAGGTTATTAAGAGCAGATTAACAGCAGTTCAGAGGATGGAGGTTTCTGAGAACAGGATTGATCAGGAGGATGTTCTAAAAAGTGTGCTACACTCTGATATGCTAAAGATAAAAAATACTTTAGAGGAGATAGATAAATCCGAGTTTGATAAGGTTGTTAATAAGCTCCTTGAGGCGAAAAGGATTTATATACTTGGCGTAAGAAGCTCGGCTCCATTGGCAGGATTTCTTGGCTTTTACTTTAATTTGATTTTTGATAATGTACGTTTGGTGCATACTACAAGTGTTAGTGAAATGTTTGAACAGGTTATGAGGGCGAAAGAGGGAGATGCTGTCATTGGTATAAGCTTTCCACGGTACTCAAAGCGTACAGCAAAGGCTATGGAGTATGTAAAAAGCAAAAATGCAACTGTTATTGCAATAACAGATAGTATGGATTCTCCATTGGCTAAGATATCACATCATGCATTATTTGCAAGAAGTGATATGGCGTCATTCGTGGATTCTTTGGTTGCACCACTAAGCGTTATAAATGCCTTAATTGTATCTGTAGGTATGAGGAAAAAGGAACAAATATTATCAACATTTGAAACTCTTGAGACTATATGGGATGAGTATCAGGTTTATGAGAAGGAAAATAACGATGAATAACAGTATAATTGTGATTGGTGCAGGAGCTGCTGGGCTTATGTCAGCTGGCATAGCTGCTTCTCAAGGTAAAAAGGTAATAATTGTTGAAAGGAACGCTCTCCCAGGAAAAAAATTGCTTATAACTGGCAAGGGGCGATGTAATATAACTAATACTGCTGATATTGAAGATATTATAAAAAACATACCTGGTAATGGAAATTTTATGTATTCTGCATTATATACGTTTAACAATAATGATATAATTAGTTTTTTTGAGAATAATGGGTTACTAACAAAGACCGAAAGAGGAGGTAGGGTTTTTCCTGCTTCAGATAATGCAAAGGATGTAGTGGATGTTCTATATCACTTTTGTTTGACACATGGAGTTCAGTTTAGATATCAAACTAGGGTAAAGCAGATAATAACAGATCAGCAAAAAAGGGTTTTAGGTATAAAGACTGAAGAGGGACAAGAATTGTCTTGTGATAGTGTTATCGTATGTACTGGGGGTGCTTCATATAAAGGTACTGGGTCAACTGGAGATGGCTACAAAATGGCACGTGAATTAGGTCATTCAGTAATAGAACCAAGACCTTCGCTGATACCTCTAATTGCTGAGGAAAGCTGGGTTAAAGAATTACAAGGGTTATCCTTGAAAAATGTTGAGGTAGCCTTTTTTGATAATAACAAGAGGAAGGTCTATAGCGAATTTGGCGAGATGCTATTTACTCACTTTGGTGTTTCAGGACCAATTATACTAAGTGCTAGCAGGCATTTGTTAAAGTATAATTATAATAATGTCATACTTAAGCTTGATTTAAAACCAGCATTGAGTATTGAAGCCCTTGATTTAAGAATACAACGTGATTTTGAAAAATATTCTAAAAAGATATTTAAAAATGCATTAAATGATCTAATGCCGCAAAAGCTAATACCAATTATAATTATGCTATCAGGTATTGAGGATGAAAAGCCAGTAAATCAAATTACTAAGCAGGAAAGACATAGGCTTGTAAATCTTCTTAAGGGTATGGAGGTAAATATTATAGGAGCTAGACCAATAAATGAGGCGATAATAACAGCTGGTGGGGTTTCTGTCAAGGAGATTGATCCCTATACAATGGAGTCGAAGCTAGTGAAAGGATTATTTTTTGCGGGAGAAATTATGGATGTTGATGGATATACAGGTGGGTATAATCTAACAATAGCCTTTTCTACTGCATATGTAGCTGGTACAAGCTGTTGATAGAACCTCTTATATTAAAAGAATACCTGATACGAGATGGATATGTAAAAAGAGGGTGTGGACTTGCGTTATCTAAGAAGCAGAAAAGGGAAATATATTTATCCAAAAGTTAAAAATAGTAGCTTAAAAAAATATATAAACAATAATATGTATGAGGAGGCTACTTTTTATTACCCAAATGTTGATATTAGGAAAGAGCGTACTAATTGTAAGGTGTTAGAGATATTTTTGTATTTTATTGCTGTTGCGTTGACTAGTATACTTGTGTTTATTCAAGTGTATGGTGCTTTTTTCAACAATAATGTATTAGTAAGACATAAAGAGGAAGGGGTAACTATAAGTAAGCTTCAGTATATCTATGATAGAGGAGAGCTTCGAATCTCGTTCTCTGGAAAGATTTCAGAGGTTATGCCTTGGCTTGTAATTAATGGCAATAAGGTTGTTTCATTATCAGATAATATTACTTCAATAATTGAAATAAAGGAAAATGACATACTTGAAATAGATTGTCGAGAATATGACGGCTCAGGATATGTAAAGGTTGAACCAATAAATACTGAGAATGAAGATATGCAGATTACAGGTAATGTTAACCTTAAAGATTTCAAACTAGCATTGCAAATACAACAGGGAAAAAAATATTATATAGGAAGAGTTGTGTCGATATACTAAAAGGCAAAAGGAGTAGGGGAGTCATTGTGAGTCTAAAGGATGATATCAGAAAAAGAATCTTAGAAAAGAGGTTTAATTTAAGTGCTAGTGAGATTGAAAGAAGTAGCAGAATTATTGTAAATAAGCTACAAGATGACCGCCTGATTTCTAAGTATATAACACCAAATACTGGTTATAAAAAGATTTTGGCATATTCGCCAGCTAATAAAGAGGTAGATATTAATAGCCTTGTATCAAACTGCTTGGAATCTGGAATAGATGTTTATATGCCATTTATAAGTAATATGAAACAAAGAGAAATGAGGGCTGCTCAGATTTTTAGCCTTGAAGCTGATATGCAATTAGGTAAATTTGGAATATCTGAACCTATAAAGGCTCAAGAAAGAATGCTACAGGAGCAGGATTTAGACATGGTGCTTGTGCCTGGGGTAGTTTTTGATACTAGGCTAAATAGAATTGGCTATGGAGGCGGATTTTATGATAGATTCT
>QKEK01000198.1 GCA_003251775.1 Clostridia bacterium | reverse complement strand
GCGTTTTTAAGTCAGATTAGTATTTTTAGTGACGAGGAAATATATCGGACTTATTCTCAAGGAAATTCCTTTGTCATAATGCTAAGAAATACAGAATTATTTGCATTTGAGGTAGAAGATACGATTCGTCAGGTCGGTCATCTAGATACATATAGTAGCAGAACTGTTAATGGTGAAGACGTTAGAGCTAATAGGCAATATATAAGATTTAAGAACAACAGATTTTATGTTTTGCAGGATGTTTTTGAATTTAATAGTGGTCAAATATATATGAATATAGATAGTAGACCAGTAGACACACTTTGTATCTTTGTTTTTGAGAATAATGGTGATCTTATTTATTATGGTCAAATAGAAACCGATATCAAGGATGATCATATTCGTAATACTGAATATAATGAGTGGTTAATAAAAAACAGAGAAGTAGACTATCGTGAGTATGTAGATTTGAAACTTGAATAGGGGGGATAAATTGCTAAAGGTAGATATTGTAACTAAGTATTACAAAGAGCATATAGGAATTGAAAAGCTTGATTTAGAGGTTCAGCCTGGTGAAATTGTAGGGATTCTGGGTGCAAATGGTTCGGGAAAAACAACGCTTTTTAAGGCAATAATGAATTTAATTGATATTAATATTGGGGATGTAACAATTGACGGAGAGCCTGTATGTGGAGATGTGTATAATAAGCTTGCTTACATTACTGAAGAGGGGAGCTACTTTAATGAGCTTACACCTAATGAGCACGGAGATTTTTTTGTAAATCTGTTTGACGGATTTGATATTGAAAGGTTTAATAAGCTACTTAATTTTTTTGAGTTGCCCATAGATAAGAAGACCAAAGCATTATCAAAAGGTCAGCGGTCAAAGCTAGAAATTGCTATTGGATTTTCTAAATCGGCTAAATATATTCTAATGGATGAGCCTTTTATGGGCAAGGATATCTTTACACGCAGGGATTTTATGAAGCTAATGATAGCTAGCTTAAGGGAAGATGAGAGTATTATTATTGCTACGCATCTCATTGATGAAATACAGAATTTATTAACTAGGGTTGTTGTTTTAGAAAATGGGAGAAAAAAGTATGATTTTAAGATTGAAGAGCTTGAAAAACAAGAGATAAGCTTGCTTGAATTTATGAAAAAGAATCAAAATTATAGAGAGGACAGAGTTAGTAAGATATTCTATATATAAGCTTTTTGCGTTGTTCTAAATAAATATACACAAAATGTGCCTATAATGAGTTAGGAAATGTATAAAGATAGAACAATGCAAAAAGCTCAAAATTAAGCATAATTTATTCCCATTTAAACATCTTAATAGCAAGTGTCATACATACAATAATCACAATTAGTAGGATAACGATTTCCTTAGTAAAATCAAAGAGGCTTTCTCCAAACCAGATGCCTTTAAACAGTTTTACAGCGTGTGTAAGAGGCAAAACATTGGATATTTTCTTTAATGAAGCTGGAAACATTTCTATAGGCATAGTTGCACCTGACAGAAATAGCATAGGGAAGTAGATAATATAGGAAATGGCTGTAGCGGATTTGCCATTGCTAGCAACACCAGAAACCAATAGACCTATTGCAAAAACGCTTAGAATGATAAAAAGTAATACTATAATTGCTAATATGGGGTTACCATAAAAATGTAGATTAAATCTAATTTTACCTATAGTAAGCAATAATCCAATACCAACTAAAGTTAGTAATAGATTGGAGATTATCTGTGCTAGTAAAATGTCAGATTGCTTAATAGGTGTTGCTTTAAACCTTTTTAGAATTTTTCTTTCTCTATATTGTGCCACCGTTAGGGGAAGGCTCATTATTCCTGTAACTGCTACTATCATACAAATGTAAGAGGGAACCATAACATCCATGCCACCACGTCCATTAAAAAACTCACTAGGCTCATTTCCATACATCTCTCCAAAAAGCAGTAGCATCATAACAGGAAAAAATAAAGCAAAAAACATATTCATATAGTTTCTTAATAGTAGCTTAAATTCTATTGAAATAATCATTAATCTTTTATTCATTTTTACAGTTACCTCCTGTTAACTTAATAAAGGCATCATCTAGTGTAGACCTCTTTATACTTAGTTTTGAATAGTCAATACCCATAGATTCTAATAACAAAGCTGTTCTTGCAATACATTTATCCTCGGCGGAGTATATGGTGTATGTATTGTTTAATGCATTATAGATTACATTGCTTGAAATACCAGATTCAACAATACTTTGCTTTAAGTCATTGTTTTTGCTAATGAATGTAATTTCGCTTTCGATGCCACTTTGAGAAATAATGCTTTGTACATTATCGCAGGCTATTAGTTCACCGTTATTGATTAAGCATATTCTGTCACATAAATATTCTGCTTCCTCCATATAATGAGTTGTCATAAAAACTGTTCTGCCTTCATCCCTTAACCCTTTAATAATTGCCCACATATCTCTTCTGGCTTCTGGATCTAAGCCTGTAGTTAACTCATCTAAAAAAACTAATTTGGGATTCCCAATTAAAGCAAGTATAATAGAAAGTTTCTGTCTTTGACCTCCAGAGAGTTTTTGTACATATGAGTTTAGCTTGAATTCTAATCCGAATCGTTGTATAAGATCAATGTAGGGGATAGGGTTTTTGTATGCGTTATGAAATAATTGGCATATTTCGCTTACCTTAATTTTATCCTGATATATTGTTTCCTGGAGCTGAAGACCTATTATTTCATAAACCTTTTGTAATTCCTTTTTGACATCAATTCCATGTATATGTACGCTACCGCTATCATAATCCTTTAATCCAGTAACGCATTCTATTGTAGTTGTTTTCCCAGCACCGTTAGGACCTAGCATGCCAAAAATCTCACCCTGTTTAATGGATAAACTAATATTATTTACTGCCTTTAGTTTCTTATATGATTTTGATAAATTTGAGATTTCTATTACATTCATTAAACGTTTCCCCTTTATTCATTAATTAGTTTAATTATACTCTTGAGTTGATTTAGATGCTCAATAAGAGCCTGCTTTCCTTTAGAAGTTATTTCATAGGTTGTATTAGGTTTGCGATCAATAAATTCCTTGTTTACAATAATATAATTTTCCTTCTCCAATACCTTCATATGTGCACCTAAGTTACCATCTGTTAAACCTAGAAGTGATTTTAAAGCCTTAAAGGTTGTTGTTTTTTCTTTTGCTAAAATGGTCATTATCCCAAGTCTTGCTTTAGGAGTAAAAACGTCATTATTACCATCTATGATATTTTCATGTTTGGTATTTGCTTGCTTTTTGGAATTATTACTCACACTTCTTCACCTGATTTCTGAAAATAAGACTAGATATTATTAGGGTTCCTCCGCCAACTACAGCAAGCCATATGTTTTGCAAAGAGGAGACTAGATGCTTAGCAATATATGAGGTAATAATCAAGACTATACCCCATAGAAATAAAAAGGGATAACCCGCCTCTGCTCTTAATTTTGTTCTTGATACTATTTTTTTCAGATAATCAATTTGCTCAAGAGCTTCATTTTTCTCCATTATTAGTCCTCCATATTAACTCCACCATGCCTATGGCATAAATAACGCCTGTAAGCGGTCTTCAAGCAAAAAAACGCTTACATATTAACTCCGCCATGCATTTGGCACAAATAACGCCTGTAAGCGGTCTTCAAGACATTTCGTCTTGGCGATTTAACGAACTTCATTAGAATTTCTATCAAATTTGAAGTTCGTTAAACGCTTACATATTAATAAATAAAAAAAGATATTTTACTTAGTATTCTATAGAAATCATTGACTCTATTATACAGAGTACTCTGTAAATTATCAATGTAGTTCTTATTTGTGTCTTCTTACTTTCTCATTAAGCTTTTCTATGTTACTATTGAATATTTATGCACTTTAATCCTCCGTTTGACAGGCTGAAGAGGAAAAATGCCCGTACACTGCCTTCAATTAGACAGTTTGCGGGCTTTGATATTTGACATAAAAACATAGCATAATTTTCATTTTTTTGATGATGCTAAAATATTTTTTATCTCATTGAGT
>QKEK01000273.1 GCA_003251775.1 Clostridia bacterium | reverse complement strand
TACATGATGCTACTGTTTCTGGGATTAAGACATTTCTTTTAATTAATGCTTCAATTATTGAAAGTGAGAATCTCAACAAAGAATATGCAACAGAAATAGTAGAATTGTTTGGTAAAAACAATAAGAAAATTCAGCTTTTTGATATTAGTATGCATACTCTGGCGTCAAATCTTACTTCATCGATTAATCCTGGGCAGTTAGCACTCAAAAGGGCGGTAAATGGGGAAAAGAATTTTGTTTTACGCAAGCTGGATTATGGTAGCTTATGCTTTATCAGCGAGCTTATAGAACACAATAAGCATAGCTTGGTAATTACAACAGTCTATGATGCCACACATATAGATACTCAGCGAAAAGAACAGTACCTCACATTTTTAAGGGTAGGAATTTTCGGGCTATTGTTTGTTGTTATTTTAGCATTACTGATTTCATCAAAATTTATAGCACCATTACGAAAACTAATGAAAACAGTCTCAATTATATCAAATGGAGATTATAGTAAAAGAGCTGAAATAATAGGCAAGGACGAGCTAGGCGAGCTAGCTCAACAGTTTAATACTATGGCTGATAAAATTCAACAAAATATTGAGCAGTTAAGAAATGAGGCTGAGGTAAAACAACGCTTTATTGACAATTTAACACATGAGTTACGTACACCGATGACTTCTGTTATTGGATATGCGGATTTATTATACAAAAGTGAATACGATAAGGAATTATTTAAAAAAAGCTTAAAGTATATTGCAGATGAGGGTAAGAGACTACAAAAGCTAACAGAACGCCTGACTGATATCTATATTTATAATAACTGTAAGCTTGAGCTAGTGGAGCTGGATATAAATGAAATTATTAATAGAGCTCTCAAAATACTTTCTCCAGTAATTGATAATAAGTCTATAGATATAACTGTTAAAATAGAGGAAAACTACTTTTTGGTTGATGCTGACATGATGCTAGAGGTAGTATGTAATTTGCTTCAGAATGCTATAAATGCTTCCCAATACGGAAGTAATATAGAGATTGGTAGCAGAATATATAAAACAAAGAGATGTATCTATATTAAGGATTATGGATGCGGAATGTCACAAAGTGAGCTTAAAAAAATCTTAGAGGCATTCTATCGTGTAGATAAATCACGCAGTAGGAAGCATGGGGGAATGGGGCTTGGTGTTTCTATTAGTAAGCATATACTTGATATGCACAGGGCTGAGCTTAGCTATGAAAGCGAACTGGGAAAAGGTACGCTTGTGAGGATAGTGTTCAAGTGAAATCCCGAATTCTGCTATTTAAGCTTTTTGCGTTGTTACACATTTATCTTAACCGTTTTACAACTATTTTACAATTCGGATATTACTTCTAAATAATTGCTTGATATAATTAATAATGATAAGAGATATTTCAATAAACTGGAGGTTAAAAATGAGATTCAGAATATTTTATTTCAGTATAGTAGCTATAGCTGTTATCAGCTTACTTATAGGTTGTGAAGCCAGACTGAAAAATGAACATGTATATGGTGTAGAGGAATTCAATGAATTGTTAGAAAAATCTGAGACCTCAGTAGGTATTTCTACAGACACCTCAAATGATGAAAACAAAGAAATTGATAGTAATATCAACTTTCAGAATAAGGCTTCAGCGATAACGTTTATTGATAGCAAAATACTTCAGGATATAAGAAGTAGACTACAGGAAATCAAGGCTGATAGTGATGTTAATATTATTACAATATCGCCAGATGAGGAAGAGGTATTTACATTTGAACCACACGGAAAAGAGAAGTCGCCAGAGAGGAGTACTATCTACGGCAGAACCTACTCTAAAATACTGCTGGTAAAATACAATTTGAAAACTGGCTCAAGAAAAGTGATTGGCTATAATATACCGTTTATAGCTGTATCAAAATGGAATAAGGACGGCACAAAGGTAGCCTTTCTAGGTGGTGGAGTGCTTTCTCTATATGACAGGGATAAGGAGGTCTTTATACCTAATGTTGAGAGTACTAGGTCGGGGATAAGGTACTTTGGCTGGAATCCAGATAAGGATATACTTTATACAGAACATGATTACTCTCCTGCGGGAAGTATATATTACACACAGACCCAAGAAATTGTATATAATTATGAAACAGACATTTCATTATATTTCAAGGGAACACTTAATGAGGATTATAGTTATGCAACCTTTAAAAAATTGTTTAGTGAAGAGGCTGGAAAGAAAACAGGAGTTTTAGAGGAAAATTGGACAGTTATCACAGATAATAAAGGCAATATAATCAAGCAAATTACAAAAGGAAGGTACAGAGATTCTTACAACAATTCAATGATATATGTAGGGGAGAAGGGGTATGAGCTATATTTTATACAGGATATACAAAAATATAGCTCTATTTCTGAGCCTATAAAGCTATCTGATAAGTATATTTATGATGCTAAGTTTGATGCGGATGGTAACATTATTTTTGTTTCTGCTAATCATGAACAGAGTCGTACTGGCAAGCTTATCAATATCTTTCATCAAACGGGAGAATTCAGTATTGCCTTGGAAATACATGACGCTGAAGTGTTACTTACCCCTGACGGAAGGGGTATATATATGGAGGCTAATAATACATTTAAGTCATATACTGTTGAGAACCTTAAAAATAAGGTTAATACAAAAGGAACAAGCTATAACAGCTCAATATATGAAATAATGGATTTAAATATTCAACAATACGATGCAGCTAGTATTACAGAGGATGTTGATAATGCTTATCAAACAGTGATTGGGGCAGTCAAAACCTATGCCAGGTGGTATATGCTAGGTAAAAGCGATATGGAGGCTCTAAATACTTATTTTACTAATACAAAAGCCCCCTCGCTATGGGCTAAATATGAAACTAGTCTGCTCTTTACTGGGTCTAAGCTACAAGAAAGAACTGACATGGAATATGAAGTTACCATTGATATTGGCAAATGTGTTTTTTACTCAGAGGATAGGGCTGATGTAGAGGTTTATGTAAGTATGGGAAATTCATTTGGCTCTGGTATGGGCTTGCAGGATAACTATGAAATGATTAAGCTTAACGGGAAATGGTATGTTACTGGCATCGCTACGTTCTCTAGGAGTGTTCAGACTAAGCAAATAAAACAAATTGTTGAAAGGGAGCTTAAAAGGATTTTAGATAAAGACTCTGAACAAAGATTTAGTTTAGAAAATGTTCAGATAGGACAAATACAATTCTGGCAAATGAGTGAGCCACATCACGCTACAAGAATAGAGTATTCTAATTACTGCAAGGTATTTTTACAGGTTGGTAAGGATAGTGTTCCTGATGATAGCAGTGTAATATATAAAATTGTACTTAAGAAGGATGAAAAGCTGGGATGGATTATTGAAAATATATCAGACTCATACCTATATGGGCTTTAAAGTGTGTATAGATAGAAAAAATATGAGTATTAAGAAAAGAATTTGTGAATGAAAGGAAATTATATTGTGAAAAAAGGTTTTTACTATTCGATTTTAATCCTAGGGATTTTGGGAATTATGGATTTTATATTTCTAATGATATACTCAGGAATAATTAATTTGGGTGTCATATTACCCTTGGTTTTTGGGATTATCTTTATTCTTTATAGTATTATGAAGCTTAGAGGTTTTAAGTATATTATAAAAAACAAGCCTTTAAGGATTTTTATAACAACAGGCTGGCTTGTTTTTATTACTTCTCTTATTATTGTGGAGAGTGTTATTTTATTTGGAACTGTCTCTGATATAGATAAGAAGGTAGACTATGTTTTAATTCTCGGAGCGGGCTTGAAGGGTGATAAAATAACCTATACACTTAAGTACAGGTTGGATGCTGGAATAAAGTATTTAAATCAAAATCCAGACACTAAGGTAGTAGTGACTGGAGGTCAAGGAGCTAATGAGCTTTTATCAGAAGCAGAGGCTATGGAAGGCTACTTATTGAGAAATGGAATAGAAAATGAAAGAATTATTAAAGAAGATAAATCTACTAGCACTATAGAAAATATACTTTTTTCAAGAGAAAAGCTCATTGGTGAAATAGGGGATACTCAGATAAATAATATAAATAAAATTAGAGTTATGATTGTTACTAACGATTTTCATTTGTATAGGGCGAAGCTACTAGCAAAAATGGCTGGATTTAAGGTATATGGTATACCCGCTAAAAGTAATCCATTTATAGTTCTTAATTGTTATTTGAGAGAGTATTTCGCAGTGGTAAAGCTACTTTTGCTTGATAAAGCTAATGTAGATAACTATATTAGTTCAGGAAAATCGACAAATCAAGACAGTGAAGGTGCCTCTGTTAATTTATTAAGTAGTCATGATAAAGATAGTAGCACTTTTGGTTTGTTTAGAAGAAAGGGAATTGAGGTAGCTGATTTAGATATAAATGCAGATAAGGATGCTGATGGAATAAATGACTTAGATGATTTTGTACAGGGAGCTAGGCTAGATGCTAAAAATAAGCCGAAGTACAAGAGTGCATACTATGCTGGAGGCTACCCACCTGACGATGAAGGCGTGTGCACCGATGTTATTTGGCGTGCCTTTAAAAATGCTGGATTTTTACTTAAGGATATGGTGGATGAAGATATAAGATCCAATTTGAAGGCATACCCACGAGTAGAGGGTAAGCCTGATCCTAATATAGATTTTAGAAGGGTTCAGAATTTAGTGGTTTTCTTCAAAGAACATGCACAGGTGCTTGATACAGAGCTTATTCCTGAGGATGCTGATAATTTAATTAATTGGCAAAGAGGTGATATTATAGTCTTAACTGAACCCTATGAGCACATAGGAATGTTGTCAGATAAAAGGAATAACCAGGGGATACCTCTTGTTATTCATAATGGAGGTCCTTACACTAGGGAAGAAGATGTTTTGAGCTGGTGTCTTAAGTACGATTATCCAATAACGTGGCATTTTAGGTATTATGATGAGGTTAAGTGAATTTTCTGACTAGTTGAAAAAATTACTAAACTTTAGTATAATAGTGAAAGTATAAATACATGATACTAATTATAAATATAGTATTTAATTTTAAGTATGTTTTGTAGTATAGGCAATAGTTGGATACAAGGCAATATTCAAGAATTAGATATCTTGATTTTAGGTTGGTATTGAGTGTGCTTATATAAAAATTAGTATACAATGGCGTATACTTAAATCTTACGAGGAGGTAAGGGGAATGATTCAATACTCAAGAACAAATGATGTATTAAACACTGTAAACAGAGGTGACGCAGCAGAGTCAAGCTTATGTACACTATGTCGTGCTGATTGTAAAGGGAAGTGCGAAACATGGATGTCTAGTATGATGGGGAGGAAGCTTTTATATCCAAGAGATTTTGGAACAGTTACTGCAGGAAGTAGCAACACTAATCATATTGGGGTTAGCTATAATAACCTAAGAATTCAAGGTTATAATTATGGAGCTAGTGGACTTTGTAACGGGTTATCAAATAGTGCGGATGATTGCATCTTTCCAAACGCAAGTATTGAAACTGAATTTGGTAAGGGCGTTAAAACAAAAGCGAGAGTTCCTATTATGACAGGAGCATTGGGCTCTACATTTATAGCACAAAAGTATTGGGAATCTTTTGCAGTTGGTGCTGCTTTAGTCGGTTTTCCTATTGTTATAGGAGAAAATGTTGTTGGGGTGGACAGAAATTCAGTTATTAAAAATGGCAAAATAGAGAAGGCACCAGAGCTAGACAGAAGAATAGATGTATATTTAAAATATTATGATGGATATGGTGCAATTATTGTACAAATGAATGTGGAGGATACCAGAAATGGTGTAGCTGAATATATTATTGAAAAGTATGGTGATAAAGTAATTCTGGAGCTAAAATGGGGGCAGGGAGCAAAGGACATAGGTGGCGAAATTCAGGTAAATAATCTGGAATACGCACTTTTCTTAAAGGAAAGAGGTTATGTTGTTGATCCAGACCCTTCTAAGCCAGAGGTGCAGCAGGCATTTAAAAGTGGGTCAATAAAGTCTTTTGCAAGGCATAGTAGATTGGGGTATACAAATCTAAATAGCTATGAAGAGGTTAAAGCAGACTTCATGAAATCAGTAGAGCATTTAAGAGGGTTGGGGTACAAGAGGATTACTCTGAAAACTGGTTCATACGGAATGGAAGCTCTTGCCATGGCTGTGAAATTAGCTACTGAGGCTAAGCTTGACTTACTTACAATAGACGGCTCAGGCGGTGGCACAGGCATGAGTCCGTGGAATATGATGGAGTCATGGGGCGTTCCATCAATTAACTTGCATGCAAAAGCGTATGAATATGCTAGTATTTTGGCTTCAAGGGGGTATGATGTAGTTGACATGGCTTTTGCTGGTGGACTTGCTAGAGAAGAACATATTTTTAAAGCACTTGCATTAGGAGCACCTTTTACTAAGCTGGTTTGCATGGGTAGAGCATTAATGATACCAGGCTTCCTTGGTGCAAATATTGAAGGGGTTATATACCCAGAACGAAGAGAAAGATTAAATGGTAATTGGGATAGTCTTCCTAAGAATATTGCCGACCAATTCGGAGCAACACCTGAAGAAATATTTGCTGGCTACTTTGATGTTAAGAATAAGGTTGGAGCAGATGAAATGAAGAATATTCCTCTTGGAGCTATAGCAGTATGGACGCTATCTGATAAGCTAGGAGCAGGGGTTCAGCAGTTGATGGCAGGAGCAAGGAAATTCAGGCTATGTGAAATTTCAAGGGATGATCTGTTCGCAGCAAATAGAGAAACTGAAAAGGAAACTGGAATCCAATTTATGACAGATATAAATAATGAAGCTGCAATGAAAATACTAAAAGCTTAAGCTAATAAATTGTGGTAGTAATATGAGATAAATGCTCTCGTCCTCTGAGTAATCAAGAACGGGAGCATTTTTTAATATTTTTCAAGAAAATTAATAAATTTATTTATAGAGGCATTGGTTGTATATTTATACGCTATTTTGCTTTGTTTTCAACAATTAAAAATATTTACTGGATATAATAAGTATTGTTTTGTATAAATATGTAATAATGCAAGAAGCTCCGTTGTATTTATTATTGTAGCTTTTAAGTTGATGTGTTATAATATCATTCGTATAAACTATTAAAAAGAATTTGCAATCGCAAGTAATAACGAGTATTGCCCAAAATAGGTATAAGTTTTATAAATATGTAATAATGAAAAATGCCTAAATTAATAAGGGCATGATAAATTAATAGATTTGTTAAATGAAAGGTAGAGAAATCTATGGCAAGTGGAAGACAAAAGAAAATTCGAAATTTCTGTATCATTGCTCATATAGATCATGGTAAGTCTACTCTAGCAGACAGAATAATTGAAATGACAGGGGTTCTTACCAAGAGAGAAATGGAAGAACAGGTGCTGGACAATATGGACCTCGAGCGTGAAAGAGGTATTACCATTAAGGCACAGGCAGTTAGAATGGTATATAAGACAGACAATGGAGAGGAATATATCTTTAATTTAATAGATACACCTGGACATGTCGATTTTAATTATGAGGTATCCAGAAGCCTAGCTGCATGTGAAGGGGCTATATTAGTAGTGGACGCGGCTCAAGGGATAGAGGCTCAGACACTTGCAAATGTTTATCTAGCTTTGGAGCATGACCTTGAGATACTACCAGTAATTAACAAGATTGATCTTCCTGGTGCAAGACCAGAAGAAATAAAAAAGGAAATAGAAGATATTATAGGTTTGGATGCCTCTTATGCACCATTAATATCGGCTAAAAATGGTATTAACATTGAAGAGGTTCTAAAAAAAATAGTTCAATATATTCCATGTCCAGATAATTCTGAGGATGTTCCATTAAGAGCTCTTATATTTGACTCCTTTTATGACAGTTATAAGGGTGTGGTTACATATGTTCGGGTTAAGGAGGGGGCTGTAAAGCCTGGGCAAAAAATACGAATGATGCACACAAAGGCAGAGTTTGCTGTTGTGGAGGTTGGTTATTTAAGGCCAGGTGGATTTACAAAAAGTGATGTATTAGAGGCTGGAGAAGTGGGATACATAACTGCAAGTATAAAAAATGTTAGAGATACGCGGGTAGGTGATACTGTTACCTTGGTTGAAAACCCTGCTAAGGAGTCATTGGCAGGATATAAAAAGGTAAATCCAATGGTATTCAGTGGAATATACCCAGCGGACGGCTCAAAATATGGGGATTTAAGAGATGCACTTGAAAAGCTGCAATTAAATGATGCAGCATTAATGTTTGAGGCTGAGGCGTCTGTAGCACTTGGTTTTGGATTTAGATGTGGATTTCTTGGACTTCTGCATATGGAGATAATTCAGGAGCGTTTAGAAAGAGAATTTGATTTGGACCTAGTGACAACAGCCCCCAGTGTTATTTATAAGGTTATAAAAACTGGTGGAGAAGAAATATGGATTGACAATCCTACAAATTTGCCACCAACAACAGAAATTGAATTTATGGAGGAACCTATTGTTAAAGCCAATATTATGGTACCGACAGAATATGTAGGTAATATTATGGAGCTTTGTCAGGACAGGCGTGGAGTGTATCATGGGATGGAGTATATTGAAGCTACAAGAGCAATGCTAAAGTATGAAATGCCACTTAATGAAATAATATATGATTTCTTTGATGCACTTAAATCCAGAACAAAGGGATATGCGTCATTTGACTATGAGTTAGCAGGGTATAAGCCTTCTAAGCTTGTTAAATTGGACATTAAGCTTAATGGGGATATAGTTGACGCTCTGTCATTTATTGTTCATGAAGAAAAGGCTGCTTCAAGAGGAAGGAAAATAGCAGAGAAGCTAAAAGATACTATACCAAGACAGATGTTTGAAATACCAGTACAAGCTTGTATTGGACAAAAAATTATAGCTAGAGAAACTGTTCGTGCTTTTAGAAAGGATGTACTTGCTAAATGCTATGGTGGAGATATAACGCGTAAGAAGAAGCTTCTTGAAAAGCAAAAGGAAGGTAAGAAGCGTATGCGTCAGGTTGGTAGTGTAGAGGTACCTCAAGAGGCATTTATGAGTGTGTTAAAGCTGGATTCATAAAGAGTAAAAGTAAATGGATTTAACTCTTTGTATCTTAATCTATCTATAATGGGGTGAGAGCAATATTAAGAGTAATATCTGGTCTGTCAAAGGGTCATAAGCTTAAAACAGTTAATGGGCTTAATACCAGACCTACAACTGATAGAGTTAAAGAATCAGTATTCAGTGTTATAGCACCGTATATAGAGGATGCTTGCGTGTTGGATTTATTTGCTGGTACAGGTAGCTTGGGAATTGAAGCATTAAGCAGAGGTGCAAAAGAGGCGGTTTTTGTTGATCATCATAAAGAGTGTATTGATGTAATTCAGCAAAACATTAAGCATACAAAATTTGAAGACAAGTCCACAGTAATATTTGATGATGTCTATAGAGCAATGGTCAAACTAGCCCAAAATGGTATGAGGTTTGATATGTTTTTTTTGGATCCGCCATACAGCAATGGTTATTTACCCCGAATAATTAGTCAATTGGAAGTGTGCGACCTCTTGAAGAAGGATAGCATAATCGTTGCAGAGTGTTTTAAAGAGGACGCGTACCCGGATAGTGTAAGTAATATTAAAGTAAGAAAAATTAAAGAGTATGGAGAAACTTTGGTTGTTTTTTACGCATAGACAACTTTTCTAATGTTTATACTACATTTTTTATTTGCTTTGATTGAATTAATATTATATAATATACCTAGTAAAGGAGATTTTTTTTTGGAAAAGATTTTTGTATATCCAGGTAGTTTTGATCCAGTAACTAATGGTCACCTTGATATTATAGATAGGGCAACAGCTATATGTGATAAGCTAATAGTAGCTGTTCTTGTAAACAGTAGTAAAAACCCAGTATTCTCCTTAGAGGAGAGAGTGCAACTTTTAAGGACAGTACTAAAGGGTAGAAACAACATTGAAATTGAGATGTTTGAAGGTTTATTGGTAGATTTTGTTAGATTGAAAAAATCTAACGTTATTGTAAAAGGGCTTAGGGTGGTATCTGATTTTGAGTTTGAGCTACAAATGGCATCTTTAAATAAAAGCTTGGATAAGGATATAGAAACAATTTTTATGATGACTAGTGTAAAGCATTCTTTTCTAAGCTCGAGTGCTGTAAGAGAGCTAGCACGAAATAAGGGTAAAATTGATGAATTAGTGCCATCTTGTATAGTTGATGAAATATATAGTAAATTTGAAAGTAGGCTTAAATAAGCTTTTTGCGTAATTACATATTTTTAAATAATTATTAGGAAAAGTGTGGGGGTATTATGGAAATACTTGAGGTATTGGAGATGCTTGAAGATGCTATTGAGAAGAGTGCATCTGTTCCGTTTACTGGCAAGTGTATAGTTGATAGGGAAGAGCTATGGGAGATAATAAAAGAAATGCGTTTGAAGCTTCCAGATGATATTAAGCAGGCTAAATGGATAAAGGAAGAAAGAAAACGAATTTTATTGGAGGCACAAAAGGAAGCAGATAATGTAATTAAAAGTGCTGAGGATAAAATAGCCTCCTTAGTGGATGAGCATGAGGTTACAAAAAAGGCATATGAACAAGCTGATGAAATAATTGCTGCTGCAAAGAAGAATGCAAGAGAGATTAGATTGGGTACAAGAGAATATGCAGATAGCATTTTAAATAAGGTAGAGGAAATACT
Source organism: Clostridia bacterium (assembly GCA_003251775.1). Taxonomy (GTDB): domain Bacteria; phylum Bacillota; class Clostridia; order DSM-8532; family SZUA-474; genus SZUA-474. Next base: position 3,422 of record QKEK01000273.1, on the reverse strand, counting down.
AGGCGATACTCTAGATGTAATTAGGGTGAATAGAGAAGAATTAAAATAATAGTTTTTTATAATAAGTATGCTATTAGTTGTGAGAATAGAGTAGTTATATAGTTAAGGTTTTGGTATAACCTTATACAAGGTTAAGTAAAAGCCCTAATATCGCCGTATAAATAGCAGAAAATAAACCATGAAATAGCTTTCCGATTAGATAAGGTTTTATTTCTATGTCAGTTTCAGACAGAATTTCTGCTGTCTGAAAGTGTACAGATGTACCAGCCCAACCTAGCAAAAAGCTAATAAAGCTTAGTTTAATAATTGAAGGAACGCCATCAGTAATAGCAATTAGATTAATACCGTTAGTTATCTCAAGCATTCCAGTAAATACTCCGAGTAACGCTTCAGGTGCTACACATAATACCTTACCCCAAAAAACAGACATGTTTTTTATTAAGGACAAATCAGAAAATATTGCTGAAATGACAGCAAAAAGTATAATATAACCACCAATGTTAAGTATAGAGTAAATTGACTCTTTAACAGCATCAGTAGCTATTTGTATAGGTTGTCTTGATTTTATCTTAGAAGGTTTTATGCAAATATAATTTAATTTTTTTTCCTCAATTCTTTGATTATTTTTTAGAAGTAGAGCTTTTGAAGAACCATACCTTTTTTCAGAATATAAATATTTTATTATATACCCAACAGATACAGCACCTAGTATGTGACATGTAAGCAATATAGAACCAAGCTTAGCATCCATAAGCATACCTGTTGCTACAGCTCCAGCTATAAAAATGGGACCGGAGTTGTTAGTGAAAGCAACAAGTCTTTCAGCCTCATTTTTGCTAATTAGTTTGTTTTTCCTTAAGTCAGCAGTAATCCTTGCACCTACAGGGTACCCACTTATTGTACCTAATAGTAAAGCTAGAGCAGAGCAACCAGGAAGATTGAACATAGGCTTCATATATGGCTCCATATATTTCCCTATCTTTTGTGCAAAATTACACTCTATAAGTATTTTAGCAGCTACGAAGAAAGGGAATAAAGATGGAATAACCACTTCTAACCATAAAAACAGAGCCTTCCTACCAGCAGTAATAGCTTTTGCTGAATCTATAAAGAGAAGAAAAATAAAAAAAAGACAGAAAAGGCTGATATAGTTTCTTTTAATTTTTAAAAGGAATAATTTAAGAGTATATTTATTCATTATTATGTAAATTCCTTTCTTCAGCATTACTCCTATATGGCTACAGTGGTGGATAGATATTTCTTTAATATAATATTTTACAATAATTATTTTAGAACAAACATGAAGAAAAACATTAAGAAAATATTTATAAACTATTGAATTTTTCTAACCCTCTGTTAAAATATACTATAGAAGCAATAACGGTAAATTTATAAGGAGATTTCTGGTATTTAAAATGAGTGTTCATACAAAGGAAAAGTCTGTATTTAAAAAAAGAATTAAGCTATTCACACTTATTATATTTACTTTGGCAATTATTATTTTAATTATGTTTTCACCAGTGTTTGCAATAAAAAATGTGGTTGTCAACGGTAATATCAGCTATACTAAGAATGAATTGATTGATAAAATTGATTTTCAAACAGAGAATATATTGTTTAAAGAGTATTTCAGGTACTTTGACAATGTTTATAGGTTTGATTTTTATACACAACAGAGGATACTAGAGTCTTTACCATATATAAAAAAGGCTGATATAACTTATAGCTTCCCCAATACTATAAATATTAGTATAATAGAAAGAGAGCCAGTTGCATATATCCTGAAACTTGGCAATAATATACTGGTGGATGATCAGGGGTACTTACTAGCTGCCATTTATGAACAAGATACAGAATTGCCATGGATTGATGGGATTGAGTTTGGTGAGTATGTTATTGGGAAGCCACTTGAGGGAAGTGGAAGAGAGCAGCTCGAGACTGTTTTTTTTCTGTTTAAGCTAGTTAAAGAACTTGACCAGTTTTCTGATTATAAGCTGTTTGAGCTAATTGACGGTGTTGATATAAAAGATGTAGAAAAGATTTTATTTACTTTGGATGACAGAGTAACTGTCAATATAGGAGACAAAAACAAGCTTGATTATAAAATAAAGAGCTTGAAAGAAATATACTTTAATAAATTAAAAGAGAACGATAGAGGATTAATAGATTTTACGAGAGGACGTTATCCCAGCTATATTTCCGAGAATTGAGAGGAGAAATTTTATGATACCTATACTTGGGTTGATAATTGGTTTGCTTATAGGTTTGACAGTTCCATATAATATACCAGCTCAGTATTCTAACTATGTTGCTGTAGCAATTTTGGCTTCATTAGATTCAGTATTTGGGGCTTTGCTAGCAAATCTAAAAAAGGATTTCAGGATTAATATTTTTATAACTGGGTTCTTTAGTAATGCTATATTGGCAGCTGGTTTAGCGTATATAGGAGATAGGTTAGGTATACAAATACATTTGGCGGCAATTTTTGCATTTGGTAATAGGCTATTTACGAATTTTGCAGCAATTAGACGCGAGATAATAAACAGGTTAGAGAAAAGGACAAAGGGTTTGACATAAAACAACTAGAAAATATTTATTTGCACTTGTGCTTGTTATATAATATAGTATATAATAAGGAAGATATAGTAATTGTTTTTTTTAGTATAGAATTAATTTCAATGTATATATAAAGGGGGATTTGTGTTGCTGGAATTTGATATTGATATGGAGCAGTTTGCGCAAATTAAGGTAATAGGCGTAGGCGGCGGCGGAAACAACGCAGTAAATAGAATGATAGAGGCAAATGTTAAGGGAATAGAGTTTATTGCCGTTAATACGGACAAGCAGGCATTGTTTTTGTCAAAAGCAAATACAAAAATTCAGATAGGTGAAAAGCTTACCAAGGGGTTAGGTGCAGGTGCCAATCCTGATGTTGGAGAAAAGGCTGCTAATGAGAGTAGCGATGAAATAGCTCAGGCAATTAAGGGAGCTGATATGGTATTTGTAACTGCAGGTATGGGGGGCGGTACAGGTACTGGTGCGGCACCTGTGGTAGCTCAGATAGCTAAGGATTTGGGAATTCTGACTGTAGGTGTAGTAACCAAACCATTTATGTTTGAGGGAAGAAAGCGTATGCAACATGCACAAAGAGGAATAGATGCATTAAAGAATACTGTTGATACACTTGTTACTATACCTAATGATAGATTATTACAAGTAGCGGAGAGAAAGACCTCTATGCTTGATGCATTCAGGATAGCTGATGACGTTTTAAGACAAGGTGTACAGGGAATATCTGACCTAATAGCAGTTCCAGGGTTAATTAATCTTGACTTTGCTGATGTTAAGACAATTATGCATCAGACGGGACTGGCACATATGGGTATTGGTAGAGCTAGTGGTGATAACAGAGCTGAGGATGC
>QKEK01000082.1 GCA_003251775.1 Clostridia bacterium | reverse complement strand
AACAAAGGAGAGATTATTATGCCATTGGTGAAAGTTGAGATATTTTCTGGAAAGACTAAGGATTATAAAAAAGCATTGCTTGATTCAATACATTCTGCATTAGTTGAAGCATTTAAAATACCAGAATATGATAGAATGCAAAGACTGTATGAGCTTGATAAAGATAATTTTGAAACTATTTCAGATAAAACTGATAAATTCACTCTTATAGAATTAACTGTATTTAAGGGTAGAAGCATTGAGGCAAAACGTAAATTATACTCAACAATTGTACAAAAGCTAGATGAAGCTCTTGGTATAGATGGTTCTGATATATTAATAGTTATCAATGAACCACCACTTGAAAATTGGGGAGTTAGAGGTGGTAAAGCCGCTATTGACATTGATTTTGGTTTTAAGATTGATGTATGAAAAGATAGTTAAGGAAAAAAGGGTAATTTGTCTTGACAACCTAAGTATTATTGTATACAATTATACAATAATACTTGAATGCAAGGGGGATGCCTAATGATAGAATTTAATTCACACTCCAATACACTTGAACAGACTCAATATAAATATAGTTTGCAAGATATATCTGAGCCTAATCTTTATAGAGAGATTTTCCCATATGAAGAAATACCAAAATGTACTTTTAATCATAGAAAGGTGCCTATGTTTCCTCCAGATGAAATATGGATAACAGACACTACCTTCAGAGATGGGCAACAATCAAGAGCACCCTATACTGTTGAACAGATATTATTTCTTTATGACAAGCTACATCAGCTAGGGGGAGAAAAGGGCATTATAAAGCAATGTGAGTTCTTTCTATATACTGATAGAGATAAGAAGGCTGTATACAAATGTATGGAGAGAGGATATAAATTCCCAGAGGTTACTAGCTGGATTAGAGCAACAAAGGGGGATTTCCAGTTAGCTAAGGACATGGGCGTTAAGGAAAGCGGTATTCTCGTAAGCTGCTCTGATTATCATATATTTAAGAAGCTTAATATGACACGCAAGCAGGCACTTGACCATTACATCGGTATTATAAAAAGTGCATTGGATGTTGGTATAAGACCAAGATGTCACTTTGAAGATATTACAAGAGCTGATTTTTATGGCTTTGTTGTACCTTTCGCTCTTGAGCTAAAAAAGCTTATGGATGAGTCTGGTGTACCAATTAAAATAAGAGCGTGCGACACATTAGGCCTTGGAGTTTTTTATCCTGGAGCAGCACTACCAAGAAGCGTACCAGGAATTATCTATGGTTTAAGACACCACGCTGGCTTCCCATGTGAATTACTTGAATGGCACGGACATAATGACTTTTATAAGGCAGTTTCAAACTCCACTACAGCATGGCTCTATGGTGCATCAAGTGTAAACTGTTCATTGCTCGGAATAGGTGAGCGTACAGGAAACACCCCTCTTGAGGCTATGGTTGTTGAGTATACTCAACTAAGAGGAACAACAGATGGTATGGATACTACAATTATTACAGAAATCGCTGAATACTATGAAAAGGAATTAGGCTATAGCATACCTTCAAGAACACCATTTATTGGAAAGCATTTTAATGTCACACAAGCGGGTATTCATGCAGATGGCTTAATGAAGGATGAAGAGATTTATAATATTTTTAATACCGATAAGCTTCTCAACAGGCCTGTTGGTGTAGCTTTAAACCAAACCTCTGGCTTGGCAGGTGTTGCCCATTGGATAAACAGCTACTTTGGTTTAAAGAATGAGCAGCGACTTGATAAAAAGGATGCTCGGATCGAGAAGGTTAAAGCATGGGTTGACGCTCAGTATACTGACGGCAGAACCACTGCCCTAAGTGATGATGAAATTGCTCAGGCAATACAAATGCTTGTACCTGAGCTTACAAAATAACTAATTGATAAGAAAACTTAATAAACATGTTTTTTCACAATAACGGGAGGTAATACTAAATATCATTATAGCTATTACCTCCCGTTTAATTAAATAGTTCAAATCTACTTTATGTAATTTTTATTTATTGTATAAAATTCATTTTTGATTTACTAGTGCCTTATATACAGTATGCCTTCATTGGTGGAAAGCCATTGAACTCTACAGAGCAATAACTACTAGTATAAGCTCCTGTCGATAGCCAGTATATCCTATCCCCCTCCTTAAGACTTAGGGGTAGACTATACATATACTTTTCATACATAATATCAACACTGTCACAAGTAGGACCTGCAAGTATTACTTCCTCAGTATCTTCCTCATGGCTTCCTGTAGAACTGCAATAAATAGGATACTTTATACATTCATCCATTGTCTCAATAAGACCATTAAACTTACCTACATCAACATAAACCCACCTGTAATGTTCTAATTCTGACTTTTTTGAGACTAATACTACCTCACTAACTATAACCCCAGAATTTCCAACTAGTGACCTCCCAGGCTCAAGAATTATTCTTGGTTCATTATCTTTAAAATGGTTTGCTATCGATTCCTTAATTTTTTCAGAGTAAATGTCTAGTTCATCTGCCTTATTAAGATATTTAGAAGGTAATCCTCCTCCCATATTAATGGATTTTATAGTAATTCCCTTTTCGTTAAATGCCCATTCAAATATATCCTTTACCTTCAAAAGTGCATAATCCCACATAAATACATTTCTCTGTTGCGATCCGACATGAAAGGAAAGTCCATATACTTCAACATCTAAGGTTTCTGATAAATCAATTATATTCTTAACCTCTTCAATACTACATCCAAATTTTCTAGCCAAAGGCCAATCTGCTGTCAAAGCACCTTCTACAATAAGTCTAATAAACACCTTTGAATTAGGTGCATATCTACTTATATTAATCAAATCACTCCTACTGTCTGTTGTAAAAAGCCTAATTCCTTTTTCATAGGCATATTTTATACTACTTATCTTTTTTATAGTATTCCCAAAGCTTATTCTATCTGGGCTTACTCCAATTTTCAGTAATTTGTCTATCTCATAAATGGATGCTGCATCAAAGCTTGAACCTAAGTCATTTAAAAGCTTAAGCACTTCCTCATTTGGATTAGCCTTAACAGCATAGTATATATCTGCATTGCTGAAGCCTTGCTTTAATTCTACATAGTTTTTCCTTATAGTATCCAAATCTATTACCAAAAACGGTGTTTCCTTTTCTTGAGAAAAGCTCTCTATTCTCTCCCATACAGCTTTGTCAATATATTCCTCTAATATCATAACTCCTCCTCAAATACAGGATTTTTTACTAAATATGACTTCCTAATCTACTTTTAATTGTACAAACAACAAGGCTCTTAATCTGTCCGTTATCTTTGATATCGTCGACAGCTTAAGGTTCTTATTGTCTCTCAATTTGCTTGCTTTTAGTCTCCTTTACTCTCCTAAGTTATAATATCAGTTTCTATATATTAATTCAAATGTTTTTTTATCGTTATTTATTTACTTTTTCTCTTCTTTATTATTTGCTCTTTTATACAAAAGGGATGTAGCATTTACACTACATCCCTAATAATAATTCTATTAAAACCAATCTTTTTACGATTTATTTAGTAACTTCAGTCTTAGAAAAATTAATTAGATTCACTAATAAGAACCTTACTTTGTTGTTTGCACAATAATAACTTTTCATTTTATGGAAGCAAGGTCTCACCCATCAAATACTCATCAACAGCTTTCACATAGTCTACCCTCGTTTATAGCGTGTACAACAAGGCTTTGTCCCTTTCTAGTATCGCCTGCCGCAAATATGCCTTTAACATTTGTTGTAAACTCGCAAAATTCTGCTTTTATGTTTGACCGCACATCTCTCTCTAATCCTAACTCTTCAGCTATCGCATCCTCTGGACCTAAGAAGCCCATACATAGCAATACCAACTGTGCTGGCCAAACCTTTTCTGAGCCAGCAATTTCCTGCGGGATGAATCTTCCCTGTTCGTCCTTCTTCCATTCTATTTGAACAGTATGCACCTCTTTTACGCTTCCATTTTCATCTCCAACTATCTTTTTTGTTGATATGAGATAATGCCTTGGATCTTCACCAAATTTTGCAATTC
>QKEK01000185.1 GCA_003251775.1 Clostridia bacterium | reverse complement strand
CACAGTAGAAGACCTACCCGATGGTATTCATACTTCTTCTGTTAAAGGTATGTTGAAGCTTGCCAATATCTACATTAATACGATGTATCAATTATCGAGCGGAGGAGTTCCGGTGGTAATTCCTACAACAGATTTTTCATTTGATAATGATAATGTAAGTAACTGGATTGCAAACCCAGGTGGTGTTAATTTTTAAGCGCAAATTAAATGAAGGACTATCAGATACTATACTTAATATTAAGCATATCCGGGGCACTGATACTTATACTACTAGGGATTATCGGGTATTTTCTGAAACAACAAATTAATGCTTCGAATGCACTAACGAATGCAGTTAATGGGTTGAACACAAATGTTATAGAATTGCAAACACTGCAAGACGAGCGACACCCGGTAACAGAAAGGAGATTAAATGCACACGCCGAACGTCTTGATTGTATGGAAAAAAAAATTGTAAGAATTGAAACTAAATTAAATATTAATTATGAAATTTCTAAAAACTTTTAAAGAGGAGCTTATTTCAGTTCCATTATTGATAGTAGTTTTCTTTGCAATTAATTGGGGGTTGAACTCTTTATTTCCCGGGAATGCTTTTTTTGACTTTTATTCAGAACTTGAAAACATTATATACAGTGTATTACGGTTCATAATTGCTTTATCGGTCAGCTGGGTTGGGGTTAGGGTAATATTTCCCAAGGTTTATTTTTTTTTAAAAAACGAGTTCTATGTGAATTTTTCTGAGCAGGAAACAACCTTGAAGTACATATTAGCAGTATCAATATTCTTAATGTTTGTACTAGCTTCTAGTATGAGTGCGAAAGGGCAAGAAATAGTGAGGCTTGAGGTGTTGCAGAATATAACAGGGCAACTAGATGTGAAAGAAGTAAGAAATAATAGTTCGCCTGAAATTGATAAGTATTTAGCAAGTGTTGGAATTAATGAGCCTGCGCCATGGTGTGCGGCATTTGTTAGTTACAATTTGAATGAGGTGGGTGTTCGTAATCCGAATAGTGCATGGTCTCCTGATTTTGCGAGGCGTACAGATATTATTTGGTATTCGAAATCAAAAAGCAAACCCGATGTTAAGTGTTGTGATGTTGTTACATTTTATTACTCCCAATTAGGGAGGGTTGGGCATGTTGGCTTCCTGATTAAGCAAGATAAGGCGGGTTATTTTATCACGATTGAAGGGAATACAAATGCAGCAGGTAGCAGAAACGGAGATGGGGTTTATATGAAAAAAAGGAGAGTAGAGAAAACTTACGCAATTTCACGTTACATTAAATAATAACGCAATGACATTAAAGGGGAGAATATTTATGTGTACAACATTTCTATTTCTAGGTATAGGTATAGGGCTGTTTGGTGGTTACAAGTTTTTAGAAAAACAAAGTTCTAATTCAGGGAATGAAGTATCAATACATGTTGACGGGAAGGTGAAGCGAGGCTCTAATGTGAATATTGAATTAGAATCGAATCAGGAGCAGAAGAAGAGGAAGAAGTGACGTTATAATCATTAATATTTATCTTAGAAAATAAGGAATATTAATGATTTCAATTATAAATAGTTTATAAATACAACCGACACGTTTGTTAATTGACTTATTTTCAGGTGATTGTATAATGTGTTTATCTGCCTTCTAAGCAGAGGGTCACAGGTTTGAGTCCTGTTGCGATCACAATACAAAAAGGCTGAAAGTCAGCATCTTAGAAAGAGTTTAGGTTTACTAGGCTCTTTTTTTATGCAAAAAAAAACAATAAAATATGTACATTTGCACGAGATGTGTTTATAAATAGTTTATAAAAAAACGTGTATGTCGACATATAAGGCTGTTGTACTAAAAGGAAGGGTTCACGAGAAATCGGACGGGTCTACAAATATAAAGATTCGCATAACACACGCAAGGGCTGTTAATTATATTCCTACGGATTTATATATACTTCCTGCCGACTTTGACAATAGGCAGGGAATAGCAACAAAAGGGCGCAATGTTGAATTTATAAATATGCGCATTACTGATATTCTGCACACGTATCGAAAGAAAGATATTGAACTTGGAGAGAAACGCAATTTGATGAGCGTGGCCGATATAAAAAGATTCTTGCTTAAGAAAGATGAGAATCCTAACCAAATTGATTTCTTTGATTTCTATAATGAGTTTATAAAATCGGTAGAATCGAAAGGTACTATTCGTTGGCATAGGTCATGTGTTGATAATTTAAAGAAATTTGTTGGTAAAAAACTCCCATTTGCGCATATTAATCCACTATTCTTAATGAGGTTCGAGAGTTATATGAGGAGTAATGGCGTGGATAATGGAGTTAATAATGCAATGCGTTCTTTCAGGGCTTTGTTCAATAAAGCTAAAGAACATTATAATGAAGAAGATTTTGGGCTAATTAAAATTCCTCATTCCCCATTTCAGAAATATAAGATTCCACAGGCATCTGTAAGGTCAAAGGAGCATACCTTAACGCTACATGAAATGATGAAGTTTATAAATTATAATCCCTGCAATTCCGGGGAAGAATTTGCAAAAGATATGTTCCTGTTGATGTTCTTTCTTATTGGTATTGAGGCTAAGGATTTATTCTACTTAAATAATGAAGTGAATGGGCGAGTATCATATGACCGATTCAAGACAGGTAAGGAATATTCTATTAAGTTAGAACATGAGGCGTTATTAATCATTGAGAAATATAAGGGGAGAGAGAGGCTTCTTGATGTGATTGACAGGTATACGGAGCATGATACATTTATTGCATTCGTAAATAATCAGCTTCATGGAAGCGAGTCGAGGAGAGTATCAGGAATATTTCCAAAACTTGGTATAAAGAAAGCAGTTACAACCAAATGGGCTAAGCACACGTGGGCTACTCTTGCGAGGAATAATTGTAGAATTAATAAGGATGACGTTGCTCTGTGTCTTGGGCATGAAGATTCAGATAACAAGGTGACGGATATGTATGTTAAGTACGACTATTCAATAATTGATAAATCAAACAGAATGGTTTTAGATTTACTCAATTAACCCCCATTCCATATTTAAAATATTTCAATCTCTGCAGGTGCATATTTCCAAAAATCTTTACTTCATTAATTTTATTTGGTTCAGAACTTGTAGCAACCAAAACACTTTCTTCAAAGCTTGTGCATTTAGCTTTGTAGAGAACTTGCATAGCATTTGCCGGAGCTCCATTATAGGTTGATTCAAAGCTCTTCCAGTTTTGTGTTAATGCTACAAGAGGATAAAGCAAGTTGTATTTATTGATTATTTCGCTTTCGTGTATCTTTAAATAGCAAAATTCACGGTTGTAATGTCCTCCGAGCTTTATAATTAATTCTACGGCTTTAGCGAAATGCGGCGAAGCTGACTTGCCGAACTTAATTGTCATCATCATCTTTCTTCATTTTTGAAATATGGTCTAGAAGCGCATCGGTATAGTCTGCTTCAATTTCGGCACCTATGCAGTGAATATTATTCAATTGCATATTCATATCATATATGTCTTTTGGACTTTGGAAATTGCGATATTCCATATACAGCTTATTCGATAGCATATTTATGTTTTCGGTATGTATCTGCTGCAAGTGATAGAATATATGCCTTTTATCTTCATTGGTTTCTATAACTTGATTATCGTATTCCAATACCGTACTCTTCCAATTGAGTACAGTTTGAAATATCAAATTCAAATACTCCCATCGGTAACATATATCGTTACGGCTTATTTCGAGCATATTAATACCATTATTATGTGTATACCCTTTAAAGTGTTTGCAGTATCGTAAAGCCTCGGTATAATTCTTAGACTT
>QKEK01000112.1 GCA_003251775.1 Clostridia bacterium | reverse complement strand
AGTCTCCTCAGACAGGTATTCAACAAAAAAGAATATATTATTTTTTACCAGGTGAGCATGCTTATATTGATGAATATGCTTCTACTCTATGTGAGCTTGCCAAAGCCTATGAAGTAATGCTTACAGTGTTTAATGCCAAATGGGACTATAATATTCAGCAAAATCAGGTTCTAAGTGCTATAGAACATAAACCTGATTTGATGGTTATTTTGCCTATTAACCTGCAAAAATGTACTGATTTATTTAAAGAGGTTAACGCATCTGGTATTCCTGTCATTGCAGGTAATTTTTTACCAAAGAATGAAGGCTTTAAGTACATACTTGCATGGTCTGGTCCTGATGATTGGTGTCAATTCAGGATGCTTTCTCAAAAGTTTGCACAATTACTAAATAACGAAGGCGGTTACTGTATTATCAGACATTTACCAGATAACTCTTCTTACTTTGCAAGAACATACTCTGTGATTACAGAGCTCAAAAAAATTGCACCTAATATGAAGCTACTAGATATGGACTCGTATGATATGAAAAATAAAAACAGTGCAAAAAAGCTTGTAATGCGTTGGATTAAAGAATACGGGAAATGCCTTAATGGGATTATCAGTGCAGATGATAACATGACATTAGAAGGGATGAACGAAGCAATCTCGTTATTTAATAGGCACGATATAATTAGAGTGGCGGCTGGTAGCAATAATATTGGACTTGACCTTGTAAAGAAAGGTCAAATACATGCTATCACCTTTCAATCAGCATCCATAGATGCAAGTATATCCTTCAAGCTAGTAAATGATTGGTTTGAAGGCTTAATTATAGAACCCATCAGATATCTTCCGGTTAATATAATAACAAAGGAAAATATTGATGATTTTACAACAGACCACTCAATTCTGGATTCCATCAACCCATACAAATTATATTTAAGTATATGCTCATATAATTTAAATGAAATTAACGTCTTTTATGAGATTTTGTTTAACAAAGTAATACACAATAAAAAATTATCAAAGGAATCAATTAACGGTTTTTTAATGGAGCTCGTGGCTGTACTTCTTCGTATTATTAGAGAAAATAATATTTTTGTATCAGACATTTTTGGAAGCTACGAGTACTTATATAAAAGACTTTTCAATCAACCCTCTGTTCTGAAATCTATTATATGGTTAGAAAACACTACATATAATATTTGTAAGTTTCTCACAAAGGATAAGTCTAAAAATGATATATTGATTGACGATTTATTGTCACACGTTAAAAAGCATTATACCGAACCATTATCTTTAAAAATCTTATCTTCAAAGTACAATATAAGCTCTGGCTACCTTGGTCAATTATTTCGCAAAAGAACAGGAGAAAGCTTTTCTAATTATTTAAACACTCTAAGAATTGAAAAAGCAGAGAGCTTACTAATAAGCACCTCAATGAGTGCAAAAGAAATAGCTACTACTGTTGGATTTGAGAACCCAGATTATTTTTATTATGTTTTTAAAAAAATAACTGGGTATTTTCCTTCGCAAGCTTAAATACAATATCACCATTGTGCTGGCATATATTTTTGTACATTTTCCTTTGTTATGATTTGCTTAGTTAAATATGCTATTGGAGGCACCTCAACTCCATTAAACCAATCCGCTGCCATTTTTACAGCTGTTGCTCCATCTGACTCTGCTGATTGATATGTACTTGCATATAAATCACCCGCAAGAATTGCATCCATTCCTATTTTTGAGTTTCCCGATGCAACAATAACAATATCCTTTCTGTTTGCACTTTTGCAAGCCTCTATAGAACCAATAATTTGAGCTGAGTCCTCAGCACAGACAATCGCATGTAGCTCATCTCCAAATCTAAGTATCCAATCTAATACTACCTGCTTACACTTTGAGGCATCAAACCCTGGTGATTGATAATCAAGTGTTTTTATTTTAGGTGAATATATTGACAGTTCTGAAATAGGTCCCATCATTCTCGCAAAGTAGGGCGAGCCGCCTGGCATATGAGTCATATATGCTACGCCACCCTCTTTATTTAGCTTGTCAGCAAGTACCCTTGCAAGCATTCTGAACTGCCCCCAATCATCTGGACCAGTAAATGCTATAGCGTACTTTAATGCTTCGGTATCAGGTATAGTGTTAAACATAATTAGAGGAATTCCCGCCTGATTTATTCTTTTAGCCTGCTGAACTGACGCTTTTGCATCAATTGATGCCAGAATAATCATATCTGGTTTCTCTTCAATAGTCCTATCAATCAATTGATTCTGTAAATTTAGATCATAGTTAGGGTTTATCATTTTATAATTAATCCCATAGCTATCAGCAACCTTTTTCCCACCAATTCCTACAGCTGTCCAGTAAGGATGCTCAGCAGCAGCTATCATAACTATATTCTTTCCTTTTACACCATCAGCTGGAGATTTAGGTATATTAATCTTTTCTATATTCCAGCCTGCATATTCCGAATCAAACCAGTGCAAAGGATTAGATTCAGGGTACTCCAATGGTTCTGAAGGTCTTTTGGGAATTACCTTACTCTCTAGTATTGGGATTAAAGGCTGACCATCGTTTGATTTAAGTCCTGAAATATCTACTTTAAGAGATTCCTCAAGATTATTTAATGTAACAATACTAATATTACTACTTTCACTACTAGGGTCTTCTGTTTCACCTGAATTACTTTGTTTAGATAAATCAAGAATTGTGCATCCTGTTAATACTATATAAATGTGCGTCACCAAAATTAATAAACATATACTTTTTTTCATATTTATACCTCCTATCTTGATTAAATAGGGTTATTCTATATAATTAATATTATCCTTTACTTTAGAATTAGTCAATTATGCGTAATCATTAAGCATTAACTATTTCTTATTTAACAAAAAACCATAAGCTGTGGACACTATCACAAATAGATCACAGCATAAATAAACACGTTGTTTCGCAATCAAAGGTTACTGTCTAAGTATATATAGACAGTAACCTTAATTACTCTTATAGTATATTAATTATCCAGTATGAGTATATCTATTCTGTATACAATACTGTTATTACCATTGTGCTGGCATATACTGGTCAACATTATCCTTTGTTATTACAGCTTGTGGAAGATAAAACGCTGCATTAGTACCAAGATCTACTCCATTGAAATAGTCGGCTACTACCTTAACAGGTATAGCTCCATCTGCTTCAGCTGACTGATATGTTATAGCAAATAGCTTTCCTGCTTTCACCAAATCCATACCAACCTTTGAATTACCAGCAGCAATAACCTTAATATCTGTTCTTCCAGCTTCCTCTAAAGCCTGTGATACACCTAGGGCTTGTGCTGAATCATCTGCACAAACAATACATGTTAGCTCATCTCCAAATCTTGTTAACCAGTCTGCAACCACCTGTTTACACTTAGGAGCATCAAATCCAGGTGATTGTATATCCAACTCTTTCATTTCAGGATAGTTTTCTTCATAGAACTTTGCAACACTAATTGTACGTGCAAAGTAAGGAGAGCCTCCTGGAATATGTGTAATATATGCTACGCCTCCTTTACCATCTACAGCCTTAGCAAGATGATCCGCCAACATTCTGAATTGGCCGAAATCATCTGGAGCAGAGATTGCTATAGCATATTTCATAGCTTCATCTGTAGGTATCATGTTAAATGGCATTGCAGGAATTCCTGCTTCATATAGCTTTTTGAACTGTTGTACCCCAGCTTTGGCATCTAGTGGAGCAAGCAAAACGAAATCGACCTTTTCAGCTATAGCTCTATCTACAAACTGATTCTGTTGATTTAAGTCCCCATTTGGATTCCAAACCTCAAAGTC
>QKEK01000078.1 GCA_003251775.1 Clostridia bacterium | reverse complement strand
TTTCTTCTAAAATATCTGTAGCATTTGCATTACCTGCTGATACTGAGGACAGGGAAGGGTTTGACCGCATAGAGTCCCCCAGCGGAGAGCTATTCTACTATCTGAAGCTTACATCCAATGGACATATAGATAAAATCCACATAAAGGATGCAAGCACCTCGTTTTACTACTATACTGCATATATCAAAGGATAGCAGGCTTGCTGAACTTTCTTTGTCATATCCAACCTTAGGGCTTAATATTGCTGGTATGGAGAGGTAGTGGTGTTAGTTGTTTACACAATAAAAAATGGTACTTCAATAGAACATCTCTATCAAAATACCATCTTTAAGCTAAAAATACGGCTTAATACCTATAATAGCTTGTTCATTGCCTAATTGGTAACACCAATTAGAAGCACATACTATGTATATGTTATATTTCTACTATGCTGTTTTATAGCCCTTTAGTTAATCTGTTGTGCAGCTATATCACCAATAATGGGTAGCTTAAACATTTCATTATTGTATGCCTTATACATTAAGAAAACCCAAGTGATAAGCCCACCTAGTGAGAATAAATTTTTTAATAAACCACCTAAAAAGGGAACCCATCCCAAAGCACTACTGATAACGAAAAGTGCTATAGAAAACAAAATTGACTGCATTGCATGAAACTTGACCATCTTACTTTCCTTTTCCGTAATAAAAAAGATTAAGCCCGTTACAAAAAATAGTGCATAACTTAGAAGTGAGGCTAGATTTTCATTCATACCAAGAGAAGATTTCATATTACTAATACCTCCCAATTACAATTAATTATTCTTAACAAACGATTTATTAAGCCCTTACTACTATCAGTATAACAAAAACAAATGAATTATTCCATTATATTAGAATTAGAATTTCATTAAAATAATGCACAAGTGATTGCATATTGACACACGCAATTTTCTACTATATATTTGTATGTATAGGTAGTACTGCTTAATCTAATTAATAAAGGAGATTATGTATGATAAAGTTTGTTCGTAAATGAAGCAAATATAAGAAAATGAGTGGAGATTCCAAAAAGGTGCAAGCAACGAAGCTATCCCATGTACCAGCCTATACGGTGGTGATATGATTGTTAATAATGATATTAACATGGGCTTTAGCGTATGTATTGGCGGTACATATAATGGGAGCAATGCTATTTTGACAGCAGGACACGACAACAAAAATAATCATAAATATTACAAAAGTGGTAATCAAATCGGTCAGGTTTCATATGTGCAGTGCAGTACCAGCCCTTATGGTTTCGAGCTTGATATTCCTGGGGCACTGTGCAATACACAGATGTTACAGTACAGTATTCAGATAGAAGGGGTACTATCTATAGAGTAAATGGTACATATCAATCTGATATGCAGAATTCAACCTCAACTGATGCAATAGATGAAGGTGATAGTGGAGGAAGTGTATATATACTGGATGGTTCAACCTATAAATTACATGGAAATGTTAGTGGTTGTCAGATACCTGATTCGGGAGTAATACATACCATGTACTCCTCCCCCATTTTTTATGCTAACTTAGCTGGCTTTACCCCCCGTACAAATTAGTGTTTTAGTCGATAACCCAAGCTAATTTTTGTATGAAACAAATATAGCTAGAGCTACGAATGAGGTTTATGATCTTCCTTCATAGTTCTAGCTCTTATAGCATATACAATAGAGTAAGATAACCTCTTTTTAACATTTTATATGACAATTAATAAGATATAATGAGTAAATAAAAAGTTGCTATGTAAGTGAGGAATATATATGCGTAAGATTATGAATTTTAGTTTAATTTTAACATTTTCAACTCTGTTTGCACTTTTAATACCTGCCTATAGAGTAGGAAATCAAATTGTTCACAACAGAAGGATAGTCAAGGATTTTTCATATAACACTAGGAATGATCAATACCAGCGAAAGGTTCCAATAAGCAAAATGGATGTTTCAAAGCACTATCATTATTTCGCTATATATGTGCCAGCTTATTCACAAATAGTGTCAAATATTATCAAGCTACCAATAAAAATTCAATACTTCACTGAAGAGAATGGTAAAAAGCTTTTAGCTATGGAAATTCCTAAAGGCACTAAAATATTATGGATACCCACCGAAGAGCATAACGAAGTTTACTTTGGTTATGGGTTTCATAGCTACCCAACCTATGAAAGGGGCTGGAGGTATGCTCAGCCATTTATGCTAGTTGACCAACAGGGTGAGGACTATAAAGAGCTACCATATTACTTTGTAAAAATGAAAGACCTTGAGGTGGTATTAAAGGAAGCTGTCAATTCTACTGAAATAGTGGCTGAAGCAATTAAACAAAAAAACCGACCCTTAGATGAGTATATCTTTAATGTTACCAGATTTATTGATAATAGATTCTATACCAAGGGTGTCTTTTGTTCTCCTGACCTACTAAAGCCTATTTGGCACTTATTAGATACAATTTTGGTTTCTTTATCGGTATTATTCTTATTAATAGCACGTTTTTTATGTAGTAAGCATAAGTACGCAGATGCGTCTAGCTTAGAGTAACTATTCAGACTATAATCTTTAGATATGTTTTACTGTTGCTTTTAAGCACTTAAGTGAAGACTTGAGGCATATAAAATAAGACGTACAGCTTCTAAATTGCTTTTTAGGGCAATTAGCAATTGAGAAGCTGTAGACTTATTGGTTTATGTAGCAAGGCTTTACATAAGAGCTTAAAGGCTTTATTAAAACACCTTCACACCCTTATATAGCTCTGCCTGCTTTTCCATAGTATAGCTCATACCATTTTCTTTAAGTATAGTATCGCTGGTAATATCAATAACCATCCATCTACCCTCTTCCTTCAAAAAAACCTCATTCCATGCATGATATCCATCAATATCTTTTGAGTATCCCATCACAAGACGGGTAGGGATATTCTGGCTTCTTAGCATTGCTGCAAGCAGAGAAGCAAAATCAAAGCAAATGCCTGATTTAGTATCATTAATTAAATCTATACTGGGTATATAGTCATATTCAACATACTTATGCTTATCATAATCATAGCTTAATCTGTCTATAAGATAGTTATATATACCCTCTATCTTATCAACCTCTGTTTTAAGCTCTTTTGTCAGAATACTTGCTGTAATAATTGCTCTATCTGAAAAATCCCAATTAATTAATTGACTGCTACTAACATAAACCTCATTTTTATCACTCTTAGCGTAATTAATATTATCCCTGTACACATACCTGTATTTATTATCCCTCACGTTTTCTAGTATTGAAATTTGATAATCACCACTTCCCATTTGTAGCGGGAAATACTCAAACTCGTCAAGATTATTTATGTTGTAGTAATACTTTTCGCCATTCTTCTCTATCTCTACCTTAATTTTTTTAGAAAAGGCTGACGTAGCACAAATCCCTATCACAGCACTATTGGACTTGTCCAGAAGTATTTTGGGAGACTCAACAGCATAAGCGACAGAATTTGATAATAATATAGAGATACATATAATTATATAAACTAAAGAGTTATACTTTTTCATCAAAAAACTCCCCCTTCGGTTACTGGCTGTCATCCGCTAGTGCGGGAAGACCCTATAGCTTTGCGTCACTGCCTTTCGACAGTTTTGCCTTTATCGGTGAAAAGCTTAGTTGAATAGACTATGTGTGATATATTTAAGGTTAACATATTCCTCAAGGCTTGTCAATTTATTGCCGAATTAAGTTTATTGCTTTGTAAGCATTTTTTGTTTCAAAGGCTTTTAAAACCCTACCTTATTCAATAAATAGTGATTGTTAAGTTACAAAAATATAGTCTTCTGGATAAAACCACTGCGCAAACAGCTTCTATATTCCCAATTGAC
>QKEK01000177.1 GCA_003251775.1 Clostridia bacterium | reverse complement strand
GCCTTTAATATCTCAGGATTTTTTGTGTCAGTAAAGGTAATACTACCAACCGAAGCCTTTTTCCCTGTATTAGCTTCATATAATTTTAAAGCAATTTCTGCAAACTCTTCACGGGTTACCTTTCCTGCCATGTTATCCTTTATTCTATCAGTAATAAGACCATATTGAGCCGCTTTATCAAGCTCATTTACCGCCCAAGATGAAGCACCTTGATACGCTGGCATTCCCTTTGCTATTGTATTTGAAAACGGCGAATAAATATCACCTGATTTCCCAGCTATAGGATAAAACTCATAGCTGAAGGTATATCTAAATTTTACTTCATAAACTGCTGCATCATAGCTGTTCATATTTCCAAAATAATCCTTAGCATCAACAGTAAAGGCTTCCTTCATCCACATGTACCCACCAGCATCTACCCATGCACCATTATTAACCTTAATCCAGACATTGGTGTATACTCTTTGATTTGAGATACTATTTAATAATTGTATATCATCGTGTGCCTTGCTCGCCTTAAATTCAAGATAAGGCGTTCCGTCCTCATATTCCTTAAGATCTACCGACAAAAGAGTAGGGGCATGCTTTATAAGCTCATCAGGATTCTCTATCTTCTGATTGTTGCTATAGCTTACTGCTTGTGACCAAGGCGAGTAGTATTCATAATTTTCCCCTGTATTTTCATTATAATAGCTTACATAAAAACGTACTCTAAAGCTCATTGTATGAGTATCAAAATATGAATTTCCACCTGGCAGTATTCCATCTTTTAATACATCTTCAAAGTACCCATCATATATATGCCAATTCCCACTCCAATTTCCATCATTAGCATCAAAACCTGTGTACTGTGTACTTACCCAATCATCGTAGCCTGACATCTCAGACCGCCATTTTCCCTGATCAAGCTTGTAATCACCCTGCACACTTATGTCCAAGCTATTATACCCCTCTTCCTCAAACCGCCCGTCAGCATATGACTCAGCAAGCAAACGTGTCTCTGGTGAAGCACTATATCCAACATCAAAGCTCCATCTTCCATCTTCAACACCTTCTGTATCATTATTAAAAACTACACCTACATTTTGGGGTGAAGTGTAGCTCTCAGGCGGTGTGAATGCTGCATTTACTATAGTCATTAAGAAACTGGTAGTAAGTATACATATGGTTAGTGCACACAATAAAATTTTCTTCATAAATATTCCATCCTTTCAATTGTGTCATTTTATTCCATTATCTAACTAGTTGTTTAAAGCTTATACTGCAATTCACATAACAAAATGAATAGTCAAATCAACTAACAACTTTATATTTAACAGAATTATTTTATATTTGTATATCTCTCATTTGTATTTATCTTAGATTATAAAGAAAAAAGCAATCTTTCTGTTTGGAAAAATTGCTAACCATTTTTATGAATATTGCTGTTCTTTTAGTAATAGGCTTTGGAATACCTGCTTGGAGCATGACCCGTTGACTTCTTGAACGTGCTTGAAAAATGTGATAAATTAATGAACCCACATAACGTCGCTACCTCAGCTACAGTATATTGTCCTGTATTTAATAGCTCCTCTGCTTTTTTTATACGTATATTTATTAGATACTGATATGGTGATATACCAAGCTTTTTGTTAAAGGTTCTTATAAAATGAAAAGGAGAAATATTTATCTCTTTACAAATATCCTCTATGGAGATATTCGCTCCATAGAAGGCTTGCATAAATTCAATTGCAATATTAATACATGGGCTATTATCGGATGTAAATTCGGTATATTTTTTCATATTCGACTTATACGTTCTGAGAATCGTAGCTGCAATTTGAATACTCATACTTTCTATCATTAAATTTATACAATCCGTTCGTTTTGTTTCCTTGTCAAAGGCTAAAATCAACTGCATAACCTCACTAGAAAAAGGATTTTTCAGCTTTTCAAAATGTAATTCTCCTGAGATTCCTATTTCTTCTGCAATCCTATTCATCAACTCAGGCTGTAACATTAAAGAAAAGTACTGTTTTGTCAGTTGTGCTTTACAACACAGCATCGTATCACCAGGATTAAAGATAACAACCTCTCCACTTGAAAAGCTAATTAACCTGTTATTAATATAGGAATCTGGAGGAGGCGTAGGTGTAATTACAATACTATAGTCATAACAGAATAGCTTAAACCCAGCTATGTACGTTTGAGGCTTAAGAAGAGCTATACTATTATGTAAATATTTATCCGTCTGTTGCCAAACCTTTTCTGGGAATTGTTTCATAACACCTGCGTATTTTTCCATAAAGCCATCCTCCATAATAGTCGTATAAATGTCATTTGTTTATTTAATTGTCTCCAAAGAAATTCCCTAAAATCCCACCAGCAACATTCCCTGCTCCTCTTACTTCCCCTTTGTTATGATACCTTGAAGCTGCTGTAATTCTATCAGCCAGCCTTGAAAAAGGTAAGGACTGCAAAAAAACAACGCCAGGTCCTGTAACTGATGCAAGGAATAAGCCCTCTCCACCAAATAAAGCATTTTTGAAGCCACCTACGAAATTAATATTATAGTCAACTGTTTGCGAAAAAGCTACTAGACAGCCTGTATCAACCCTGAGATGCTCTCCCGGTGCAAGCTCCTTTTTGATTATAGTTCCTCCTGCATGAATGAACGCCATACCGTCACCCTCAAGTCTTTGAAGAATAAAGCCTTCTCCACCAAAGAAGCCTGCTCCCAGTCTTTTAGTAAAGGCTACCTCAATATTAACACCGTTAGCAGCACATAGAAAGGCATCCTTTTGACATAGGATTCTTCCTCCAAATTCTCTTAAGTCCACTGGTATTATCTTGCCTGGGTAGGGTGCAGCAAAGCCAACAGTGCTTTTCCCTGGTGCAGAATTCAAAAAGGTGGTAATAAAGAAGCTTTCACCAGTAACCATTCTTTTAAAGCCACCAAAAAGTCCACCTTCAGCATTAGTCTGCATTTGAATTCCATTTCCCATGAACATCATAGCTCCAGCCTCAGCTCTGACCCCTTCATTTGGGTCTAGCTCAATTTCAACCATTTTTCTGTAATCAATTACGTCATTCATAAAAAATCCCTCCGTTAAAAATATTAATTAAGATTTTAATTTAAGTAAATTACTACTTAATATAGTTTATATGGTACTTATTAAATACTAATTAAACTCATATTAACTCCGCCATGCATTTGGCACAAATAACGCCTGTAAGCGGTTCCCCACCCATTCGGTTGGCGATTAATCAAGCTTTAAATTAATTTTTTATCAAAAATGAAGCTTGATTAACGCTTACATATTAAGCTTATGCTCAGCTAGAAAGCATTATTTTTTCACTATTGAACATGGCCGTTATAACCTTGATCAGAATACCACCCACCAGTAAGCCTACACCTGATGAAATTAACGCATTTCCCCATGTAAGCTCAAACAGGAACAGGCTTTTCATGGCTGTAATGCTACCAAACACAGGTATCATAAACTCCCAAAACTTATGCTCCCCCTGACTAAATCCGCTTGTAACAGCTAAAACCATTATTATCATATATATAGGTGCCACGTATGTACCCGCCTCTTTTACATTTTTAGCAATTATAGAAATAAGGCATATAACACCGACAAAGATTAGAACCATTGAAATTAAAATTAAAAATAACTGTATAAATTGCTCGACTGAAAACTGTAATGCAGTTACATCAAGTGTTTCTCCACTTCCTCCATTAAACATTCCGCTTGAAGCAGGTAGCGATATTATTACACCTACTATGGACGAGGCTGCTGAGATAATTGCCACAATAGCAAGACTAATAACCTTTCCTAGAGCTATAATCTCTCTTTTAACTGGCGTTACCAGCATTGTTGCCATTGTACCCCTTTCCTTTTCCCCTGCGATTGTGTCCATACCAATACCCATAGCCCCTGCAAATAGCAGAATAGTCATGAGCATTGGCACTATCATGCTCAAGGATTTTCCAGCTGTCTTTCTTTCGTCAGCAAGAACTCCATCCTCATTATCACGGTCAATGTCAAAGGCATTAACGAATTCTATACTTCCCAGCCTTTCACCTATAATCCTTTTCTCATAATCATCTGCTATTGTCATAAAAATTCTATTTCTCGCCCGATCAGAGTAATCCTCTGTCGGATTATAGTAGGTGCTAATTTGAGGCAATATATTAGTGTCCTTATATCCTGAAAGCTTTTCTGAAAAATCGCTATCAAAAACTACAAGTAGCTCCTTTTGACCATTATATATTTCTTCCTTTATAGCTTCTACATCTGTCTTTGCGTCTATAAAGATTGCTTTGTATTCATCATTATTAATATCAGAAATATAGCTTTTAAAATCCTCAGGTGCATTTTGTATGTATATTTGTGGGATGTGCTGTTTTATATCGCTGCTCATACTACTAATTAGTGTTCCCATAATTGAGTACATCATTGCTATAGCCACAGCAGGAAGTATAAATGATGAAAAAACCAGTCTTCTATCTGAAAAAACGCGTTTTAGTTCTTTTTTTATCAGTGTTTTTAACATACTGCATCCTCCTTCACATTATCCTTATATAGTTTAAAGAAGGCATCCTCTAAATCTTGTGTATCTGTTGATGAGAGAATTTCTTCGTTAGTTCCTGTTGCAACTATATGACCATTAATTAGTATTCCTATTTTATTGCACAGCTTTGATGCAACATTCATAATATGAGTAGAAATAATAACCGTCTTACCTTCATTTTTTAGCTCCTTGAGAAAATCTGTCACGCTTTTTGCTGTTATTATATGTTTGTTGGTTCATCAAAGATTATCACCTCAGGGTCATGTACCAGACTAACAGCAATAGAGAGCTTTTGCTTCATACCAGTTGAAAACTCACCTATCTTTCGATCTCTGAACTGAGATATACCAAATCTGTCAAATAGCATTTCAGTCCTATTTTTAATATAGGTACCTTCAAGCCCATAAAAGGCTCCAAAGTACTCCATTGTGTATTGTGCTGTAAAGTGCGTATCCAGCTTCAATTCATTAGTTAAAAAACAAATCTTTTTTCTAACCTCATAGGATTGCTTTTCAACATCTAAGCCTGATATTTGTATTTGACCTTGGGTTGGCTTTAGAAGCGTTGCCATACACCTAAGTGTAGTTGTTTTACCAGCTCCATTAGGTCCTAAAAGCCCAAATATTTCACCTGGATTTGCAGTAAAGCTCACGCCATTTACAGCAACCTTTGTTGACTCCTTTAGCTTCTCCTTTTTCATTTGCTTCAGGCTAAGCTTATATACCTTAACCAGATTCTTTACCTCAACCATTATATAACCCCCTAAAATGTATATTTGTATATCGTATATTTATACGCAATTTTGCGTTTTTTGAATAAATATGTTAGCGTATTTTACACTTCCGATTATATAAACTTTTGAGAAGTTATAAAAATTGGCTATAACCAAAAATCCACTAAAATCAGGTTATTGTCTTCAGTAGCATACCAACCTCAATTTGTTTTTTTTTGCAAAAGCCACCTTGGGTTTCGATAACCTGAACACTTCTTCGCACAATAGGCGTTACTCGACTAGGCTTCATAGCATTAACTATCTTAATAATAACTCCATTTTTATCTATAAATATAACGTCAATATCAAACCTCATAAAAAATGTATGAATACTGTTGCAAGGCTCTATACATAATGCATCTATTTCATTAAGACTTTTTTTAAGCATAAGGCCCTTGAATCTAGCAAAAAAATTATCTGCTATAAGGACTCTTTCTAATACAATCTCACCATTTTCTTTAGCACACTTTGCATATTTAGACATACTCTACTCCATTTACTAATCAATTCACTCTTAATACACAATAATATAATATCATAATTATAACACTTAAACAAAAAAATTCAACTCACCAAAGAGAGTAATGATTAAATATGCCGCTATGACATTCAATATGCTTTTCAAAAAGCCTTTCCTTAAATGTACGGCAAATCTCTTTTGCATCAAAGCTGGGGTCATTTACTAAATTGTTAAGTTCTTTTATATCGTTTTTATGGTTATATAACTCCTCTTCCTTTGTATCCAAATAGTAAGTATATCTATATGTGTCATTATATAGAGAAATATTTCTTCCATCTAATGTAACACCATAACTAGTTACCATTGGCATATTATTATCATTATTCTTATCAAATATATCAACACCTTGAATATAAGCATCCTTTTCTATTCCTAACATACTAAGAATAGTAGGCACTACATCTGCATTGCTCATAGGGGTATCCATAACCGAAGGTAGTTCCATATCCTTTGTTCCCTTCAATATAAATGGTAAATGCAAAAGATTATGATACGGAAGGTTAGATTTACATAGCATATCATAATCACCAAGAAAATCCCCATGGTCTGAAGTAAATATTATTATAGTATCATCATAAAGCTTTTTCTTTTTCAGATGGTCTATAATCTTACCTACTGCTTTATCAATTAAATAAACGGATGCCATTGTATTCCTATATGCTTGCTCACAATCTGATTTCGTGGCATGATATGCTTTCATAGCGTTCATTGATACTGTAGCTTTTTCTCCAACAATTTTATCTCTTGAAGCAAATTCAGGTAAGGGTATGTTCATGAATTCCTTTGCTATATCCATAGGAGGCGTAAAAGGATGGTGTGGGTCAGGAAACCCAACAAACATAAACATCGGTGCCTCTTGCTCACAGGTACTATCAATATATTGACATGCTTCATCAGCCAGCCACATTGTATTATGATACTCCGAAGGTATCTTTGATAAATAAATATCCTCTCTAGCACCTGGTAGAGTAGTATTAGTATCCTCACCTGGAATTGTTAACTTTGCGATTTCAGGATAATTTTTTGAAAGCCACCTAGCATAATGACCCCTATTATACTCACATACTTGTTCTCCATGCCCTAGAATAATCTTTTTTGTCTGAAAACCGTAGAATTCCTGATTATCATTCTCTATCTCATGGTCCTCCCACGAATTGTTATTCTCATAAAAATTATTACTTGCATCAGCTAAATGTGGTTGTAGATGCAATTTACCAAATAATGCAGTGTGATAACCACATTCACCTAACTTATCTGCAAGCGTTGGAATTTTATCTTCAACTTTAATGCCAAACAATTTCATACTATACTCGTCACTTTTAGAAGCACCTCCCTTAGCTCTACGCCATAGGGGTATTCCATTTGAAGATACTCCATGTCCAGGCACATAAAGACCTGTAAATAAACTAGCTCTAGAAGGCATACACGTAGGATTAGTTGATATATGCCTTGTAAATCTACAACCGTCCTTTGCTAGTGCATCAATATTTTCTGTTTTTGCGTCAGGATTACCATTACACCCTAAGCTGTCATACCTCTGCTGGTCTGTGTGCAAAATAATTACATTCTTTTTCATTTCCATATGTATATCCATTCCTTTCCAACATAAGCTTTGGTTTGCTTATAGAACCTTGTTATTTACACAATAATATAAAAAACTGCAAGGTCTACTATTTTTATATAGAGATAACACCCGAATACTATTCTTCTTCGGGTGTTTAAAAAACTAATTCAAACTTTACACTATTCTACGCTTTTATATTTATCGTACAGTTCTTGCTTAACCTTCATTATTTCATCAAGCTTAAGTGTCTTTAGCTTATCTAAATGCTCTGCCCATTGTTCATCTGTAATCCCCTCAATAAGAGCTTTTGACACGAATGTCTTAGTATAATTAAGAATATCGTTTTCAATTAGGGCATTTTTTTGATCATCGGGCTTAGGTAATTGCTGCAAAAATGCAAATATCTCTTTAGGCATAAATGGACGCAATGCTTCTGTGTCTGCCTTTTTGTTTGTTGACCTCTCATCTGGCACGCCCTTTAATGGTTGATTTATTGGTGTACTAATCTGAGGTATCATATTACTAAGATTATTAGATTGTCTTAGCTCACCGAAGCTGACCCCTTCTGGTAGCTTATCAAAATTCAGTTTATATAAGTCCTCTCCGACTCTTTCCCATGTTGAGCCCTCTGGTCCATAAGCAGATTTTAATACATTACCTTCTTCTGACCACATATCTATCCATCTCACAGCAGCTTCTACATTTTTACAGTTAGACGATACGATATATCTTGGAGATGGAGACCAATTAGCTCTCCACCACATACGATCACCATTTGGTCCTTCTAAGGCTGGTACTAATACATAATCCTTTGCTCTTTCAGCACCCACTACAGTATCTTGATTCCATCCGATAAATGAACCTAAAATGTAGTCTTCATGCTTTGCCTTTGCAAGTAGCTGTGCATTGTTTTGTGTAAAGGATTCCTTATCTAGTAAATCATCATTATAAAGCTTATTGTAATACTGCAATGCACTAAAGAAGCCTTCCTGTGCTGGTGCAAAAACAACCTTACCATCATTTACATTCAATACCTCATTTATAGAGTCATATATTAATTGACCTAATACACCAAAAGAACCATACATTGATCTCATATTAAAATTATTAGAATTATACTCAACAGAAAATGGTATTTCATCCTGCTTACCATTTCCATTTGGATCCTGCTCCTTAAATGCCTTTAGTACATTGTAAAAATCCTCTGTTGTCTTAGGTATTTCTAAATTCAATTTATCTAGCCATACCTTATTTATATAAAGACCATCCATAGCTTCTTGTACCTCAATGAAGCCTGTATCATATTTAGCATATGAATATATATTGCCATCATCAAAGGTTATGTTTCTTTTTATCTCAGGATATGCTTCAGAAAGCATATTAAAATTTGGTGCGTAATCCTTAAGATATGGGGACAGATTGACAATTTGCTTAGCTTCAATTTTTTGTGAGAAATTAGGAACAGCAGAGTTATAGAATACATCAGGCATATCACCAGAAACAAAATAAAGGTTAATTTGCTCCTCCACCTGCCCAAAGGGTGCCTCAATCCATTCTATTTCAACATTAGTTTTTAACTCAGCTTCCTTAACAAGCTCTCTTTCTGCATATGACTTTTTTTCCAATGGAAGAGTCTCAACAAACATTGTAAGCTTTACCTTTTCCTTAGCAATAGGATACCCTGACTTACTGATGTTACCATCCTTAAAAATATCCTCTGTCTCATTGCCTTGTGCCTGTGTTCCCGTTGTCTCACTTTTTGTAGTTTCCTTTCCACTGGGTTCATTACTTTTGCTACAACCTATAAGCATAGATGCACCTACAGTTGCTGCTAGTAATAATGCTACAACTTTCTTTACCATTTCGTAACCCTCCTAAATTTAATTATATGTTCAACAGAATAATCTGTCAAAGCCATTTTAAATGGATATTTTACGTTGTTGTGTATTTATTATTGGCTTATAATGAAATCCTATTAACCCTTTACAGCACCAATCATTACCCCCTTTACAAAAAACCTTTGTAAGGTTGGGTATAATATTAGCATTGGCAAAGAGCTTACTATAATAACGCCGTACTTTATAGTCTCTGCAATACGCTGCATCTCTATCAGTGCATCAACATCATTCATTCCATCAGTTGACACCATTTGATTTGCTATCAATATATCCCGTAAATAGAGCTGAAGTGGAAAATACTTCTTTTGGGTGATATATATTAATGCATTAAAGAATTGGTTCCAATGCCCTACTGCATAATAAATAGTCAACACTGCAATTATTGCCTTTGATAAAGGAAGAACTATCTTAAAGAAGAAAATACCATTTCCACAGCCATCAATAAATGCCGCTTCTAATAGCTCGTTTGAAATAGTAGACTCAAAGAAGGTTCTTGTAATAATTATGTTGTAAACACTTACAGCACCAAGGATCACCATAACCAAAGGGTTGTTCCTGAGCCCAAGATCTCTTACCAATATGTATGTTGGAATTAATCCACCTCCAAAATACATGGTAAAAATCAACACATTCATTATCAGCTTACGCCCTACTAAATCCTTTCGTGAAACACTATATCCAATCATTAGTGTAAGGGCTACATTGAAAAAAGTACCAACAGCAGTGTATATTATCGTATTTCTGTATCCAATCCATATTCTCACGTCTGAAAATATACGTTTATAGCTTTCGAATGAAATATCCTTTGGAAAAAGCACAACCTGACCAGAATTTACTGCATCTGGATTACTAATAGATGCTAATACGATGAATATAAGTGGATATGCTACTACTAGCAAGGCGATTGTAAGTAGAATATATATTATAATATCAAATGCTATGTCAGCTCTGGATGTTCTTGAAAAAATCACATTATCACCCCTCTTTTAAAATAATCCTAATTTTGTAACCTTTTTCGATAGCTTATTGACAGTTAATAAAATAGTACAGTTTATTACATTATTAAAAAGACCAATGGCTGTTGAATAGCTATAATTCGCCTGAAGCAACCCAATCTTATATACATAGGTTGAGATGACCTCTGACTTTTCTAGGACAATGTCATTTTGAAGCAAAAAAGTCTTTTCAAACCCAACACTCATAAGAGACCCTAAGTTAAGAATTAACAAAACAATCATAGTAGGTAATATGCTAGGTATATCAATGTACCATACTCTCTGAAGCTTACTGGCTCCATCAATAATTGCAGCCTCATGCATTTCAGTACCTACACCCGCCAATGTAGCAATATAAATTATTGAGCCCCAGCCAGCATTCTGCCATACACCAGAAAATACATAGATAGTCTTAAACAAATGAGGCTTTGCCATAAAATGTATAGGTTCCAAGCCTATATATTTCAATAAGGTATTTACTATACCTGAATTGGGCGATAAAAAGACCAATATCATCCCTACCATAACCACAACAGATATAAAATGTGGAGCATAGGTTACTGTTTGAACAAATTTTTTGTATTTTTGACTGGTGCAGTAATGCAATGCTAAAGCTAAGATTATCGGAACAGGAAAGCCTACAATTATCTGATATAGTTGAATAGCAATTGTGTTATATATCAAATTCCAAAACTGAATTGATTGAAAAAAGTAACTAAAATGCTTAAAGCCAACCCATGGACTTCCCCATATACCTAATCCTGTTTTAAAGTCTTTGAATGCTATTTGCAATCCATATATAGGAATGTAATTAAATATAAAAATGTACACAAGTGCAGGTAAAGCAAACAAATAAAGTACATAATTATTTAGTATTTTTGTTTTAAAATAGTGAGAAAACTTATTACTTTGCCTGATTTCACTTCTAGCAGATAGAGCATTGGTGTTATTCATCATCTAAAACCCCTTCTTGAAATTTATTTGGTAACATAAACTTGTCCTCAATTCCTCTTTTAGCATAAAATGACTATAATGATGAGAACAAGGTTTATGCTAGTTATTTTACGCTGCCTACCCCAAAAAACAACTTATCATTTTTTATATAGCTATCAGCTTTTGCATTTCTATGTGTCTGTGCATTGCAATATAAGGCTTTTGCATTTGTGATTATCAGTTTTTGCATCAACTATTAATACTTTTCAATTTCTGAATTTGTATTTACTTTTAATTTAGCATTAAATATAATTAGTGATAGATATATATGCTTTATTTATTAGGGGGTATTTCATGAAGCCTATTCTTTCTTCATATTATTATAGATTCCTTATATCATATGTTATAATGCTTGTCCTTCCTTTACTTGTAATTAGTATTGTGTTCTATAATTACCTGTTGAAAGAGTTTGAAAGTGAGCTCATTGAAAAAAACAACTCTAATCTGGAGGTTATTAGGAATAATGTAGATACTCAGCTTCAGGAATTGGACAATATTGCATACCAAATATCTCGTTCTCCTATGTTTCAGACCAGTATTCAAAATGAAAGCTATGCAGTTTTTATTGATGTAATAAACCAGCTTTACGTATTTAATTCAACTAATAATTTCATTGTTGATTTAGCTTTCTATCCTAGACATGGAAATTTAATATTTACCTCTGAAACCTCTTCACGGATCGACATATATACTAATGATATTTGGAATTATACATTATGGGAAACAAAGGAGTTTAACAAAGCACTATATGCAGAAAACAAGATATGGAGGGGCTCGGAAAAAATAAATAGGAATCATACCTCAGAGGGTAACTACCTTACTGTAGTATACCCACTAATGATGACAAATTATTACAAGCCTGATGCAACACTTCTAATCCAATTAGACGAGTTATTTCTTAAAAACCTTATAAATAGTGATAGCACATCTTCTTCTGACTTCGATTTTATTATTGTTAATACAGACGGAGAGCTAATATACCGACTTAACGAAAGCTCCAGTATTCCTATATCTTCTTTGGTTTCAGCTAGCACTAAAACCTCTCTTAGTAAAAACCATTTTTATTGGAATAAGGACACATACTCCCTTCTTACAACAAGCTCTTCCTATAATGGATGGAAATATATCAGCTTAAGTCCAATCCACTTGTCAATGGGAAAGCTTGAAGGACTGAGAGACCTTTTTGCGTTAGCCTTATTACTCATAATAATTCTAGGTGGCGGATTTTCAATTCTTTTCTCCAGAATGAATTACAATCCATTACGCCAACTAAGAATGTTTATCCAAAGCTCAACTGGTGAGATTTCCAACAACAAAAATGAAATAGAGGCTGCAAAGGAAAGCATATTGGTCTTACAGCGAACGAAGGAAGAAGTTGTGAAAAAGGGTAGGGAGTCAATGAAGCAAGCCTTTATTTTTAAGCTTTTAAACGGAGAATTTGAAAAATTAGAGGATATGAAAAAAGAAGGTTCTCTTATAGGCTACTCTGAATGGAATAAATATTTAAGGGTAATTTATGTAGTTCCTGAGCAAAATGACAATAGCTCTATAGATAAAGAGCATATAAGTGAAATAATGTTAGTGGAGCTTGGATGCTACTATACAGTATATAGCGGGGTCCATCTTGATAGTACTGGTATTATACTTATTTTATCAGCGGAAGATACAGATGATATAATGTTAAGAGAAGTACTATCTTCTCTTATTTCTAAAATTTTTAATGAGTGTAATAATAATGTATTTGTTTCTGTAGGAGGTGCCTATACAGGTGTCAACGAGGTACTGCTATCTTACATGGAGGCTACAGACTCGTCAAAATACAGACTAATAAACGGTTCTAATAATATTATTTTCTATAGCGAAATATGTAACAGCCATAGAGAAATATTTGTATACCCAAAGCTAGAAATTGAAGCACTAAGGGAGGCTATACAGCTTTTTGATTCTGACCGAATACAGCATATACTAAATGACTTAATACGTCTAATTACCCATAAGCATAACAGCCTTTTTGCAGCAATTTGTCTTTCCTATGACATTATTAATACCTTATTAAAGGGAGCTGAGCAGCTTGAATCGGATATTATAAGTACCAGCTGTAAAAAGAAGGATTTTTTACAGAACCAAAAGTTTAATTCTATTGAAGATATAACAAAGATTATTGAACAATTAGGGAATTCTCTTTGTGAACAGCTAAGAAAAAATAATAACTGTATAGTCGATTTTGAGCATAAAGTACAACAATTTATTAAAAGAAATTATGATGATCCTTCCTTTAGCATACAAGCCATAGCTGAACAACTAGGATTAAGCTTAACCACATTAAGTAGACAGTATAAAAATAGAACTGGTCAGAATATTAAAGACTACATAAGCAACCTTCGTCTTGAGAAAGCCAAGGAACTCCTTGTTTCTACAGAGCAATCTGTTTCAGAGGTTTCAAAAGCTATCGGTTACTTAAGCGAGAACAGCTTTATCAATAAGTTTAAGCAGATAGAAGGAATAACTCCTGGAACGTATAGGAAGACCTATAGTAAGGTTAGTAACCTTAAATGAACAATAACAATGTAATTTACTCATACTCACTTAGATGTACCATATACTAAGGGTCTTGCAAAGCTACACATTTTTCCTGGAATGTTATAGTTAGTACAACCATAAAACTTTTCATCCCTACTAAGATTTTTCTTGACAATCATATACCCATCATCACACTCAGGACATTTGAATATGTCTGCACCAGAGCTTTTGTCATTTGTCATAAAATCACATATTTCTGGGTCATTTGTACAAATATACAAGGAGAGTCCATAATTCTTATTGAATTCATATTTTAGGGGAAACCCACATATAGGACACCTATAGTTAAATTTATCAACTATCTGCCTATTAATTCTTGTACTGCATGGTATATTATGATCCTTAATTAATTCAATTAAAAATTGAGATGGTCTATTTATTGGTGCGACTATATACACCCTATTTTTAGTACGAGTTAGTGCTACATAAAAAAGCCTTCTTTCTTCAGCAAACGGCATATGATAATCCTCGTGAATTACCATCTTCATAATAGGGTCAATCTCTACCTGAGATGGAAAGCCAAATTTGCTTTCTATCATATTAATTATTATTACATTATCATATCCCAAGCCCTTTGAGCTATGTGCCGTCATATATGTAATATCTGCTTTAGGATGCTTTTTGCATTTTAGCTTACCCTTTTGTAATTCAGCAAATTCACCTGAATTCAACAAATTATACCTGTCAAAACCATATCTGCCAATTAGTAATATACTTGAGTGTTCTCCGTATTCATTCAGGATATCACCAATGACCTTAATAATAGCAGAAGTCTTAGCTTTATTGATTGCTGTTGTATCGTCATATGTATTGATAACTATAGGGTTTTCTAGTCTTTTAGGCGAGATTAAACGCTTTCTTATCTGTAAAGGGTTCTTTTGTACAAACGAGCCTGCAATATCTATTAGCTCCTGTGAGTTTCTATATGTTCGTGTTATTTGAAGCTCCTTTCCAGCTCCCATCAATTCTAAAAATTTGGTAAACAAGGTGATATCAGAGCCAGCAAATGCATATATAGATTGCCAGTCATCACCCACGGCAACGACCTTAGCACCAGTGATATCTGCAAGACGCTTAGTCAAATTAAATCTTTGCCTTGCTATATCCTGAAATTCGTCTATAATAATGTATCTGTAATTCAACTCTACATTAGAACCCTCTATCTCCCTTAAAAGGTATTCAGCATCATTAATCATATCAGCAAAGTCAATCTGGTTATTACTCTTTAGCCTGTCCTGATAAAAGCTGTAAACCTCCTCAACTATATCAAGAAATAAAAGGTTTCTCACATTATCTGTTTTACTTCTTAGCACCTCAAAGCCCGATGCATTATATCCATTGCTTTTATATTTTTCAATAAATTCCATGATGAATAGTATCAATTTAACAATATACTTGTCCTTATTGCTCTCTACAAGCTTACGATAGATTTCTTCATCACTTCTTTGGTTTAATATAAAGCCTCTCTTCTCAAGCTCTTCTTTTAAATGCACAAGCAAGGGACGCTTATCATTATATGATGACCAGGTTGCTATAAGAGGCGTATTATAGTGTTCGTGAAGCCTTTTCTTATAGTCTATACCCCTCATATATTTTGCAATATCCTGTGGTGAATATATATAGCTCCTTCCTGATTCTGATAATCCAAAATGCTCAACATAGCATTTGTTTTCGCCCTGCTCTATATAGAAATCTGGTGTATACTTCTTTTTTCTTTTACCCAGACTAAAAAGATACGGCTTTTCGTACTCATAATCAATACCATGAATATATAAGAAATTTGCTATTTGAACCTCCTGCACCGAACGCAAATACTCTCCCCTAATGGTTCTGGAATCCCGCGTTCTTTTACTTGCAACACTTCTAACATACTCTCCTAGCCTGCTTCTCAAGGTTTCAAAATCCATATCCGCCTTATATTTATGGTAATCGTCAAGATTATTAAATTTTAGAGCTGTTTCGGGAATATCAAAGTAGTATCCAAAGAATAGTACAAGCTTTTTCATTAGTTCTTTGTTACTAAAAATACTTTTCTCCAGCATTTCAAATATGATGCTGTAGGCATAGGAATTTACCTGTGGTGGTTGGTCACTGACCCGCTGAATTATATCATATCCAAAAGCATGAAAGGTGGTAACCTTTACTGGTATCTTTAGCTTATCACATATTCTGTCTTTAAGCTCGTCAACTGCTTTGTTTGTATATGAAATAACTATTATATCCTCTGGTCTTTCTCCACACTTATCAATCAGATATTTAACCTTTGCCGCCATAGTAGTGGTCTTTCCTGCTCCAGCTCCAGCAATCAAAAGACAATAATCCTCATCTGTTAGAACTGCACGCCTCTGTTCCTCGTCCAGTAAAACATTTGCATCAACCTTTTTTAAAATCCCATTAAAATATCTTTTATATTCTATTAGCTTTCTGGATATAAACTTTTCATTAACAACCTCTATCTCAGCAACTAGGTGATTGATTTTATTAATAAAGCTGTTTACTTCATCAAAGTCTACGCATAATTTTGTAGTATTATTTTTGATATACTTCTTTACAAGTGGCTCCTTTAGCATAAGATGGTGCTTTTCATATCTGCTATAAAATGCTTTACGGTCAGATTCTGCAATAAACCTTTTTCCCGAAAGCAAATCACCATAATCCTTATTAAAGGATACCAATATATTTCTAAGGATATTCTGATCCTTATCAAGTCTCATTAACTCCTCATTTATTAGTGCTTTTTTTGTTATACGTTTCTTTTTGGTACTGTTTTCCTTTTGGGGTTTGTCTGCTTCTACCTCTACTGGTAAGCTAGCTAAAGCATTTTTTTTAGATTGAGCAACCTTTTTTGGACTTTTCTCCTGTTTGTTACTTAAATTATTTTTTTGCTTCACATTTGTATCTACTGGTTCAGTTGGGTTTAACTCCTCAGTTGAATAGGAAAAGTAGTCTGACGGTAGTCCACAATGCGGACACACAATTGCTCTGTCTGATATTCTTTTTTTGCACTCAGGGCAATTAATCAACGCCATTTTATCCTCCCAATACTTGTTGTTTGCACAATAAAACTATAATTCATCAGGAAGCCTTAGTATAATATCCTCGTCTGTCTCAGTTTTCACAAAAACAGCAAGCCTATTTTCCTTATCCATATGCTTATAAAGCTTTCCCTGCTCAACCAAATTGCTACATAAAAAATATAAAGCATCATTGTTGAAATAAGGATTTTTATCTTTGAATTCCTGCATTTTATTATTCAAATAAAGCTCTTGAGAATTTTCAAATAAAACAGGTGTATCAAGACCCTTTTTCATAATCTCAATATCATCACCAATTACCGTTGTTGTAATTAGACATTCTGGTCTTCTGTATGCTCCAAAGCGGTAATCCTTAACTGGAATTATCGAACTTAAATATCTTTTCATAATATACTCGTTTTTCATCCCCAATCTATACAAACAGCTCTGAGCTACAAAGCAATATTGTGAGTCTACATTTAGCTTCAAGCAAATATACTCCTTATTATTATACAGCTCCATATTATCTCTTGGATTCAGATAAGCAATTAGGCATTTTTTAGTACTATTCGAATATACCTCTACTTCTCTATCTGCGTATTCTGACAGCTTTATTCCACATTCTGTAGCCTTACTAGCTTTTTCGCAAGATATATAATAATAGACCTCTACCATAAATATATCCCTTCCTTTCTTTAAGCAAAAACTTTGGTTGATTAATCAAAATAACGCAAAGTAGCGTATAAATATACACCAATGCAACAAACTCATATACAATAAAGTTCTTTTTGTCATTATCTTATCATAACTATAAAAAAAATAAAAGCCTGACTTTTTTAATAAGCTTTTTGCGTTGTAACATATTTATGCAAAATTCTACTCAATTAGTGCCATTTTTACGTATGTTTATGTCCCTAATTTTACCTCTATTTGTATATTAAACCCACCGTCCACGCTTGAGCCGTGGGAAATTTTGCCACCTATTAATGCTATTCGCTCCTCCATTCCTTTTAAACCAAAGCCCTTAACAATAACATCACATCCACAACCATTATCAAATATGTATAATTTAAGTGTATCCTCAACTATCTTAATAATTATATTTACCTCTGTTGCTTTTCCATGCCTTATAGAATTTGTTATGGCTTCCTGACATACTCTATATATTGCATCAGAGAAAGAGGCATCTATATCCTTCCAAAAGTCATTGCAGATATCATCATCAGTCAATATTATTTTCACATTTGAGTTATGTCTAAACTCTGCAATAAGCTTTTTTATGGCATCTAGTAGCCTATTACACTCCAGATTCTTTGGTGATAATCCAGAAATTGACCTTCTGATTTCACAAAGACCCTCTCTTGCTATTCTTAGTGAATGATTAATCTTTTCCCGAACTTCTGCTACATTCTTTTCAAGCATACCACTAGATACTTCTAATAGCGTAATTAGAATAGTTAAAGAATGCCCAAGAGTATCATGAAGGTCTCTTGCCATCCTATTTCTTTCTTTTGTAACTGCCAATTCCTCTACAGCGGAGGAATACTCAACAAGCTGATCATTCAAAACAACTAGCTCTTCATTAGCGGCAGTTAATTCTTCATTTTTTTCATTTATCTCATTTACCATTTCATTATACTTAGTTATATCAGAGAATGTAATAATATTTCCAACTACCTCATTTCCTTCCTTAAAAATGGGGCTTACCATTATTCTAAAGTACCTCATACCATATAGCTCTATTTTTATATCCTTGCTGATTTGTTCAAACCTGTTTTGAGAAATATGCTGAACCAGCTCTTCACAGCACTTATCGCTCTCAAGGCTTTTATGCTCTACCCATTTTAATATTAATGCTATTAATGCTTTTTTGCTATAAAGCTTAATAGGAACATTACTCAAATTAAAAAGCTCTGTAGTAGCCTTATTATATTTTATAATCCTCCCGTGGATATCCAAAACTACAATCGCTTCATTCATATTATTAAATATAAGATTTTGTGCAACGGGCATAATATCTAAGAACCTATACTTAAAAATAATTACTAGATATAATATTAAGGTTATAGAAAATGCAGAAGGTGTAAAATCGTACTCCCTGCCTATAGCATTTGTTAGAAATAGCAGATTAGGCAAAAATGGTGTAATGGAAGCTATCACAAGCAATATAACCTCTATTTTTTTGCTTTTGTATTTTTTGAAAGCATAGTGAAAAAGGAGCAAATCTCCCCCTAGTATG
>QKEK01000155.1 GCA_003251775.1 Clostridia bacterium | reverse complement strand
TTTCATTTTCATAATACTCAGTCATCGCTAATCTAAAAGCAAGAGCTACTTGCTCAATAGTACCTTTACTTAATGAATTTACAGGTACTATACCACTATCCTCCAAGTTATCATAATTAAATACACCATTCTGACCTATTTTAACAACACCATGTTCTATCTTTAGTATTTCTGAAGTTATCTGATTAATTCTGTTATTCAGCTCTGGTAAGACATCCTTTTTTATTAGGGTTTCAGCTTCCTCTAATGCCTCAATGGCAACGTTTAATGAAAACTGTATATCCTCTAGCCTTTGCTTTTGGCTCTCAAGCTCACTAATATAGCATAAATTTTGATTAATCTCTTCTACTAGGCCGTTTTTATTAATTAATACCTCAGTTTTTGCTATATCAATATTCAATTGATTACACTTTTGATTTAGTGTTTCTATGTCTTGCTCTAAGACACTGTTTTCTATTAAAACTCCATCTAGTATTCTTAATACTTCCTGTTTTTGTCTTTCCTTATTTTTAATAGTCGTTGTTAATTCCTCTAATTCAAGGCTTATATCATTTTGGCTTACTAAATTTTTACCAAAGATTTCTGACAAATAAACATAAACTTTTTCATTTCTTTCTACAAACTGCTGTATCCTATCCTCAAGATATTTAACCTCAATATTATGCGGTTCAATCGTCTGTTCCTTACTAAGACTATCCTCCATCTGTCGCCTAATGTTTATTATTTCCTTTTTTGTCGTCTTATTCTTCCTAATTCTAAAATACAGTAAAAATATCACTATACACTCTATTAATGCTGACAAAAAGACGAGATACATGAATCCATTATTCTTTAAAGAAAGCATAAAAGAGTATACTCCCGATAATGCCGCCGCAATAATACCAAATAAATATACCCATAGCGTCTCACCCTTCTTTTGAGTCAATAATAGCTTTCTAATTATTTCTGAATGATCAGTCATATCCTTGTTTTCTTCTATAGACCTAATCTTGGCTTTCACCTGATTAAGATGCTCAGTACTTGAAATTATGTCTTTTTTAAGAGTATCGTATTCTGACAACTTTTCCTCTGCAAGCCTTTTTAGCTTTTGCATTTTACAAATATCTTCTTCAAGCTTATAATACTCCAGCATATTTTCAAGCTGCTTCTTTTTCTTCGCTAATACTTCTAGCTCCTTCTTTGACTGACTTAATCTTAGCTCTTGGTCTAAAAGTCTTTCACGCTCTTCATTTAATCGCTGCATTTTTGAGTATCTGTCGTTTAATTGCTTTTTAATTAAATCTAATGGCCTTTTTGAGGTTTTTTCGTTCCCAACAAGCTCTTTCATAGCATCCTTCAGTATAGACTGAGCATTATTAGATGTCAATTCATTGTTTACTTCACTATTTGTATTTACTAACTTTGATATTAGCTCTCTTCTTCCGTCCCTAAGTACAATAGCGTCCATTTGCTTTATGAACGCAGAGCCTTCAAATATACTTTCTTCCATCAAAAGCTGTAACTCACCTACACATACCTTATTATTTAGTATGCTAAATCTATTTGTAACGTCATTAAACAAACTGTCTACAACCTTAACAGAGCCGTTTTCAAAATTTCTGGCAATCTTGTAGCTTTCACCATTATCTAATGTATACTCCATATAACCACTAAATGACGAATAACCCCATGGTCTAAACCTCTTTATGGGTGGTAAATCACCCTCTTTGGATTCCTTGCCACCCTTTAGCCCATAAAACATTGCCTTAACAAAGGTCTGAACTGTAGATTTCCCTGCCTCATTATTACCGTAAATGATGTTAAGTCCATTGATTAAGTTAATTGTAGTATCTTTAAGCTTACCAAATCCCTTAATATCCAGTTTAGTTATAAACATTCTCTTTTTCTCCAAGCCCCTGTACAATTTCTATTTTTTGACCATTTAAGGCTTCTAGCCCATAATCTAGTGCCTTTTCGTATAGATATCTCTTGTTTAAATCTACTTCATCGGCTATTTTTTGCATCATAATCTTAGCGAAGACACCTCTTATACCGCTTGACTGTGCAAGCTCCTTCATATTTCTTAATGCTATTGTATTATCTAATATTTTGACGTAAAAAAACTGCTCCAGTAAATTGTTTTCTATATACTTATAATCAATAACCAGCTCTGCACTTGTAGAGCCCACTAGTATTATCTTAAACAGGGTCTTTTCTCTGTCCTCAGTATTTAGTAAGTCTACAATTTTAAAGAGGAGGCTTTGCATTGACTCACAGCCTGAAACATCCAGCTTAAGATTCTTGTAATTTGTATAATTGATTGGTATTTCTGTAACCCTCAATTCACTTGGCTCATTATTATTCTTTATTATTTCTCCAGAGAAAATATAGTGTGTACCCTCTTCATCAAAGCCAAGCGGTTCAGGGCTACCAGGATTATATATCCTTTTTTGAGCTCCTTTAGCGTATACCATATTGTGGAAGTGTCCCAGAGCATAATAATCCATATTCAGACTCTCAAGTCGAGCTGTTGAAATTGGATTATAGGCACTGGAGTCAAACTCAAAATCTAAAGAGCCATGTAGCATACATATATTGATATCCTCTGTTTGTACTACATCCTCTGTTTTCTTTATATTTAGCTCATCTAGTGTGTTCTGATTAATAGCTGAACTAGTACTAAAAGATACGATTTTAGCAATACCATCACTTTTAGAGATACCAAATACCCTAATTCCCAACTCATTATTATAGTATACCTCTTCATCATTTTTAAATATATAAACATTGCTACTCCATGAATATGTATGATAATAAGAATTAACAGTGTATGGGTCATGATTTCCTGGTAATATCACAACTGATATGGACGAAATTTCGCAGAATCTATTATTTATATATGCTATAGTTGTTTTACGCACATGTCTATGCTCAAATAAATCCCCACATATTAATATTATATCTGGTTTTTCATTTTTTGCAGTTTCTATTATTCTATCAAATGCTCGAAGCAAATCATTTCTTCTTCTCTCTGCTTTCACCTCTGAACGAAGTGCCATAAACGGTGCGTCTAAATGTAAATCTGCAAAATGAATGAATCTAAGCCTTCTCAAAAAATATCTTCCTTTCAGTAGACAAACTTCTCTCTAAGAGTTACTAGCACTATTCTGTTTCTAATACAGCGTATGCCACAGCAAAATGGTTGCATTTTTTGTATATACTCGCCCCCTGAAGGCATCATTATTGCTTATAAATTCTCTATCCTGTCTATTTCAATTATATCACATCCACATAAAACTGACATAAAAATCTCCAACACATGAATATTTCCTTGACTTAGTATTATATCAAAGGCTTAAAGAGTAATGATTTCATTATTCCTATAGCAAAAGGCATCACAGATTATTTCCTGCTTAACCTCTACAGCATCATTCTTAATTTCTATTCTAACCTTTGGGTGGCATTTTTTCTTGACGATTACCGCACCCTCTCCAGGCG
Source organism: Clostridia bacterium (assembly GCA_003251775.1). Taxonomy (GTDB): domain Bacteria; phylum Bacillota; class Clostridia; order DSM-8532; family SZUA-474; genus SZUA-474. Next base: position 10,914 of record QKEK01000155.1, on the reverse strand, counting down.
TCTTTAAATAGTCTTTAATCTTTTTTCTCTTGTATTCAAATTCCTTTATTGCATCCATAAGATAAGAATAGTTTTGATTTACCTTATCTAGTATCAACTGATTTTCATCAGTTATTTTGTCAGAGGAGCTATAAACAGATATAAGCTGCTTAACCTTGTTTAATTGTTCCTTTTGAGAGTCTATGTGCTGCTCAATCGATACAAATTCACTCTGTAAAGCATTTCTATCAAAGCCCTCAATCTTTAAAATGGTTCTGATCTCACTCCTTGTACCAAACTCCGCCGCTTCAATTCTAATAGCAGCCTGTACACTCCCCCCTACAATTCTTCCTTTTGACGATTCTACTATTACCTCTTTCGCTATAATGTTACTATTCATGCAATAAAATCCAACATAAACACTGCCTTCACATATAATAGTAGCATCAGAAATGAATTTAGTATATATATCTTTTTTACTCTTAATTACAGCTTTATTCTTTCCTGCTATTCCGCCTCTAATGTAAATATTACCTTTAGAGCTTAAAATCTCCTTAATGCTTCCTACACCAAATTCTCCAAGTATTTCTATATCATCAACGGCACTTATACTAAAATTGTCTTCAATTGTTCCTTTTACAGTTAAAAATCCATCAAAATCGACGTTTCCAGTATTAAATGATACATTTCCATGTATTTCTAAGTAATTTGAAACACTAATTTTATCACCCTTATAAACAGCGGCACCAGGATTTTTGGAATATAATGTTGTAACTCCGTCTTTATATTCCTCCTTAACTGTATTTTTATCATATAGCAAAGGGTAATTCTTCCCATCTACTGCCTTTATTATTTCCCCCTTAACTGTTTGTCCATCTATCCCTAGTGTAGGATCCACCTTGTCACCAAGCCACTCTCCTTCTACTACTCGATGTATCAAATTCATTTCATAGTAATCCGCTTTACCATCCTCCACTAGCTCAGGCTTAGGCTCGTTGATTTCATACATAGAAATTACAGCATCCTTACCGTTTATAGCAGGCTTCCCCTCAGCAATAAGTATTTTGTTTTGATTTGTGAGCTTAGAGGAAAATATCTCATTCTTAATTCCAAATTTTATATCCTGTTCAAAAAGCTCCGCTATAATCTCCTTTGTCAAGGTCTCTCTGTTTACTGGCTCCAGTTCCTTTTCTTCTACATTTAGGATTAGATATGCCTGAAGCTGGTCAGGTGTAATTTCAACCTCTATTCTAGGCTTCTGTATCCCAAACGGTTTTCGCTCCTTTGGTGCATATAGTAACGCATTTCTGACCTCAGCAAAGCTAATAACTCTAATCATTTTCAAATTTCCCATTAGAGTATTAAACTCATCTAAAGACATTCCATTTTTGTAGGACTCAATAAAATACTTTTCACCATATCTTAAAATACAAATAAAATCATTTCTGAATACCACCTTGTATTCCATTAGAATTACCTCAACCTTCTAGCTTATCTTTAGTATGCTGATTTCAAATAATTATTACTCCTATGTAATATATCGACATTTAATTTGATTTTTTTAGCATAAAGAGGAAAGTTGCTAACTAAACGAACATCACTCGCTTTTTTGGGGTAATTTGCAATTTAGAAGTTGTAGACATACTGGTTTCAACAAGGATTCACTTATGTGCTTAAAAGCTTGAGGTAATAAGCTTGTTGCTCGCACAATAAGAAAATTTATTCATTAAATTGTTAAAGCCACTATAATCGCAATTACCACTACGCTCTCCAATACCGTCAAGTGTGGTATTTACATATTGAGCTCCTCCAAAGAAAGCAGCTCTGCTATTTGCAACCGCCATTCCAAAGTCATTATGTGCATGAATCTCTATATCAGCCAATGTTCTTTCTTTGATTCGACGAATAGCGTGAATTGCCTTTTGGGGAGTTAATATACCAACAGTATCAGCATACCGAATACGCTTGACTCCTAGTGCCATAACAGCCTTTGTAAAGGATATTATATTATGAATATCTGCCCTTGAGGCATCTTCAAACCCTACTGTAGTTTCAAAGCCCATACTCAATGAGTAATTAACACATTCAAGCATATTCCGATATACCCATTTTATGTCCCTTTTTAGTTTATGCTTTATTTGAATTTCGGATATAGGAACTGATATATGAATAATATCAGGATTGCAATCGACAGAATGAGTTATATCCCGTATACACATCCTGTTCCACGCAGATATTTTAGCATTAAGCCTCATGTTTGCTATCTCATTGACAGCCTCCTTCTCATCTCCCCCCATTGCAGGTATCCCAGCCTCTATCTGATAAACACCTAATTCGTCAATTTGTCTTGCTAGGTAGCATTTCTTATCACGCGATAATGCAATTCCCGGTGTCTGCTCACCATCTCTTAAGGTTGTATCTACTATTCGATAATCCATGCAATACCTCCTTATTTGGCCACTATGTGTTGTTTTTCATCGCCTGCTTTATTTTTGTTTAACACGTAAATCAATGCTTTTTTGCCAGAGTGCTTGCCCAGAACTATTTTACGTTTAAGCCCAACCCTTTCAGGAGGATATGGCTCATAGGTTTCAGTAGCTTTAATTATTCCATCCACATGTATACCTGATTCGCAGTCAAATATATTACTTCCAAGAATAGGCTTGTTATAGGGTAGTGCAATTCCTGAAATTTTTTCAAATAGCTTTTTTAGTTCCTGAAAAAACTCATAACGACCTTTTGACTTATATCCTAATAGTACTGTTGCTGCCATTAATATCTCCTCTACTGGTAGCTTTATTGAGTGCTGGTGTAATCCTGTCAGTGTTCCACAAATGTCAGTAACACCGCTTGTAATTGCATTAACTGCTACTGCCGTGGCTGTGTGACAATTATTATCAGGACAAATAATGGTATTTATATAGTGTTTACTAAAAAAACTTTTTATAAGCCTAAACTTTGTGTTATAGCAATCAAAGTCTCCTGTTACCTTAATTGCAAACACCGTACTATTTGGAATTATGTTAATCTGTAATGTTTCAAAAAGCCCCATTAACGCTTGTAATAAAGCTTCTTTGCTATTATTGTTACACTTACCTGTAAAAAGCTCTTCTAAATTTATCTCTATAGTTATATTATATTTTTGAGTTACTATAGACATATTATTAATTCTCTCTACCGTTTCGTTTAAATATTTATTAATGTATGACATATAAACCTTTAAAGGCATGGTAATATATTCATAATGAGCTAATGTGTTTTTGTCTGAATTCATAAATACATCTAGCTCTTTCAGGCTATCTATCCTTAATATAAATTGGGGAAACATGTTATTGTCTTCTATGCTTTTTAATAGTATATATTCAGCTAGATTAATACTTATTTCAGCAAAATCTATTCCTACCTTTTTTAATAAATATGAGTAATGAACTAGGTTAGCTTTTACTAAATCAGGGTTTTTGTTAAATAAGTACGTAAGACTCATATCTGTAACGCCAATTGAGCTGTATTCAGAATTCATTATGCTTCACCCTCTCTTTTAAAAATAAATTGAGTTATTCCAAGCAACAGAAATGATATAATATATAAGATTACAGATAGTGCTGCTGCTGACTTTAAGTCATTTTGCATAAATGTATATATCTGCAAGGGTAGGGTTCTAGTTTTTCCTAAAACATTACCCGCAAAAACTATTGTAGCTCCAAATTCACCTAAAGCCCTTACCCACGATATTGATAAGCCCGCTATTATATGCTTAAGTGTCATTGGAAATACGATATAAAGCACTGTAGTTATTTTCCCCGCTCCACATATATATGCAGCTTCATATATTTCTGTGTCAATACCAGAAAGTGCAGTTTTGAAAATTTGTATATAAAAAACCGAGGAAATAAAGAATTGAACAATAATAACTGAGGCTATTGTAAATGAAAATTCTATTCCTAAATAATATAGATGCCGTCCTATTAAGCCATTTCTTCCAAAGGCCAGTATTAAGCCTAGACCTGCAATAGATGGGGGAAACAATATTGGAATTTTAGTAATTATTTCTAAAAGCTTTGCTACATATCCTCTTTTATTGGAATAGCTATTTAAGTAAAAGGCTATGGGAGTACCAACTATAAACGTCAGAAAAAGTGTAATAAATGAGGTTTTTAAAGAAAGAATGATAGTAGTATTTACCTCTGGCATCTGAAATATGCCTATAAGTGCTTTTACCCCGCTAAATTCAAAAATACTTATAAGTGGTAGTATTAGAAACAAAGCGTAGACAAAACACGCTAAAGCAAGCACTACACTTAAAATATTCTTAATACGCTCATACCAAGGTATATAATTCTTAATTTCTACCTTAGTTCTTACACTGTAGTCAGAAGTCTCTGTACTAACCCTAGTAAGCTTTTGAGTATATCTTGTTGTGGTATTCATACTTGTAGCCATACCCTTTTCACCTTCCTGCTAGATTTTAAAAGCATTATTTTGTGCTAAAATTATGCTTTCTTAGAATGTTTTTTCCTTCCTCGCTCAGAATAAAATCGATAAATTCTTGTGCTTTTTCTTTATGCTCACTTTTACCTAAAAGACCGATTGGGTAATCAATACTCGAGCCATTTAACTCCTCTAGGTAAACTGGCGTTAACTGCTCCCTATTCTTGGGATTTATATCAGTTCTGTATATTATTCCATAATCCCCTTCCCCTGTAATAAGCTTTGTGACAATGTCCTTAACACTTATTTCCTGACTTCTTATGTTTGCTATAATCTCCTTCTTTTCAGCATCAGTTAGCATGTTTTCGTTAATAAGACTATCCAATAAAGTAAAAAAGTATTTGCCTACTGGCACCTCTTTATCCCCAGTGATTAGTCGTATAGAGCTGTCCGCAAGCTCACTTAGTTTACTAATCTCTTTGCTCACTAAAGAGGATTTACAAGCAATAAGCTCATTTCCAGCAAAAATCTCATAAGAGTCAATTAGTTTTTCAGCTTTCAACTCCTCCATGTATTTAATATTTGCTGAAGCAAAGACATCACACGGCATACCAAGCTTTATTGAAGTAGCTAGACTTTGACTTCCTGCAAAATTGAATATAATTTTTGTATCATGTAGCTTATTAAATTCCTGACCAATTTCTGCAAAGCTTTCAGTCAAGCTTGCTGCTGCAAATATGATAATCTCTTCAGGCTTTTTTTTGTTTTGATCGCATGAGGTTAATAACACAACAATAGTTAACTGTAAGAACAAGGCTGTTAATATTCTAAGTACTGGTTTAGAATTATTCTTATACAAGCTAAACACACCCTTTTAAATCTGAAATTAAATTTCTTTTCTTATACACATAATCTGCTTTTAGCAGACTCGCTTTTACATGAGAAGTTTTTACATTGCATATCCTGCCCCAATAATCCAACAGCATCAGCCCTGCACTGTTTACAATGATACATTTGCTTTAAAGAGTCTTCACAGCTTTTTCTGGTATCTGACAGTTTTTCATTACTAACAGGCTCTACGTTTTCAAAAACGCTCCCTGTAACAGGAATCATCTTCATAATGTTAGTCATATATGCACCATTTGCTTTAGCCATTTCTACTATTTCCTTTATCTGATTTTCATTGATATCCTTTATCATTACTATGTTAACCTTACACACAGCACCTCTTTCTGACATCATTTTTAGTCCCTGAAACTGATTTTTTATAAGAATTGCTGCAGCCTCAAGTTTTGTATATACATTTCCATCAAACAATACATTACTATATATTTTAGTGGCTATATTCGGGTCAACTGCATTAATAGTTATTGTTATATGGGATACCCCAAGCTCTGTCAAAGCATCAGCATATTTAGGAAGCATCAAACCATTAGTGGAAAGACAGAAGGTGACATCAGGATCAACCGCCTTAATTAACTCTATAGTCTCGGCTGTTTTACTCCAATTCGCCAGTGCATCCCCTGGACCTGCAATTCCCACCACCTTTAAGTTTGGTAGCTTGTTTTTTGCATTTATATATGTCTCAACTGCTTCCTTTGGTGATAATATAAGACTTGTAACCCCTGGGCGACTCTCATTAGCACAATCAAATTTCCTATTGCAGTAATTACAGCTAATATTGCATGCAGGTGCTATAGGCAAATGGATTCTGGCATATTCATGTGCCTTAGGATTAAAGCAGGGATGCTTGCTTGTTTTCTTCAAGTTTTCTGATATTCTATTAGTTGCTATAATTTTTTTCATATTTATCTCCATTCCTTTCTCGAAGCTATACACTATTGGCTACATACCTGCTTCTTGTAAAATGATTCATACATTTCTTTTCTATATCCATCATGCTTATGTTCAATTAAGCAGTTAGTGATTTCATCTAAAAGTCTTAGGGTTCCTTCGTAGCAGACATTAAGTCTTCTTTGAGCACCTATTCTGTCATGCACAGGAAAACCAACCCTTATAAGAGGAATCCCTTCCCTTTCTTCTATCCATTTACCATCAGAGCTACCTATAAGAATATTTGAGTTTCTAATAATTGTCTGCTGCTGTATGGTTTCAAAATCTGCTTCTGATAAAAACAGGGGGTTGTAGCCCTCCTTTACAACAAGTGGTGCTAGTAGCTTTTTAAACAATACATTCTTTCCACCTATAGCTAAAACCTCTGGTTTAATACCATTCTCAATACACAAAGAGGCTAAGCTATAAACCAATTCTGGTTCTCCGAAAAGAGTGGCTTTTCCCTGTGCATTATATTTATGGGAATCAATCATCGCATCCAAAGCCCTTGCACGTGCTTTTTTGTATTTTACTGGTATGGGATTACCCGTGAGCTGACTCAATAGCTTTATAAACCTATCAGTATTCTTTACACCAATCGGCACTGGTATTTGAAATAGTGGCACTCTGAACCGTTCAAGAAGGTAATGCCCTGCCGATAGCTCGTGTGGAACAGTTACACCAAGCTGTATACTTGCTTTAGCTCCTCCCATATTTGCAATATCCTTTGCATCTGTACCTCCTTCTGGTATTCTCTTGTACTCTTTTGAATAACCCGAATCAAGGGTTTCAGAAAAATCAGGAAAAAGCGTATAATCTGCATTAAAATCATTTAGAACCTCTTTAATATACCTGATATCTGCGGGAGTTAGATGTGGAACAAGTATGTTTAGCTTCTTATTTTTTACAGGGTTGTCAGCTAGCTGCTGTATTATTGACCTCATTGCTACATGATAGCCCTCAAATTGAGTCCCTTTATACCCTGCTGTTGATGCAGTTATCATTCTGACCTTATTATAAGGCTCTATATCCTTGACTTCCTTTATAATACGGTCAATGTCCTCCCCTATAGTCTCAGCAAGGCAAGTTGTTCCAATACCAATTACTTCGGGTGAATATAGCTTGATTACGTTTAACAGTGCCGTCTTAAGGTTATTCTCTCCTCCGTAAACAGTTCCCTCTTCAGTAAGCGACGAGGAAGCAATGTCAATCGGCTCGTTATAATGTGTTGCCATATGTCTTCTAATATAAGTGCTACAGCCCTGAGATCCATGAAGTATTGTCATACAGTTCTTAATACCCTTTAGTACAGTAGCCATGCCCATGGGCATACACATCTTGCATGGGTTCACATCTAGGTTAACATAATTCTTTTCCATAAAATCACCTCTTTCTAGACTAAATAACTATCTCATATTTCACTTTCATTCCTGTATTTTTACAAACTGCTTTCTATAAATTATTTTTCTTTATACTTTCATTAATTTAACTATTTTCTCATTGTATACTTCCTGAAATATGTCTCTTACATCGTCTTCAATACCTTCTGTTTCACTATCTATTTCTTTAATAAAAGACCAAATCGGACTATTTATGCTTTCATCTATTTCCTTCGCAAAATTTATAGCTCCTTCATAACCAGCCAACGGGTGCTTTCTTTCATGATTATGATCACAAAATGCTAATCCTAGCTTATATGCAAGAGGTCTCTCCTTAACTCCGCCAACCAATATATCAGCACCTGTTTCTTTAATAAATTTTTCAAGCTCATATGGGTTACTGTCATCTAGTATCATTGTTCCTTCGTCTGCTAGCTTATATATCTCTTCATAATCCTCTGCCTTGCCTGTCTGAGTACCTACTATTACTATTTTCATCCCCAAATCATTGAACTGTTTTATTAATGAAATTGCCTTAAAGCCTCCACCAACATAAATAGCGGCTCTTCTGTTATGAAGTCTTTTTCTATAGTATAAAAGCTCTTTCTCAGTCTTTTCCTTAATACCTAAAATGAATTTCTCAGCCCTCTTTATTAGTGCCTCATCCCCAATATGACGTGCAATTTTAAGTAAAGATTCAGAAGTATCCTCGACCCCAAAGAAGCTTATTTTGATAAATGGTATTTCAAATTGCTTTTGCATCTGTTTTGCTAAATATGTCATTGAACCAGCACACTGAACAATATTCAAGCTGGCTGAGGGTGCCTTTATTAAATTGTCGTAGCACGCATCGCCAGTAAAGGTTGAGACAACTTGGATTCCTATTTCCCTGAAGTAATTATTTATCAGCCACATTTCACCAGCTAGGTTAAAGTCACCAAGAAAATTTATACCTTTTACCTTCTGTAAATTCTTACTTTGCTTCATAAGCGTCATAAGCGAGTTACATGCCGCCTTATATCCATCCTTCTTGTTCCCAGCAAATCCAGGCGATTTTACAGGTATTACCCTAATACCATACTGCTCCTCAGCCCTTTTACATACTGCCTCAATGTCATCTCCTATTACTCCTATAATACAGGTAGCATACACAAAAATAAGCTTTGGTGGATTCACCCTGTTCTTTTCTATAATCTCAGCTATAGCTGCCTCAAGCTTTTTTTCGCCACCGAAAATAACATCTTTTTCTTGTATGTCTGTAGAAAAGCTATTCCTATATATTTCAGAATGGCTGGATAGACTACCCCTTATATCCCACGTATAGCTGGCACACCCTATTGGTCCGTGAACGATATGATATGCGTCTGTAATAGGATTTAGCACTACTCTAGCTCCACAATAAACACAAGCTCTTTGACTTACAGTCCCTGCAACACTGTCACTATCACAAGTAATACTTACTATGTTATTTGCTGTATTTTTAGCAATAGACTTATTCCTCTCTTGAATAATAGTATAGTCTGTTGGTTCCTTTTTATAAATGCTGCTCATTTGAAATCCCCCTCCTAAAGCTTCTAAATTTATCACTGTGCAACAACAAGGTTCTTAGGCTGTCGGCTATCTTAGATAGAGTCGACAATCTATCATGGGTTCTTATTGTACAACTACAAAGGAGTCTAAAATATTTCTTTATATAGTTAAAATTAAAATACTTATTCTAACATAATTATTTTAATCAGCAGTATTAAGGATATTTAAAACTAAGATTGTTAAACTTTTCAGCATCGAGACTTTTATCATCAATGATATTTTATAGAATTAAGCTAATCTCCAACGACTAGCTCTGAATTGACAAACATTTTAAGAACCTTATTGTTCTCATAAAGAATTTATGAAATCATTATACTCGCTTTTTGCTAAAAATGCAAGATTAAATTTTATATATTTCATTTTGTTTAATTTTTAATAAAAAATATAAAATAAAACCCTGCTTTTTTGTAGTATATAACTAAATATTTATATCAGGTTTAAATAAATTATTAAGTAACAAGAAATAGGTTGCTCACACAACAAAGCTTTCAAATGACACCGATTTCAGAACAGGGGCATATTATGAAACTTTATTATAAATAAAAAAAATAAAGAAAAATAATAATGAAATGTTTAAAAATAAAACTTGCATTTATAAACATTGTATGCTATACTGTGAAGCATAAGAAAACCATATGGCATATATACAATGGTTTTTGTATACAATATGAACATATCAAATATAATAATAACATAAATAATATCAAAGTTGAATTGTTTATTGTGCATCAAACGAGGATGAAATTTTAATTCTAAGATTCATTGATTTACAATGTAAGTAAATCTCTATGTAAATAGAACATAGGGATTTTTTGTGCTTATAGAGAAAGTCTAAGATTAATATTACGAAGATGATAGCATATTACAATGAGGCAATATCTATAAAATGACTAAAGAAGGTTTTTAACAATTAGTTTATTATTCTATATCTTTATTTTACAACAAACCCATTATATAGCTTTTTTGCATTGCTACATATTTACGCAAAATTATACTCAATAAGCGAATTATTTGCAGTTATTAACGATTTAACAAACTTCATTAGAAATTCTATGTAATTTGAAGTTTGTTAAACGCTTACATATTTTAGTTTCCTTAAGATTTAATGAATACTTTATTCAATAAATCTATTATATAAAATTTAGTAAAACGAAAAAAGGCAAAAAATTGTGCATTAATGTCAATAAGAACCCTGAGTCGTCGACGCTATTAAGCTAGTGGATTACTTAAGAAGCTTATTGTTTGCACAAAAAAAATAATAAGGAGTGATTTTATGAGACAGGTAGCTATTTATGGTAAGGGTGGAATAGGCAAATCCACTACTACTCAGAATTTGACAGCTGGCTTAGCTGAAAAAGGCAAAAAAATAATGGTGGTGGGATGTGACCCAAAAGCAGATTCAACCAGACTAATTTTAGGAGGCTTAGCTCAAAAAACAGTTTTGGATACCTTGAGAGAAGAGGGTGAAGACATCGAGCTTGAAAACATTCTGAAGGTTGGCTACGGCGGCATTAAGTGTGTTGAATCAGGCGGCCCTGAGCCAGGGGTTGGATGTGCTGGTAGAGGTATAATTACTTCTATAAGCATGTTAGAAAGCCTTGGTGCATATGAGGCTGATTTGGATTATGTTTTCTATGATGTTCTAGGTGACGTTGTTTGTGGTGGCTTCGCAATGCCTATAAGAGAAGGTAAAGCACAGGAAATA
>QKEK01000135.1 GCA_003251775.1 Clostridia bacterium | reverse complement strand
AATAGCTTTAATACACTATTTCTCGCATCAACAGTATTCGGATGAAGTAATCCACCCTCTTTTAGTATAAATCTAATTGTAGTATCAGTACACTTCAATAGGCATTTATCTATATTCGTAAACGCCAATTTCCTTAATACATTTACTCCCTTAAAGGTTCTTCCTGGCTCAATATAATCTGATATGTATACTATTTTCTCCAGTAAGCTCATGCTCCGCCTACCAGTTGTATGATAGTATATAGCATTAAATACTTCTTCATCCTCAACAGCAAATTCATTCCTTGCTATATAAGCTCCTAATGGACCATGCAAAAGACTGTTTTGCCTTCTTATTATTTCATCTGGCTCTAAACCATATTCATAAGCCCTCTTTGTGCTCTCCTCTTTTAAAAGCTCCTTAGCACAATCATGTAGTATGCCTGCCAGCTCTGCTTTTTGCTCATCAGCCTGATAGTGCTTTGCCAGACTTACCGCAGTATTCATAACATTTATTGAGTGCTCTAGTCGTTTACTACTTAGTTGTTCTCTTAATCTAATAATAATATCATTTGTATTTATGTTAACCATTTTTACTCCCTTATATATAACTTATTATTAATTATATACTGCTCAACCAATTCTGGAACTAAGTATTTTATAGATAAGCCTTTTTGTATTCTATCTCTTATCATGGTTGATGAAATATCTATTAATGGGCTATCAGCTGTTAAAACTCTGGCGTTATATTTATTAACTAACTCCTTAACCCCACTTTCAAAGTCAGCTATATTATGTGTTGGTCTACCTGTAGTAATTAAGGTGCAAAGTTTCAGTACCTTTTCAGGACTCCGCCAATTGCGAATATCAAAAACAACATCTGCACCACTTAAAAAAAAGAAGTCTACGGTATTACCATATATTGAATGAAGCTCCTCTAAGGTATCTACAGTATAGGTAACACCTTCTCTTTGTAATTCTATGTCTGAAACCTCGAAATCAGGATTACTTTCAGTTGCAAGGCGAACCATTTCATATCGATGTGTAGCATCTAGTATAGCATTTCTATCCTTATGAGGTGGATTATTTGAGGGTATAAAAATTACCTTGTCCAAAAAAAACTTGCATTTCATATACTCAGCTATTATTAAATGCCCCAAATGTATAGGGTTAAATGTTCCTCCTGCAATTCCTATTTTCAATAAATCACCCCTCGTAAATAATTTGGTGTAAAATAGAAGCTCATGCATCAAACAAAAAACTACATAACTCTACGTCATGTAGTTAATTGTAACCAATTTGATGATATATTTCAAGCTATTTAACCCCGATATCCCTTCTGTAGTGTGCATCAGTAAAATAGATTTTACTAACTCCCTCATATGATTTCTTAATAGCATCATCAAGATCCTTTCCAAGTGCTGTAACACCTAGGACACGACCTCCGGCTGTCAAGAATTTCTCTTCCTCTTTTTTTGTACCGGCATGAAACACGACAATATCAGCATTCTTTTCAGCTTCCTCTATTCCAGTAATTTCATAGCCCTTATTGTAGGATTGCGGGTATCCGCCAGAAGCCATTACTACACAAACCGCGGCATTATCTGACCATTTAATTTCTAAATCAGATAATCTTTCATCAATTATTGCTTCAAAAATCTCAACTAAGTCAGTTTCTAATCTAGGTAAAACTACCTGAGTTTCGGGATCTCCAAATCTAGCATTATACTCCAATACCTTTGGCCCTTCCTCAGTAATCATTAACCCAAAGTAGATTACTCCCTTAAATTTTCTATTCTCCTTTTTCATTGCTTCTATTGTTGGAATATATATGTTTTCCATACAATAATCAGCTAGCTCCTTAGTATATATTCTGCTTGGCGAAAAGGTTCCCATACCACCAGTATTTAAGCCCTTATCATTGTCTAGGGCACGCTTGTGGTCCTGTGAGCTTACCATTGGCACAACAGTTTTTCCATCAGTAAAGGCAAGAACTGACACCTCTGGTCCATAGATAAACTCCTCTATAACTACCTTGTTCCCAGCATCTCCAAATGCCTTGTCCTTCATTATACTATTAACAGCATCTATGGCCTGCTGCCTATTCTCACAGATAATTACCCCTTTACCTAAAGCAAGCCCATCAGCCTTTACTACAACGGGTATCTTACATGTACTAATGTAGTCAATAGCCTCTTCTATTTTGTTAAAAACCTCATAGTCAGCAGTAGGTATATTATATTTCTTCATTAAATCCTTAGAAAAAGCCTTACTTGCCTCTATAAAAGCTGCTGCTTTTTGGGGTCCAAAGGCTCTTATACCTGCTTCCTCCATAGCATCCACCATGCCTGCTGCCAAAGGGTCATCAGGTGCAACCATAACCATGTCTATTTTGTTTGCCTTAGCAAATTCAACCATTGCAGGAATATCCATTGCATTTATGTCTATACATTCTGCAAGATTTTTTATTCCTCCATTACCAGGTGCACAGTATATTTTCTCTACCTTTGGACTTTGTGCAATTTTCCATACAATAGTATGCTCCCTACCGCCACTTCCAACGACTAATATCTTCATGAATACATCCCCTTAAAAGAATTTAACTCTCTATGTGCAAAATTCGTTATTATACCTTTATTAAGGCTTTTGCAACATTGCAATATAATTAATGCTTAAAATGCCTCATTCCAGTAAACACCATTGCTATACCATACTTATTGCAAGCATCAATAGATTCCTGATCCCTAATAGAACCACCCGGTTGGATTATAGCTGTAATACCAGCCTTATAAGCCTCCTCAACGCAGTCTCCAAAAGGTATGAACGCATCTGAAGCCATAACAGCACCCTTACATTTTTCTGCTCCATATTCTATTGCTATTTTAAGTGCAGTTACTCTATTTGCCTGTCCTGGTCCAACACCAACTGATTGCTTGTCCTTTGCCAGAACAATTGCGTTTGATTTAGTGTGCTTAACCACCTTCATAGCAAACCTCATTGTGTCTAATTCCTCTATAGTAGGCTGTTTTTCTGTTACAACCTTCATATCCTCTTCATTGTACAATAGGTTGTTATAGTTTTGTAATAACAGCCCACCAGCTACCTTCTTCATATCGTACGTTCCCTCAGGCAGCTTTGCAGATATATTATCTAAAGCAAGTAATCTTATATTCTTTTTTTGCTTTAAAATCTCAAGTGCTTGCCCTGAGAAAGAAGGTGCAATAACTATTTCTACAAATATTTTATTAAGCTCCTGTGCTGTAATTTCATCTATTTCCTTGTTTGCAGCTACTATACCACCAAATATTGATACAGGATCAGCCTCATATGCCTTTATATACGCCTCATAAATTGTTCCTGCACTACCAACCCCACAAGGATTAGCATGCTTAACAGCTACTACTGTTGGTTCATCAAATTCTTTTAATATATCAAGTGCACCATTGGTGTCATTAATGTTGTTAAAGGACAATTCCTTTCCATGAAGCTGTTTAGCAGATGTCAGGCATCCTACATTAGCACCTACCTCTTTATAGAAAACTGCCTTCTGATGAGGATTTTCTCCATAACGCATTTCCTGAGCCTTTTCATATGTTAATGAAAGTGTTTCAGGAAAGAATTCCTCATTCAGCTTACTTCTTAAGTACGCAGCTATAAGCGTATCATAATGACTGGTATGCTCAAATACCTTGTAAGATAGCTTAAACTTAGTCTTAACAGAAACATTATCTGTTGCTTTCAATTCATCAATTACAGTATTATAGTCTGAAGGGTCTACAACCACTATAACATCCTGATAGTTTTTGGCTGCAGATCTGAGCATAGTAGGTCCGCCAATATCAATATTCTCTATTGCTTCCTCTAGCTCTACCTGTCCTTTTAAAATGGTTTGCTTAAAAGGGTATAAGTTTATTACTACCATATCTATTGTATCAACCTTTAGCTCCTCTAATTGCTTCATATGCTCTGGATTACTTCTCATTGCAAGTATGCCTGCGTGAACATTGGGGTGCAGGGTTTTTACTCTTCCATCTAAGCATTCTGGAAACCCAGTTATTTCAGATATACCAATAACCTTTATTCCAGAGTCCTCTAATGCTTTTGCCGTTCCACCTGTTGAAATTATCTCTACTCCCATGCTATCAAGCTGCTTTGCAAAATCGACTATACCTGTTTTATCAGATACGCTTATCAATGCTCGTTTAATCATTATTACATCCAATCCTTTCTTCTGTGACAAAACTGGGTTGAAAGAAAATTGTATTTCATTTTACTATCTACATCATTACAACATTTCCTTTTCTTTCAACAGTTCATCTCCTTTTATTCAATAAAACATTTCCTCTATAATATTCTTACAATTCTTCCATCAACCTTAAGTCTATTATTTGAGATTAACCTTATTGCCTCAGGGAGAATTTCCCACTCTGCCTGCTCCATCACTCTTTTTTGTAGGCTTTCAGGCGTATCTCCTTCCTCAACAGCTACTGCCTTTTGAAGAATTACTGGACCTGAATCATATTCTGGTTCAACAAAATGCACTGTTGCTCCAGTAACCTTAACACCGTATTCTAAAGCCTTCTGATGGGGTACAATACCATAATAGCCTTTACCGCAAAAGGAAGGAATTAATGACGGATGTATATTAATTATCCTATTTTTGAACAGCTTTATAAATCCCTCTCCTATTAAGCTTAAGAAGCCTGCCAAAACTATTAGGTCACATTTGAACTCAGTAAAATGCTTTATTAATGCTTTATCATACTCTTTAGTATCAGCAAATGCCTTTCTTGATATTACTGCTGAAGGAATATCGTTTTGTTTAGCTCTTTCTAAGGCATACGCATTCTTATTATTTGAGACTACTGTTACTACAACACAGTTTTTCAAATTACCATCAGTTATTTTATCTAAAATAGCCTGTAGATTAGTTCCACCACCTGAAACCATTACACCTATTCTTAGCATATTTCCACCTCTGCATTGCCTTTTGTAACCTCTCCAATGATATAAGCCTTCTCACCTAATGCTTCAAGGGAAGAAATAACATCACTTGCTAAATCAGGCTCAACAGCTAGTACCATACCAATACCCATATTAAAGGTATTGTACATGTCTCTTTCTGCTATTTGCCCTATTTCCTGCATAAGCGTAAAAATAGGTAATACAGGCCATGTTCCTTTATTTATCTTAATGCCCATTCCCTCTGGTAGCATTCTTGGAATGTTTTCAATAAAGCCACCACCCGTTATATTAGAAATTCCCTTTATAGTATGCTTTTTGATTAGCTCTAGTATTGGCTTAACATATATCTTGGTAGGTGTAAGCAGCTCCTCACCAAGGCTTTTTCCTAGTCTCTCATTAAACTCTTTAAGATTATTAGAAGTTAAATCAAACAGCTTTCTTACTAGTGAATACCCATTACTATGTATACCCGATGAAGCTACACCAATTAGCTTATCTCCAGCATTAATAGATTTACCATCAATTATATCTGGCTTATTAACAATACCAACAACAAAGCCAGCCATATCGTATTCATCCTCGGGATAAAAGCCTGGCATCTCCGCTGTTTCTCCACCTATTAATGCACAGCCAGACATTACACAGCCATCTGTTACACCCTTAACTATATGCTCAATCTTCTGTGGAATGTTTTTCCCTGTTGCTATATAATCCAAAAAGAATAAGGGTTGTGCTCCACTACAAACAACGTCATTAACACACATAGCCACGCAGTCAATGCCAACAGTATCATGCTTGTCCATTAAAAAAGCAATCTTAAGCTTAGTGCCTACCCCATCTGTTCCAGACACAAGAACTGGCTCAGAAAAGTTCATTCCTGCAAGAGAAAATAGTCCTCCAAACCCACCAATTCCAGTAAGCACCTCAGGTCTCATTGTCCTTTCTACATGCTTTTTCATTAGCTTAACAGCTTCATAACCAGCTTCAACGTCAACTCCAGCCTCTTTATATTTTGACATTTTTTATCCATTCCTTTCTTGCAACCATATATCCATTCCTTCCATCAGGCACATATCTAGATTGAAAGAAAATCATATACTTATACCTTCTTTATTCAAATTATTATGATAGGTAATTTTCTTTCAACATTACTACTCCTGCTTTAGATATATAATAATACTTTTTCCTAGCACTTCTGCTCAATACTAAATTTGTTACCTTCATCAGGCACATCAATTGGATAATCACCATCTAAGCATGCAGTACAAAAACCGCATTTTGAACCCTTTGGAGTATTCACTAAAGCCTCTACGCTCAAGAAGCCTAAGCTATCTGCGGCAACAAGCTCACGTATTTGTTCAACAGTGCAAGATGCAGCAACCAAATTTTTTCTAGAAGGAGTGTCAATACCATAGTGGCATGAATACTTAATTGGAGGAGAGCTCACCCTCATATGAACCTCCTTAGCCCCTGCTTCCTTTAGCATCTGTACTATTCTTCTACTTGTTGTTCCCCTGACAATTGAATCATCTATCATTACTATACGCTTCCCCTCAATCGCCTGCTTTAATGGGTTTAGTTTAATCCTCACAGCCGTTTCCCTTTGTCCCTGTTCAGGCTGTATGAAAGTTCTTCCAATGTACCTGTTCTTAATTAGACCTTCGCCATATGGAATACCAGATTGTCTAGAATATCCTAAAGCTGCCGTAAGCCCAGAATCAGGCACCCCAATAACCAAATCTGCCTCTACTGGATGCTCAATAGCAAGTCTTTTTCCTGCTTCAAGTCGCGACTCATATACGCTAGCACCATCCATTACACTATCAGGTCTTGCAAAATAGATATGCTCAAAAACACATAGCTTAGATCCACCAGGCAAATCTGTTTGGTAGGATTCAATCCCATTATCCCCTATAAAAACTATTTCACCAGGATTCAAATCTCTTATATAATCCGCACCAACGGCATCTAAAGCACACGATTCAGAAGCAAGTACATATGAGTTTTTTAGTTTACCGATACATAACGGTCTTATCCCAAAAGGATCTCTAATACCTACCATTCTTCTAGGTGTAAGGATTACAAGTGCATATCCTCCTTGTACTGTTCTCATCATATTTTTTAATGCATCCAGCATGTCATCTGATTTTACTCTATATCTTGAAATCAGACTAGCTATAACCTCAGTGTCAGTGGTTGTTTGGAAAATTGCCCCCTGACTTTCTGCTTCCTGTCTGATCTGAGCTGCATTCACAAGATTACCGTTGTGTGCTAAAGCAAGCTTACCTTCCTTATAATTAATTACCATTGGCTGTGCATTCTCTCTCAAGCTTGAGCCAGTAGTAGAATATCTGGTATGTCCAATAGCCATTTTACCAGTAAAGCAATTTAAAATATGCTCTGTAAAAACCTCAGGCACAAGCCCCATATCCTTATAATAGGAGATTTCTCCATTATTATTTACAGCTACGCCGCAGCTTTCCTGTCCCCTGTGCTGCAATGCATATAAACCATAATATACAGACCTTACCACATCTAAATTATCATTACTATAGATTCCAAAAACGCCACATTCTTCATTTAGTTTATCCAAACGTATGTCATCATATGCGTACTCAAAATCATTTTTCTTCATTATTATCTCCCCCATGCCAGTGGCATAACATTAATCTAACTATTAAGCCTTAAGCCTTTCTTGAAGTGCTTGATTCTTTTTTTCTACGTTTTCAGCCATTTGAAGCTTATATTGTCTCATTTTTTCTCTTAACTCTGGGTAAGCACCCCCAAGAATCTGAACAGCTAGCAAGGCTGCATTTTCCGATCCATTTATGGCAACCGTCGCTACAGGTATGCCTGCTGGCATTTGTACTATAGACAATAAGGAATCTAGCCCATCCATTGTTGAAGATTTAATTGGTACACCTATTACAGGAAGAGTTGTAAATGCAGCTAATACACCAGGTAGATGTGCAGCCTTGCCTGCAGCACCTATGATTACTCCTATACCATTTTTTTCTGCATTCTTTGCAAAATCAGCCGCCTTCTCAGGTGTACGATGTGCTGAACACACCATAGCTTCAACCTCAATATCAAATTTTTTCAATGTAGCAACACAACTCTCCAATACAGGAAAATCTGAATCACTTCCCATAACTAATGCAACTCTTGGCTTACTCATTATAAGTCATTCTCCTCTCAAAATAAAAAACTTCATTTTATACATATAATAACCCTAAGCTGTCGACGCTATTGCGGACAGCTTAAGAATCTTGTTGTTTGCACAATAAAACTTAAACGGGCTGGATTAATCCAACCCTATATTTGCTTATAACTCATTTAAATATAACGGCTCTTTCATGTGTATAGTATCAAATATGATAATATTTTGTCAATCTTTTTGTTACGTACAATAATCTAGTAAAGCTAGTCTCTAGCCTTCAACAACCGAAATATCTATTTCAAGCTTGTGCTCAGAATCCGCTATTTTTAAAGGCACGCACACTGTTTTCATTTTACTTGGTGTGATCTGAATATTCTGACCCATAAGCAATGAAGGCGGCGTAATCTCTATTGCTATCCCCTTATTAGATAGTATTGTAGCAGTATTACCAAGAATCATATTCGTTAATTCTGATATTGCACTTTTTGATATTTCATCTAGCTCAGTCACTGGCATACCATACATCATTTTAGAGGCTACAAACATAGCTGTATTTACATCCATAGTGAAATTAACTTGACCTCTCATTTTCCCAGTAAGCCCAACTATTATTACTACAGAATCACTTGTATATGGAGCTTCCTTTATATATACCTTACCTAGTACTGCATTAATACTGGCCATCTGCTGTAAAACAGTTTGACTAGCCTCTATAAAAGGGTTAATGTATTCAACATTCATAAGACACTCTCCCATTCTCTTTCGTTACTTTTTTATTTTACCATAATGTTTATCACAAAAACAATTATATTTTTATTATTTTTAACACTTTTGTAATTGACTTATCCATCAAATAAATATAATATATACATATGGAAATTATTTATACATACTACTTATTTAATATTACTAAAATACATTGTTAGGAGTTGATTATAACATGAAGGTATTTGATATTATGCTAAAGTCTATAAATGACGTTAAGGATTTTGTAAATATCGTGAATAAATATGATTTTGATGTTGATTTATCTTCAGGCAGATATGTTGTTGATGCAAAATCCATAATGGGAATATTTAGTTTAGACCTAAGTAAGCCTATTAAGGTAGAGATACATACACCTGATTGTGAGAATTTTTACGAAGAGGTTAAGCCCTTTATAGTATAAAGGTTTTGCTTAAAATCAAAGTAAAAGTAAAAGGTAGCCGGATGAAATATTACTTTGATTCCGGCTTTTTACCATTTATAAAATAATATCCTTGGGAAGTTAATATATCAAAAAGGAGTGTGTTTAATGGCAAAAATGACTATAGAGAGAAGAAAAGGGCCAGATATACTAATTAAATGGATAAAATTTTTCAATGCCTTTGTATGGCTTTTGGTATTGGCCTCATTTACTATTTTAGCATTAGCTCTACCAGAGTATGAAACAATGTTTCATAGAGCCTTTAACTCAAATTACAGAAAAGACCCTAATATTTTTTTACTTCAGATTACACTCATTCTTTTAATTGGTCTTTTACTCTCAAGCGTCTGTACTATAATTGTAAGCAAGAAACGCTCCAGAAGAAAGTCAGATAAAATACCTATTTCTCTCTACATATCAGCTGCTTTTTCTTTTCTTTTTACTATTTATACCATAACTCAGCTGGTGTAAGCTATATTAAGCTTTAGCGATTTAACGAACTTGATTAGAATTTCTATCAAATTTGAAGTTAGTTAAACGCTTATATATTTATAGTTAACCACCAAATAATTGAGCAATTGAATCTCTAATAAAAGAGTTTCTCATTCCAAAAAAGTAGCTCTCAGGAAATAGAATTATATACAATCCAAATAGTAATATAGCGAATAAAAGAAATATCAGTAGTACTTTAACAAAAAGAATAGCGTCATTTTTGACGTTCTTTTTATCCTGTTTATAACTATTTTCTTTACTTGTTTTGTTTGATTTCTTGTTTTGATTTACATTTGCCCTTTCATTATTAACATCTGCCCCTATTATATCAGAGTACTTTGAGAGTAGCTCCGAAATATCCATCCTTTGAGTTTCAGATAGAGAGTCTCTCTCTATTTCATCTTTTTGTAAGGATTTCGATATTTCATTGTTGATGCCATATCTTTTAATGATATCCTCTAATTCAGGACATATCTCCAATAAGGAGTTGTATTTTCCATGTAGGCATTTATCAATAACCCTTTTTAGCTTAGCAGGTGGATTCTCAACACTATTAAATATATATCTAAAAACAGCTCCTATACCAATAATTAAGTCCTGCTCCTCAGTTGAAAAAGCCATATCTCTACAGTCTAGAACATAGCAAAACTCAATGCCATCCCCTAAAACAATAATATTCTGGTAGGTTAGTAGCTTCGTCAGCAAAGCAACGGGCGTTCTTTGCAACGATATTACCTTTTTTAAAACACTTTTTGCTAATTCAAGTGCTTCTATTTGAGACAAAGAATGGGTTTTAATATATTCATTTAAAGGAATACCGTGCCTTTGTTTAAAAACAGCACAAACATACTTTCCGTAAACGAAATGATGAAGGTAGTCGCCGAAGTTATTATCTTCTAATATAAACAAATGCTGTAGTACTATGTCAATAATCTCTCTGTTCTTATAAACATTGATAATATAACCCTCACTTGAATTATCATCAGTGTCTGCACATACATAAGCACTTTGTATGTCACCATCAAATAATTCCTTAATAATCCTATAACGTCCTAAGCTATTTTTAGCATCCATAAATGACTTTACCCCCAAAGCCTCTAGTTTTCTTTACTATTTCTAAAACTTTCTAATATTTAACATTAATCACCAGCAGCAAAAACATATAAACTCATTCATACATTATGAACAAATAACCACCATAAGCGGTTTACAGACCATTTCGTCTTGGCGATTAAAAAAGCTTTTTAAATTCTTTATTAAATCGGAAGCTTTTTTAACGCTTACATATAAACTCCCCCATGCATTTTGCACAAATAACCACTGCAAGCGATTCCCCACCCATTCGGTTGGCGATTAATCAAGCTCTAAATTAATTTTTTATCAAAAATGAAGCTTGATTAACGCTTACATATAAACTTAAAGGGTGCGTACCAATCGGAACGCACCACTAAAATAGTATTTCTTAAAAAGATTATAATCTTTTTTCTAATTCCTGTTTTTCCTTTTCATACCCAGGCTTTCCTAATAAAGCAAACATATTCTTCTTATATGCCTCTACACCAGGCTGATCAAATGGATTAACGCCCAATAAATATCCACTCAAGCCACAAGCCCTTTCAAAGAAATAGACCATTTGCCCAAAGTAATACTCATTCATTTCTGGTATATTTAAAACTATATTAGGTACACCACCATCATTGTGAGCAAGTATTGTACCCTGCATTGCCTTTTTATTAACAAAATCAATAGTTTTTCCATCCAAATAATTTAAACCATCCAAATCATCATTAGTTTTCTTAATGACCATTTCCTTTTTACATTTTTCTATATTAATAACAGTCTCAAATAGATTTCTTAATCCATCCTGAATGTATTGACCCATTGAATGTAAATCAGCTGAGAAGTCTACCCCTGCAGGGAATATACCTTTTTGATCCTTCCCTTCACTTTCTCCATAAAGTTGCTTCCACCATTCAGTTACATAATGCATTGAGGGTTCATAATTCACCATTATTTCAATTGTTTTATTTTTTCTGTACAAGGCATTTCTTATTGTAGCGTACTGCATACAAATATTAGATTCAAATGGAGTGTCCTTATATAGGTGATATGCATCAGCTGCACCCTTCATAATTGCATCTATATCTATTCCTGCTACAGCAATAGGAAGTAAACCAACCGCGGTCAATACTGAAAAGCGACCACCCACATCATCAGGAATAACAAAGCTTTCATAATTTTCTTCATCTGCCAGCTTTTTAAGAGCACCTCTTGCTTTATCAGTTGTTGCATATATCCTTTTTTGTGCTTCCTCTTTACCATACTTATTTTCAAGGTATTCCTTGAAAACTCTAAAGGCTATAGCTGGCTCAGTTGTTGTTCCTGACTTTGAGATTACATTAACAGATACCTCTTTGCCCTCTATAAGCTCAAGCAAATCATTAATATAGGTTGAACTGATATTATTTCCTACAAAGTATATTTCAGGTGTTTTCCTCTTGTTTGCTGGAAGCATGTTATAGAAAGAGTGTGTCAAAGCTTCTATTGCAGCTCTTGCACCTAAGTAAGAACCGCCAATACCGATAACCAACAATACTTCTGAATCATTCTTAATTCTTTCAGCTGCTTTCTTTATTCTGCTAAACTCTTCTTTATCATAATCTATAGGCAAATCAACCCAGCCAACATAATCGTTTCCTGCTCCAGTTTTGTTTTGTAGCATTTTTTGAGCAGACTCAACATAGTGACGCATATAATCAATTTCATGCTGTTGCAAAAATCCTAATACTTTAGAATAATCTAAAGATAAACTCTTCATAGTTATAACCCTCCATCAAATTGGTAAATAATTGTCTATATTTTAACAAATACATTGATAAAATGCAAGCAATCTTGACAATAAAGAACAAAATATAGTTTTTAAAACCTTAGCTAGCTATATCGCTCTTCTCTACTTCACTAGTTATGCTTTCCAGCATATTCTCTAAAAACACCCCATACCCTCTTGTTGGGTCGTTAATAAATACATGAGTTACAGCTCCAACAATCTTTCCATTTTGAATAATAGGGCTACCAGACATCCCCTGTACTATCCCTCCAGTGCTATTAAGAAGCTCGTCATCCGTAATCTTAATAACCATATTTTTTGTTCCCTTAATATTATTCCTATTTATTTTAACTATTTCTATTTCAAACTGTTCTATTTCCTTGCCTCTTATATTAGACAGAATATATGCCTTTCCAGCCTTAATCTCATAATTGAGACCTGTATCAAGAATTGGTAATTCCTGAGTGAACGAGTTGTCATTTATAATACCGTAAACACCAAAGGTATTATTTTCAAAAATATCTCCTACAATTTGGTTTTCTTCTAAAAATGTACCCTTCAGTTCTCCTGGCATGCCTTGTTCTCCCTTTTTGACACCCATTATACTTGATTTTAGTATATCGCCTTTTCCTACTGGCATCAGTATACCCGTGTCAATATCAGTTATGCCATGTCCCAAGGCACCAAATGCTCGATTTAACGGGTTAATAAATGTCATAGTACCAATTCCTGCTGTACTATCTCTAACCCAGATTCCAATATGATACTTACTATCCTCAACGGCTTGTATTGGGGTAACATCTAGCTCATATATGTATTCACCCCTTTTCCCTTTTATATGAATACTTTTGCCATTACTCTTATCTATTTCTCTAATCAGGTCCATGGAATCTTTTATAGTCTTATTATTGACCTCTACGATAAAATCCCCTACTCTAACCCCTGCATCTCCTGCTGGGAATGCCTCTTTGCCATGTTCCATTAAAACTCCAGTATCTCCAACAACAAGCAGTCCATTCAAGGCTATCTTTATTCCAACAGTATTTCCACATACAATAACCTTTTGTGGAAGAACACTCTCCACACTAAGTGTTTTAATTGCAAATCCACCTAAAACCCTTAGATTTATCTGTGTGTTTCCAGAAGCTACACCCTTAAAAACAAATTTTTTTGACATTGAGCCATCTGTCTTTGGTATTCCATTAATGTTGCCTACATTAAGAACTGTATCGTTATAATCAGTGCAACTTATATTGAATATTGTATTTAATTCATAAACATATTCTTCACCAACGGGTATTCTTACTTTCTCAGGAATAAAGAACAATATATATATATAGTTTATGGCGAAAACTGTAATAATCATCACAGCAAAACCTAGGACAATAATACGAAACCTTCTCCACACTTACTATCACGCTCCGCTTCTACTATTGAAGTATAAAATCTGTGTATGTGTCTTCTGAACTTTCATTATAGTATTAAAATTCACACAGAGCACATTTTTTATACATGTAATGATTATACAGAACTATAGTAAATAGCAAGGATTCGATAGTGTGGACAGCAAAGAGTACTTATTCTACAAGGTACTAACTACCTTAATTATTTCAACCAACAATTCTGTTGCTTTTATCATGTCACTGATTCTTATCTGTTCTAAGGTACTATGAACCATTTGCATTCCTACACTCATGTCAATTGCTTGTATTCCCTTACTATTTACAATGTTAGTATCACTACCACCACCTGTGTAGTGCAAATTCGTGTTTAAGCCAATATTATTACAAGCCAAATCAAACACCTTAATAATTTCAGATTCTCTGTCTATTTCATAGCCCGGATACATTTGTTCTA
>QKEK01000103.1 GCA_003251775.1 Clostridia bacterium | reverse complement strand
TTTATGATCTCTTTTACGCCATTGTCAATTAAGTTCATTTATAGTCTCCTTTTAGTGAAGGCAGGAATTTCACCTGCCTGATTTTCTTACTTACTTCAGTCTAGTCCTCTTGTGCTAGAAAAACAAGGTCCAACAGTTGTTCTTTAGGAATATTCTTTTTCTTCTTTCGAGAAGAGGCATTAATCAGTTCACGTTGAGCCTTAGCTAGTTCTACTTTGTAGATTTTCTTCTTTTGCTTACCAGACATAATCTTTGGCATATCTATTGTTTCCTTCTTGTTGTTATAAAATTGTGTTTTACTATATTGTCTTACATTCTACTCTTCTATTTTGACATACATCTAGTTGGTTGTCAACTACAGTGTAACATGCAAATTAGTCGCATATATTATTTAAATTGCTCCTATATACGCATATCCACTGGTAAATCTAACATCACAAGGTTCAACCCACCAAGGCTTCTCTTCTTGTTTAGGAGGGCCATAGATTTCTCTGAAGTTTGCAGGCAGTGTTACACTAGGTTCTGCTTTTGGCTCTAGAATCCCCTTCAGTGCTTCATAGAGTTCCTTTGCTTCTTCGTGGGTTAGTTCTACATTATCAATTCCAGCAATCTTATCTATAATAATCTTTTGTTTGATGTTCATATTATTTGCTCCTTTAAATCCAATAGAGTGTTGGTAAGCCGTTATATTCTTTATCAAAGTGTAACCAACAATAACTTACGCTATTTGCCGTTGGTAATTCATCTTGCCCTTCTGTACAAGATATTCGTTTGACAAAGATATAAACATTCTTTAAATGACCTAATGAAAATAATTCATCATATCGGTTCTGTGATTCTAAGAAACTCAGACGTAAAAGATGATACTGCTCTCTTGCAACATCAAATCCCTTTAAAATAAACTCTTTAGCTAATTTATACGGAGGATTTGTAATGATGTAATCAAACCCATCATTAGACCACTCTAAGAAGTTTTCATTCCATATTGTCTTATACCCATGATCAAATAGTTCATTTGTTCCTACG
The DNA here is from genome assembly GCA_003251775.1 of Clostridia bacterium. Lineage (GTDB taxonomy): Bacteria > Bacillota > Clostridia > DSM-8532 > SZUA-474 > SZUA-474. The sequence continues at coordinate 2,886 of QKEK01000103.1, read as the reverse complement.
TCATACCCACGTTCCCGCAAGTATTCTGCAATAATACCTTTACCTGCACATGGTTCAAGAATTGTACTTCTATTATCTAAACGGATATGTTCAAATAATTTATCTAAAGCAACAATGGGTGTATTATATAAATCACAATAATCTAATGATTTATCTCTTTTAGTATTAGGTGATGCACACAATATATTTCTCCTTATATCTTTGTTTTAAATAAACTCATCTTTATGTTCTTCTATGTACTTCAATAAGCACTCTTTGCACATACATAAGTCATTATCTATCTCAATCTTCTTCATGTCAATAGCAAAACACCAACAAGTTGAAGGAGATTTCCCTGCCATACAAGCGCAGTATGTAGGTTTTCCACATACCGGACAAGAATGTGTGTACATCTGTGAAGATACTTTACTCAAAAGTGTCATCATTTAACAATGCATCCTCCTAAAAATCTTTAGTTTCTAAGTCATTATCATAGTCATTTTGAATCTTAGATGCAACTCTTAGAAGACCATTCTTAACTCTTATATCTTGTTGTTCTTCCGCTAACTGTTTAGCTAACTTGATCTTTTCTTTTTGCCATGCCCTATGTGCAAATATTGGATTAGAAAAATCACCTAAATGAACAAATTTATCCTTATGACTGATTACTGCTCTGTATGGGGAATTTAATTCATTACACATATCTTTATTTTTATTTCTATAAGAAACACCCAATGGGTATTTTCCTCTGGAGTTATTACTTTTAACTAAAAATTGATTAATTTTTCTGTCTACAAAAACACAAGTTTCTGGAGAATATATTTTATTTTGATAAATTAATAAATCTTTATCTAATTGTTTACCTTCCCAATCTTGTTGCTTCATCCAAGATTTAAAATTAGAAAATATTAACCATTCTTGACAACAAGTTATATCTTTATAAAATGGTCTTAACTCTTTCATTCTTTTAGAAAATGATCTAGCTAATACATTTTTCCATTTTGTGTAATATGGACACCATTCAGTTACTATTTCTCCGTCGGGAAGTGTATTGGTCACACTTACATTATAATTAGCATCATTTAGTCCTACACCATAAACTAATTTCACATATTACTCCTAAAATTAGGGCGGTTTTTAACCGCCTGAAATATTTATCCGCATTTACTCCAGCCACAATCCTTGCAACTCAGGCAGCCCTCAGAATATACTAAAGTTCCACCACACTCTTTACAAACTTCACCTTCAACTTTTTCACCATCTCGAATATATTGAGACAGAAACTTGCGAACTTGAAATAGGAAAGAGCCAACAAATACATTATCTACATCTTCAAGTGATTTAACAATATTTTTAATACTTACACCATGCCGTAGTAGGAGACTGATGGTTCTAGTTAACTTTCCAACATTTGAATCTGCTTTGCATTTTTCTAGTGTAGATTCAATATGTTTTTGTGCAATACATTTATTATATGCCAGTTGTACTAGAAGGTCAACAGCATTATTGGTTGTTGCATTTTTTTCTTTAGAGTTTGTATGGGCAAATAGTGCAAATGGAGATTCTGTGTTAGGTTGATATACTACAGTTAAATACCATTTCTTACCATCACCTCGTAAGATCTTCATACGAGCTGGTGCATCATCTGGTAACTTAATGTCATTAACAATAATTTCTTCTTTCTCTTCACAACATTCTTCTTTCTCTGTTAATAGTCGATATGAAACAATCTTATTTTTAAATTCAATCACTTAGATACTCCTTTATTATAAATAATTTAACTGTGGTAGGGAGTTTCACCCTACCATTTAATATTTATTTTAACTATCAGAATTTACCATAATAACCTTCTTTTAGGCTATCATAAAGATTTGCGGCAGAGTGTTCTTCACCATCATACATGATTTTGTCGTTTCCTTTGACAACAAACTTCTCACCATCTTCTAAGATAAATTCATACTTAGTAGCTTCTAGATCGTCTTCTTTCACTAATACACCTTGGAAGGCTTCTGGATTAAATCGGAAAGTTGTACATCCTTTTAGTCCACTATCAGCAGCATAAATATAAACTGATTTAAATGTTTCAAAATCCATCTCAGTTGGTACATTAATAGTCTTTGAAATACTACTATCACACCATTTTTGAGCTACCGCTTGAACATCTACATGTTCTTTCCATCCGATATTATCTGTTGTACTAAATGAAGAAGGGATTTGATCTGTACCAAACATCTCTTTATAAAGTAACATCTCATAGGAGTACACGTCAACAGCTTCTTTTGATTTCTTGCCTTCTTTTATTACATTTCGTGTATACTTGTGAGCAAATGTTGGTTCAATGCCATTGCTTACATTATTGTTAATTGAAAGACTAATAGTACCAGTAGGTGCAATCGATGTGGCGTGACTAAATCGGCAACCATACTTCTCAGCTTCAATTTTTAGTTCTGGTTCAACTTCCCAAATGCGCCCCATAAATTTACTTTTAATCCATAGGTTTTTACCTTCTACACCATCAAAAAATTCAAGCATAACTGGTGCAGGGCCTTTTTCTTTGGCTAACGAGATACCCTCACGGTAACTTTCAACCGCCATAATCTTAGCTACTTGTTCAGTAAGACGTAATGATTCAGGACTTCCGTATGTGACTCCAAGCATCGACATTGCACTACCTAGACCTAAGAAACCCATACCATGTCGACGTTTACGTTTAATTTCTTCTTGCTGTTTCTCTAAGGGTAGACCATTAACCTCTACCACATTATCCAACATTCTTGTAAAAATCTTAACTACCTTCTTGTATTTATCTTCATTAAAAAATGCCTTATCGGAGAAAGGATTCTCAATAAATTTTGCCACATTGACACTGCCTAGTAGGCATGCTCCATATGGAGGAAGAGGTTGTTC
>QKEK01000254.1 GCA_003251775.1 Clostridia bacterium | reverse complement strand
ATTTTGGCACAATTATAATTGCATTTTACTCTATTCAGTATCTCTTCATAATCATATGTTAATCCAGCATTTTCAATGTGTTCTTTCATTGTCTTTTCTCTAAGATTTATAAGAAATTCCAAATCGTTCTCATTGGCTTTCCTAAATTTCAACGTTTGATTAATCATAATTTGTTATTTACCTCCGAAATTACAATACTAACCCTCTATCATAAAACCTCAACCTCTTCATCCCAACAACCCCCTGCACCGCTAAATACAAGCTATCGGGCGCGTCATCATTCTTAGCATTTTTGTTGTAATCTTTTACCATCCTATTATAACCTATATTGTCCGAATTGAAAAGTATATGTCGTTTTTTTATATCAGGCTCTAAGCTCATAATTCGCTCATGCTTGTTCCCTCTACTATTTACCCCTTCTACCCTTACAAATATCTGATGCTTCCATAGCTCTTCCTCAAATTTTGTTTTAATATAGTCCTGTGCCTGCACTGTTTCAAACATTATTTTATCCATTGGATATATTCGAAGCTTATCAATAGCCACCATAAATAAATCATCTGGCAGAAGCTTATAGATTCCTCCATCAACAACATACATCTGCTTTGTTTTTCTGTGCTTTCCTAGAATTGTTATTGCTGAATAATCACTTTTCTTACTATTCTTAATGGCAGGATCAACTGACATGACCATCTCCATTTCTTCGAATGAGGGTAGTCTATCCCAATAACCTATGTCTTGAAAAACATATTCATCAGAGCTTCTGGGATCATTCTGCATTTCCTTAAAGAAGCTTCTATCACCCATTGCCTGCTTTTTGCACATTAAATAATAATAGTCTAGATACTCATTCCATAGAATTGAAACTCCCTTGAGCATCTCAGCCTTTTTATGATTAAAATAAGCTTTAGCAGTTTCTATTCGATTTTCATCTGCAAGATTGTTATATAGCTTTTCCCATTGCTCCCATAAGTCCTCTCTTGAAGACCATGAGATAATAGCAGATTTCCTAATGCTCCTGACACCTGATATTTGACCCTTTAATAGCTCTGACATCAAGTCCTCCTCATGGAGAACTGTCCCCACTATCAAAATGTTTGTCTCCTTTGTTCCTATGGGAATGACTACGTCAGTAAATGTATTTTTAACTGCTTCTCTTTTGGTCTCAGACTTTGCTGTATCGTCCTTTAAGAGATCATCTAGCAACACTAATGTAGGTCTGTAATGCTTATAATGTATCCCTCTTAATGAGCCATCTATTCCCCTTATACAAATGCAGCTATCTATTCCGCTCTGGGTTTTAATCCATATCTCATTATTATTCCATCGATTTCCCTTACTGACTCCAAAGTCCTCCTTTATAAGCTCATTGTTCTCAAGCTCAGCCTTAATCATATCCAGAAACGGCAAGGCTATTTGCTCAGTTGCTGATATAATTAATGTAAACTGTGACTTATCATAGAGTGTAGCGTAAAGTGGGAATAGAAATGAGTTTATAGTGCTTTTACCATGCTCCCTCGGAAGTCCAAAGGCTTCTATCAATCCGCTGTTGGATAGCATGTATTTTAATTCCTTGAATAAGCCACGATGAAATTCCCCAAAGGGTCTATCAAAATACTTTGGGAAATACACCTTTGCAAACAATTCAATATCATATTCACCCATCAGCTTTCTTAATTCTGCAAAAGAAAACTCCTCAACCAGCTTTTTAGCTTTTGCCGGCGAGAAGTGCTTTAACATATATTCAGTTAGAAGCATATTCTGACGTTGTTCTTCTAATAGCTGTACGTCAGCCACTTTGTTTCCCTCCAATTTATTATAAAAATTGCCGTAACGCTTTTTGCTAGCCCTGTTCTATGAAAACAGAAGGGTACGCTCCCCTACCATTCCACTGCTTCTAAAGCATCCTCTTTATCCTTGGTTGCTGTTGACATATATATTTGTGTTGTAGTAATTCTTTCATGCCCAAGTATTTGTTGAATGGTTGTAATTGGTCTACCTTGCTTTACCAACGCATATCCTAGTGAGTGTCTTAGCTTATGGGCTGATACCACAACGTTGACTCGATTAGCATATTTCTTTAGTATTAGGTTAATAGCATTCCTTTTTAATGCCCCTCTCTGACCAATAAGCAAAGGTGATTTTGAAGCTAGGGATATTAATTCATTTTCAGTTTTCATTCTTACTTTCAAATATTCAAATAGTGCCTCTTTAGTATCCATATTTAAAGGAATTTCTCTGTAGGTCTCACCCTTGCCATATACCTTAATCAATATTTTCTTTCTCTTTAAGGCTTCAAAGTCAACCTTACCATCTATACTGTAACCACTTTTCAAGCAAATGTCCGAAAGTAGTAAGCCTGTTAATTCTGATACTCTGATGCCTGTATTTAATAATAATTCAAGGATTGCAATGTGCATGTTATTATTTCCTTTATGAAACTCTGTTCGTAATTTCCATATCTGTTTTGTTTCTAAAGCCTTAAATTCAGCTAGCTTTTTTATGCTTATAGGCTTGATAAGCATTAATTTCTCCACTATATTCATTTCAAATAGATACTTATAAAAGCTATTAATGGATGCTATTTTTCTATTCACAGTTACTGGTGCTTGACCAGACTCTTTTATTTTTCGCCCGTAGTATGTCAAATTTATCTGAGCCAACCCACGCAGCTCTGAATTGAGGGAATTAGAAGCCCACCCCCGTAGCTGCTTAACATCCCTACAATAGCATTCAATGGTGTTTCTGCTCTTTCCTTGCCCCTCTAAATACTGTTTGAAGCTTTCTATATCCTTCATCCTTACAACTCCCTTCTGATAATGCTTTGTCAGTGTCACATGTTACCTCTGAGTGCGTTGTAAGTCAAGCCATAATATCCATTATGACTTCAGTTTGAAAGCTTTCTATTGTATTTTTTGGGGTTTATAGGTGATGTTCTATGAAAAAAGTTCAATAAAACTGATTGCATAATAATGAGTAGTTAGTTTCAATTAATTTAATACTATGGCAATGTAGCTACTATATCTTGTTTGATTTATCTTCTTCACAAAAATCTTTAAAATCAACATCTATAATATCATTCTCATCTATCAATTCAATAAACCGTTTCTTGCGTTCATCTTCATTTCTGTTCTCTACCACTAGCTCCCTTCTATCGCTCCACTCGTTTGGTGCTCTATTTCTAAGCCAGAACGATATGGCATGAGCCGATGGTGGCTGTTGCTTTTTGGTCTTTTCTATCCGAGTACGCTTTTTACCGTCCTTATCCTCTTCTATGACCGTTTTTATTTCCTCATATTCATAACCAAGGCACAGCTTTACCAAAGAGTTCTCAACCTCGCTGTTTACCATGTTTCTGGACAGTTTCACTAGTTCCGAGAGTGCTTCATGCTGATTACAATAGCGGTACCATGAGTCCACCGATATATTTAATCTGCTACAAATATCACGAACAGCCATACCGGATATTATCCATTTACGAATATTATCAAGATTTGGTACAATAACCAACTCATATACATTAGTTCTGTTAGGACACCCTTTCCTACTCATTCATCACCACCTACTCAACAGCATTTCAAGTATTATACAGATTTCAAGACTTAGCTTTCATTAATGTTTCAGTCAAAGAAAAAAGGCATCTGCCTTTTCCCTTTTGTTTGTTTCAATTATTCGTCTACCTTTTGGTATCCAGCTGCTTCTAGCTTCTGAGCTAAGGTCTTCTTTATCACCCAGTATTCTTCATAATCCTCTGTGATTGTCCCCAAAAAGATTTCCATTGGTGTTGGTAGTATTTCGGCTATAATTCTTGCTATATGTAAATCATAAGTAATTATGATTTGCCGTTTTAACGGTAACCATTCATGCCGATTCATCAGAAACACCTTCTTTTTCAGCTACTGCATTATCCTCTAT
>QKEK01000037.1 GCA_003251775.1 Clostridia bacterium | reverse complement strand
CCCTCTGTAGCTTGTTTTTTCGTATTGCTGTGCTCTTTGAAATAACAGCATCAGGTTTGCCTGCTTTTGCTTACCGGCAGGCATCGCCCCTACAAAGCTAAAGTAGCCGGTTTCAGAAAACAAGTACCAAATAAGTCTATCGGTCGGTGTAAATCTTGCTTTGCTTCTCCATTTATCTAGTTGACATAGAAATGCTTTTGCTTTTGCAACTAATTTTTCACTCTTCTTTTCTATACTATCGACTGTAATTTCATTATTAATTGAAGCTGTGCCTTCTGTCTCATCAGTAGCTTTAACATCACCACAGTATTTACAGAATGCCTCATACATCGAAGCCTCTTTGTATTATTCTTATATTAACTAGCTCATCTGCACTAAAGCCACCTATCGTTGATCTTAACACTGCTATAAAAGGTATATCCTGAGAAGGATTATCTATTATTTTAAGTAAGGACATCATAATACTTATTTCTACAGTGTCAAAATACCCTGTTCCTGCATCTGCATATATAGGCACTGATTGAGCCTCAAATTCTTGTGAGAAGGTCTCCATCCAGCCACTAACTGCCCTTAATAGGATTACAATATCTCTGTAATGCACGCTTCTGTAGCCTTTAATACCTTTATCAAATATCATGTATTCTGAATGGTTAACAAGCCTATTTATCTCAGAGGCAATTATTCGTGCTTCGCATTGTATATTATCTGGATTATCCTCTTCTTCAAATGAATTAGCTTCATATTCTTCATTAGATGATATTTCTGAATTGCTATTATTTCTAGTACTAGCTCCATCTATTTCGTTTGTAGACTCATCTAAATCCGAAGCTTCCTTATCTCCTCCTGTTTCTATTATGTGAAGCTCTATGCTTGCACCTTCAAAGGTCTTAAACCCTTGCTGTACTAAGTTTTGAGTATCCTTATTACTTGTAGCACTATTTTGATAACCTTCTTCATCACTTATCTGGCTATCTGCTTTTTTGTCACTTTGGTTTAACATAGGATAGCTTGCACCAAGAAATAGTGCTTCTTCAGATGTATAGTTAAGCTCCCCTACATCTGTAGACATGATTTGTCTAAATATGTAGTTTACACCATCTAAAATTTCCTTTCTGCTTCTGAAGTTTTTGTATAGCAAGATTTTTCTGCATCTCTCTCCCTTTTTTGCAGAGTATGAATTATACTTTTCCAAAAATAGCTTTGGATTTGCCTGTCTGAAGCGGTATATGCTTTGCTTTACATCTCCTACCATGAATAAATTAGGGTTATCTGTATCCTTTCTTGATATACTCCCCAACAAAAGCTCCTGTACCAGATTGCTGTCCTGATACTCATCTATTAGAATCTCTTCAAATTTTTGCTTGTAATGCAGGGCTATATCTGTAGGGTTCATGCTACCGTCCTCTGATTTGTTTACCAAGATATTCAGAGCCATATGCTCTAAATCATTAAAATCAATAAGCCCTTTTTCCTTTTTCTTCTCACCATATAGCTTATCAAAAGCTATTACTAGCTGTGTCAAGCACCTTATTCTAGGATAAATATCCCTTAGCTCGCTTATTAAGACCTCTGAGCTGGCATTAAATATATTTTCCTTGATATCTGATAGGTTTGATTTAGCACTTTCTCGATATGCCTTAACTCTTTCCTGTGCAGCCTTATCTGCATGCTTCTGACAACGCCCCAGTCTCTCAAATACAAAGGTGCTCACCTTACTACTAACTGCATTCCATATGGCTTCTACGTCACTGCCAAAAAGCGATAAAATCTCATCTACTTGTTTAAGGTCAGCTTCTATTGCTGGTGAATAAGGCTCTGTCCCCTCAGAGTTATTAATTAATCTTAATGCCTTTTTTAGTATGTCCTTACTCTCCTGAAGCTTCATCCTGCTATCATTTATTAAAAGCTTGCCCCATTGAGTTTGTCCAAAATCCCTTTTGCTTTCAATGTTTAATGAGGCTACGCTTGTGTTTAGCCATTCCTCTGGCCAAGGGGAGCTTTGTACAAAGCTGTGTATATCTAAAACAAGATTCTGTACCTCAGTATCCTCACTAGTGCTACTATAGCCTTCTATAAGCTCAGAAAATGCTTTATCAGTTGCCATATCCTCGGTGTAAAGGGTTTCAAATAGCTCTTCAAGTGCCTCTGTTTTGAGTAGTACTGTTTCTGTTTGGTCTGCTATTCTAAAGCCAGGGTCTAGGTCAAGTAAATGAAAATTGTTTCTTATGACCTCCATACAAAAGGAATGAATAGTGGTTATGCTTGCTCTGTTTAACAGTAGCATCTGTCTTTGAAGCCCTGCACATTCTGGTCTTCTTTCAATCTCCTCTGCTAAAGCATCAGCCACCCTTTCCCTCATTTCGGTAGCTGCCGCATTTGTAAAGGTTACTACTAAAAGCCTATCTATATCTATAGGTGATACTTCATCAGTTACCCTTCTTATTATTCTTTCTACCAATACCGCTGTCTTACCTGAACCCGCAGCAGCTGCAACTAATAGATTAGAGTTTTTTTCAGTTATTGCATCGCTCTGCTCAGGAGTCCATTTTGTCGTCTTACTCATCCTTTATTTATCACCGTCACTTTACCTATTAAGTATACTACAATAGTTTTGTTGTAATCTTATGTGTTGTTATGCAAACAATAAAGTTCATATTTTTTGAATAATCACTTATGCATAGATTTCCAAATCTCTGATTCATCAACATCAGGCATTAATCTATAATTTCCATTTCCTGTTATAGGGTCAAATACACAAACTGCACTATACTCACAGAAATCACACGCTTTTTGCTTTTTACTCTTATATGGACTTATAGCAATATTACCATTAATTATTTCTTGGCCGATTTGCTTGATGGTTTTCTTAATATGCTGCTGTAAAACTTTAAATTGCTCCATAGTTGCAGCGGAGGCTCTTCCAAGACTGCCGTCCTTTTTTATGTATACTGGAATAATATCAGATGCTCCAGAAATGCCTGTATCCATAGCATCTACAATCTCTGGTTTTGCCAGTATTAACCCCTTAAGCTTCAATTGCTTCATTATCTCTCTCTCTGCTTGCTCCTTCGATACTGTCCTTTCTGCTCTAATAATGGGGCTGTGTAGCTTTAGATAAAAAATGCCTCCTGGCTTCCACCCCTCTTCATTTTGCATAGGACATACTGCTGCAAGGTATGTTAGTAGCTGTAGCTGTAACCCATAATAAACGTCCTGAAGCCTTAGTGAACGATTTCCAGTTTTATAGTCAACTATTCTTACAAAGGTATCCTCTTCACTCTCATATATATCCAATCTGTCAATTTTCCCTGATAATTCAATGCTTGCATCGTCTCCTATCTCAATTCTTACAGCATCAAAATCTGCTTTATTTCCCCTTCCAAAAGCAACCTCATATTTTATCGGCGTGAATTTTCCTCTTTTTATTTGCTCTGCTATAAGCTTAATAGCCTTAATTATCTGATTTTCAAGCCTTTTTGCCATATATTGATATCGTGCAGAGCTGTTAAACCCTGCATTTCCCATAGCCTTTAGTTGAAGTCTCACTGCCTTTCCTACAGCTTCTTTTATCCATATATCGTCTATCTCTTCCCAGCTTATATTACCATCTTCTAGCTGGTTTGAGACCCTTTCTATAATACTATGCATAAAGCTACCAGTATCCATTGAGGTTATTTTGCAAGTGCTTCGCTCCTTAATTGACAAACCATACTTTAAAAAATATGAGAAGGGGCAGGCTTGGTACTTTTCAAATCGAGTAACACTAGTATAAATGCTTTTGGGATAAAGCTTTAAAATGTTATCCCGAGAAAGCCATTCTGTTTTTGAGCCATAAACTAAGCCACTTAGTGCTTTTTTAACCTGCACTGACCATTTGTCTGAATTTACAAACCAAGCATAGACGGTCTTCCAAGGCTCACTCATTTTCTTACCATCCGCTTCCTCCCTTATTTTTAATATCATTTTATTAAAGACTGGGAGCGGTGCAGCTATGTATTCAAGTTGTGCCATTTCCTCCTCTGTCTCTATCAGGTCATTTTTCGAGGATAGCTTTGGAAAAACCTTTTTTATCCTTGAGATAATATATGAAGGCCGCATTGTCCTTCCCTCATGGTCGGCTATTGGCCAGCTTATATGTAAGTATTCAGATGGCAAGGATAATAGCTTATATATAAGGAATTGTTGTTCAAAGGTCTGCTGGCGTGTTGTTTTAGCAAGACCAGCTCCAAGCTCCTCAAGCTTTTGTCTTTCTGCATCTGATATTATGCCCTCCTGTATTCCTGCTGAAGGTAACACTCCATCATTAGCACCCATAACAAAAAGCACTTTAACATTTCCTACTTTACTTCGCTGTACATTTCCTACCATTACCTGTTCAACTGTCGACGGAATAATACCAATTTTAAATTCTGACAGCCCTATAGTGAGTATCTCAGCAAATTTTCTTACCCCTACTTTCTCCTCTCCCATAACCTGTACTATCTGGTCAAGTAATTGCATGAGGATATTCCATACCTGACTATACTGACTTGCTGCCTCAAACTCACCAGATGCCTTATATTGTTCAGTTATTTCTTCTATTTTATCTGGAACAGCTATATCGCATAAAAAGCTAAATAGAGCTGTACACATTTCTTTACCCTTACATCCACCAAGCGTTTTCTCTCGGAAGCTTAAAATCGGTTCTATAACAACCTTTCGAATCATATCAATTTCTTCAAGCTGTTTTTCTTGCTCTTCTGTAGCAGTTGCCCCATTCCAGTTGCCTGGAATATACGACCATCTATGTTTACCAGTCCACTTATCCTTACCCTTTATTCCGGTTGCTATTATATAATTCTCCAGCCTATCAATTTGGTCACAATCTATATTAACCAGCCCTGTCTTTAGATACTTAAAAACTGCTTCATATGACCAGTTTGAGTTGAATATTTCTAGCATGGATAATACCAATAATGCTACTGGATTCCCAAGCACATCCTTCTTGTTATCAATGAAATACGGGATCTTGTACTGTTCAAACACTGCTACCAGTAATTTTTCATAATCCTCTAAATTTCCTATAGCAATTGCTATTTCTCTATATCTATAGCCCTTATCTCTGCAAAGAGCAATTATTTGCCTTGCTGTATAGTCAATCTCATTATGTATATTTGTAGAACAAAACAATTGAATTGCCTCTGTTGCTTTGTCATATCTCTTATATGGGTATCTGAAAAACTGTTGTTCTAAATGCCGTAGCTCTATATTCTCATCCTGCCCTTTAAAATCATTTTTGAAATTATTTTTTATAACGCAAATGGGCGATTCTATTTTGACGTTACAGTTACCAGCTATTTTCATGAGCAGAGATGCTTCTCTTTTTACTGAATTAAATATATCGGTCTCTAGCATGTTATCATCCTGAATACAGTCAGTGCATAATGCGATATTAACCCTGAAGCATTTGTATAGCATTTCCTCAATTACTCTTCTTTGCTGCGGAGAAAAATCTGTGAATTGATCTACCCATATCTCTGCATTTTCTAAATAATCAGATTCCGATATGAGATCTGCAAGAATATTTAATGTGTCATCCATGTCCTTATAGTTTAGGCTTAGAGTCTCTTCGTATTTTTCCATAATAAGTCTTATTTCGGATAGCTTTTTTTTAAGGTATTCGCTGTCAGCTTGGCTCTGTATTCTATTAAAGACCTCTTCACTCCAGTGATACCTTTTAAATTCTGATATTGTGTCCGAAATTAAGTTTACAAAGCCCTTTTGATGGATAGCCTTTGAAAATACCTCAAGCTCCCCCTTAATCTGATTCATAACCTTATATACCAGAATACTCTTTCCCGCTGCATTAACAAATTCCTGTGTTACTCCACCAACCTCATTAAATATTCTATATGCTAAACGGTTAAAGCTTAGTACCTCTGTATTTAAGCCAGTATTTTTCTTTATAAGACTTACAAGCTGCTTTTCAGCTACAAAAGAATGCTGCTCTGGAACTATAAGCACTTGCCTTTTATTAGGTGTAGCTTCAAGTCCTTCAACGATTTTTTTATAGCAATAGCTACTCTTGCCACTTCCAGCTCTACCATAAATTATTCTAAGCCCCATAACCCCTCACTCTATAATCATCCGTTCAACTTAATTATTTACAATATACTGCTTTGTTATATATTTATAGGCTATTTTGCGTTGATTAATCCTCTACTAGCTTTTTATCTACCATAATCTCAGTATTTTTGATACATAGCTCGTAAATGTCTTCAGTCAACAAATAGTCCTTATCCTTAATTCTATCGTAAAATTCCTTGGAAATATACCCTTTTGAGACACAGTCGTTTACTGGATTTCCCTCCTTGCTAATACCGTGGAAGGCTAATAATATTTCTGCCCCTTTTTCTAGCGTAACCTTTGTGCTAGAATCATAGTATTGCTTCATTCTCTCATCCATTGCTATACTATATTTATCTTTGTCCAGCTTGAATGTTGCATTAACTAAAATTGTTGACATTTCTCCCTCTGTGGTTGGAACCTTAAACCTGAATTCATCATTCTCAATACCACCAGAAATAACTGCTATATTATTTAAGACCCTAGCCCATTTATAAGCTGGATACTGAAAATTCTCTGTAGTGTTCGTACAAGTAGGTAAATATACCCCTGCCTTTTGTAAAAATTCTGTGAACTCTTTCCTTTTTGTTTCTTCAAGCTCAGTTATCTGCTTTGGAAGTATTTTGTTAAATAAGCAATAGTAAGAAGCATATCCAGCTACCTCTCCAGTCGTCATATTGGTTGCTATGTTGTTTGCTGCTAAGGAAGCCAAAGACGAATACGAAGCATTTCTTCCTACCATAAAAACGTTATCAAGATTAATTGGTAATATACAATCAATTGGAATGGAATACATTTCAGGTGCTCCTAGTATAAAGTCATAATTCATATTCCCCAAATTAAACTTATCTGCATTTATAAAGTGATTGTCTACAGCTATTTTCAGGTCAAAATCAGCATTTTCTATAACGTCATTTGCTGTAAGCACATACATTCCAGTAAAGTGTCTGTATTCTGGAATATAAAAGCTTTCTGCTGGCTCCTCAAACCTACCCTTTTCAAATACATTGAGAGTAGCCTTTAGGTAAGCAAAGAAAGCCTTACTCTCTGCTACAGCCTGCACATAAGCATCCTTGATTTCCTTTTCATTTGCTATATCTATTTCTGCAAATCTTAACCCATGTACTATTATTGAGTTGTCCTCCTGCTTTATAAACTGTAGCTGCGTTAAAACTAGATTAGGGTTTATAGGCTCATACCCCGTTATCAAATCCTGTATAACAAATTTTATTTCATCCTCATATCGAGTCATCTTGTTCAATTCATCAAAATCAACTCCAGATATTCTGAAATTAAGCTCCAAAGGAGCATAGCTTCTTATCAGATTTAGATCCTCAGAGCCATAAAAGAAAGGGACTCCACTTAGTTCAAGAAGCTTACCATCCTTTGTTGCATCTATAAATATATCTGCCTTAAAGGTTAATTCTTTAGCGTTAGAAATTGCATTAACTGCACTAATCTGTCCCTTTTTTAGTGTTACTGAATCAATATCAAGAGAGTAATATACCTCTAAATTTTTTTGATTTTGGACAAGCTTACTCACATATTCATTATAAGCTTCATTAGAAATATTAGCACCTATAGCGTTATACATATCTTCATAGATACCCCTACTCAAAAGAAAACCTTTATTGTCAAAGCCAGGATTAAAAACCACCTTAAGACTTTCTTTTATATCTGAACTTAAATTTGCTTCCTCACAAATAAGCAGGGTTTTTAAACCAAGTCTGGCAGCCGCTACGGCGGCAGTGATTCCTTCAGGCTGTTCACCAACAACTATCACAGAATACTCTTCATCTAACTTTTTGTTTATTGAATCCAGTTCTGCTCTGCGATTTGCATCTCCTTCATCTCCTATAATCCTAGGGATTACACCAAATTTTACTGTTAATGCAATCAATACTGCTATAACAGTATACCTAATTATCTTTTCTCTTATGCTATTCAAGTGAAAACCCCCTTCTACTTTAACAGCTATTGGTTTTTTCAAACCTCTTGATATAATCTTGATACCAATCCTGATTTTGTATGGTACTTAATTCTGCTCCAAGATGAGTATTGTCACCTTCAATGACTACTTTGAATTTGTCTTCTTCGAAATCTACTATACTGATAGCTGTGTTATCATGCCACATTATATCTAGCATTTTGTCGAGCTCAAGCCCTCTAAAGGTACACATCAAAGCTCTTAATGCCGTCCCATGAGTTACTATACATATGCTTTTACCCGTATTTTCTGATATTATTCTATAGAATTCATTTATCAGCCGTTCATGAAATCCTCTCATATGCTCTCCACCTGGCATCTGGTGGTTATGAGGCTCAAAGTCCCACATTTTGTATTCAACTGGATATTCCTTTTCTAAATCAACCCATTTCCTACGCTCCCAATCTCCACCGTTAATCTCTTTTAGCTTATCTGTTTTAATAATTTTCAAGCCCTTTGCTTCTGCAATGAATAGTGCTGTTTGCATGGTTCTTACCATACTGCTTGCATATAAAACATCTATGTCTGTATCCTTCAGCTTTTCTGCCATTAGCTTCGCCTGTTTATGCCCCTTATCAGTAAGCCCCTCATC
Source organism: Clostridia bacterium (assembly GCA_003251775.1). Classification (GTDB taxonomy): domain Bacteria; phylum Bacillota; class Clostridia; order DSM-8532; family SZUA-474; genus SZUA-474. Next base: position 38,765 of record QKEK01000037.1, on the reverse strand, counting down.
TGTCCAGCCATGAAATTCTCTGCTAATATTCCCCATCGCTTCTGCATGCCTGACAATTATCAACCTTGTTCTCATCACTACATTTTCCTCTCTGACATTTACTGTAAAATTCCAATAACAACACGCTTTATCCCTGATAAATCCCTAACAATTCTAGCTTTAAAGCTATGCTCTTCTAACATTGCCGCAACCTCAGCCGCCTGTTTATACCCCACCTCAAACATTAGTGCACCAGGCTTATTTAAGTAAAGAAAAGCCTCATTTATTATTTTTCTGTAATAGTCTAATCCATCTATACCACCATATAATGCCCCTATAGGCTCATGCTCAACAACCTCTCTTTGTAGCTCTTTCATCTCTTGCTCTGTAATATATGGAGGATTAGAAACAATCACATCAAATCGCTCTGTCTTCTCAATTGCAGAGAATAAATCACTCTGTAAAAATGTAATTCTTTTTCCAATACCTATTGTTTGAGCATTTTCTTGTGCAAGCTTCAGAGCCTCTGCTGAAATATCAACTGCAGTAATCAAAGCATCCTGTACGTAATATGCTAGTGCTATAGATATACATCCAGAGCCTGTTCCAATATCAAGTATCTTAAATCCATGTTCAAGCCTTTTATCGCTATGGCTAGCCTGTTTTGAAGCATAGCCTATGACTTCTTCAACTAATACCTCTGTATCAGCTCTAGGTATTAAAACAGAGGGAGTAACCTTGAAGCGTAATGACATAAATTCCTGCTCTCCAATTATATATTGTAGCGGAAATCCGGAGCCTCGTAAATGGGTTTGTTCCAGAAAATATTTTACATCCTCTTTTTTTAAAAGCAAATCCTCTTTTAGATATAGAGCTGTTCTGTCACATTTTAAAATATTACATAGTATTAGCCTAGCCTCAAATATATGCTCTTCTACTCCATTTTGCTTAAGAATTAAAGAAGCGGTATTTACCGCTTCTTTAATTGATATTGTTTTAATCATTTTATTATCTAAATTATTCTTATCGCTACTAATCTCATTATTTTTTATAATATCATTACTGACCATTACAAAATCCCCTTATGCCTATGCTATATACTAATTTTTAGCCCTAGCGTCATCTGTTGAAATTGCTTTAAGTAGCTGTTTTGAAATATTGTCTAGCTTATGTGCTGTATCCAGTAATTCTTCGCTAGCCGCAAAGCTTTCCTGTGTAGTACTTGCTACGTGTTCAACGCTTTCTGCCGACTCCTTAGCAATTTTGCTCATTGCTTCTATATATTGAGTTACTCTTTTTGTTTGCTTTAGCTGTTCTTCTGACAAGGAGTTAACTTCATGCAATGAAGACTTGGTTATGGCTATGTTTTCTATTATGCTTTGATAATATTCACTTGACTTATTAATAATAGTAGCACCTTCCTCAACCATAGAAACGCTTCTGTTCATTAATTCATCAACTCTTTTACCGTATTCAGATATCTCTCCTAGGGTTTTTGTTATTGTTTTTAACGAGTTATGACTTTGCTCAGCTAAATTTCTGATTTCGTCTGCAACAACACCAAACCCCTTGCCGTGCTCACCAGCTCTTGCAGCTTCAATCGAAGCATTAAGTGCCAATAAATTTGTTTGATCGGATATCTGCTTAATAAAGGAAACAACTAAGTCTATTTCCTTTGTTTTAGCCTCTAATTCCTTTGTGCTTTTTGATGTAATTGATACACTATCCTTTATACTCATTATCTTATTTGATGCACTGGTTATTGATGTTTTTCCCTCATTAGCAAACTCACGCAATCTTTCAGATACCTCAACTGAATTATTTGTCTTGTATAAGACATTATTTATACCTTCCATCAGCTGGTTAATTAAACCTGATGTTTCTTTAATACTATTAACCGTCTCGGTAGCACCTACTGATACCTCACCTGATAAATTTGCTATAACCTCACTGGATTTGTTTTGCTGTGTAGATAATGTAGCTACCTGCTCACTTGATAAGGATACCTGCTGTGAAATCTGATTGACGTTATCAAATACCAATTTCAGATTGTTGAATGATTGCTTAACCTCATACTCACTTTTTGACGAACGTAATAAAAGCTTTTTGGAGTAGTGTAAGGTCAGGTATGTTCCTACTATTCCAAATACGAGTGATATAACCCTTAATGTAAACTCACCCTTTAGATTACCCTGAGGCACATATGTTGGTACTGTAAAGTAGCAAACAGTATTAATAATAACGCATATTGTGACCGAATATGCATACGTAGAAATTTCCAAGTAAAGTGCACTCAAGAAAATAGAAAAGAACCCAATACCCCACACCTCAGTATATGGCATGTTTTTAACAATACCATAATAATTTATATAAGATGAGGCTATTAATATGTATTTAAAAACCTTAACTGCTTCTTTACTATGCTTATCTGATTTTTTATATATTACATACATAACACTAGAGATAATTATTGTTGCAAGCATGAATTGTCCTAGCCCTAATATGTTGTCCCACGATAGCTTATCCCATACCTTTGTTGTCATAAACAGTATCAGTAATAGAATTGATCCTACGGCACTAACTAAACATACCAAATAAGTAAACGTATTAATACTAATTTGATAGTCTAATAAGTTTTGTTTGTATAGTTTGTTAATCTCCTTTTTCTCCATAATACCTCCAATAATATAGCTACATTCCCCTAATGTATACACTATATTATAATACAGGTTATTGGTATATTCAATATAATTCACCAATATTACTATAAAAAAAGAACTCTAAGCGTAACTATTCAGACTTCAAATTTTCTAAAAAAGCTTTTAAGCACTTATGTGAAGCCTTGCTACATAAACCAATAAGTCTACAGCTTCTAAATTGCAAATTGCCCTAAAAGGCAAGTGGTGTTCGTAAACTCCCTAATGGTCAGACATACGAACCACACTAAGCCTTTTTGGGCAATTAACAACTAGAATCTGTACGACTTATTTTATATGCCTCAAGTCTTCACTTAAGTGCTTAAAAGTAACAGTAAAAATATATATAAATTATAGTCTGAATAGTTACCTCTAAGCTTTGTTGTTTAAACAACAACAAGGATTTTGTAACTTTTTTACATTATTTGCTTTTCTTATGATTTAGGAATACCACTTGCTTTTTGAGAAAACATACATTGGTGGATTTATATTCATACGATGTTATATATTAATTTATATTGTATTGATTTCCTTTGTAATTCGTGTATAATTAGTATTAATAGATAAAAAAATAAATAATTCAACAGGAGGGAATATTATGTCTATGTGTATTGCAAGTATCGGTCATTATTTGCCAAAAAAGATTGTAACAAACGACGATTTACTCCAAAAAGTAGCAAGCTACTCTGGTGAGACCACAAATATAGCCGATATGAAAAAAAAGCTTACGCTAAATGTAGCAAAGCAACGTCACTTTATTAGCAAGGATGAAAACGGCATTATAATGGCTGAAGAGGCTGTAAAACGCTGTTTGGAAAATGGGAGTATCAACGTGTTAGATATAGACCTAATCCTATATGTATCTATGTATCGTGCTTATGTAGAGCCCGCTATGAGTATTCATATCAGAGATGCTATTGGTGCAAAGAATTCAAATGCCTTCGACATATCTAATGCCTGTATGGGGTTTTTAAATGCTAAAGAATTAGCGTATATGTACTTGGAGACTAACAGATATAATAATATACTAATTGTTAGCTCTGAGGTTTGTTCTGAGCTAATACCATGGGACATGTTTGGTGATAGCAATGATAACACTGGCTTTTCTTCTCTGACAATAGCAGATGGTGCTGTTGCAATGGTTCTAACAAAAGGTGGGGACAAAAGGAATTTTAAGCTATTTGACATGAATACATATAGCGAGCATAAGGATGTTTGCAAAATAAGGATTGGTAAGGAAAAAAACGATCTTAAGCTTATGGTACATAGCAGACAGCTGGCAGCAATTGCATTAGACATTATGAAGGAATTTATTCCTGATTTCGTGTATAAGGCAGAAGAATACTTTAACGGAGTTGATATCATATTTATCCATCAGGTAACAGGAAATTTGAAACGCTTTTGCGGTAATCTTCGTGAGGATTTGTATAAAAAGGTACACTATAGCTTCCCTACAGTTGGTAACACAGGTAGTGCTTCAATACCCTTGGGTATGGCACTTGCTGAAAAGGAGGGACTGCTTAAGAGGGGTGACCGTGTAGTAACTATTGTTGGTGCCTCAGGCTTTTCTTGTGGGGCAACGGCATTTATCTATTAGACTGTTCAGCATTATGAAGCAAAGGGAGTGTCATAGGCTCTTAAAAAGCCTACACTCCCTTTTTCTTTGGTTAATATTTCTTATTAAGTAATACAAACCTGGTTTCTTCCTCTTTCCTTTGCTTGATATAAACATCTGTCTGCAAGAATAATGGTTTGTCTGAAATCATTAATTATTATTGGCACAATTCCTATTGATACCGTATACATAATCCTATCATTTATAGTTTCAATTATATACCTAAATTCTTCAGCTTGTTGGTATATTATCTCCAAACTAACTCCCTCAAAGAATGACGCAAATTCCTCTCCCCCATACCTGCAATGAACTCCCTCCGGAAAGTGTTGCTTTAGTAGCTCTCCAAGCTGAGATAGAACCCTATCCCCTTCTACATGACCGTGATTATCGTTGATTTTTTTGAAATAGTCAATGTCAAGAAGCATAAAAACCCCATCTTTAGCTATATTACTAAAGGCTTTAATAAAAAACCTTCTATTAAATAAGCCCGTCAGCGAGTCTGTAGTTGCCAATATCTCAAGCTTTCTTTTGGCTTGAATTGTCTCGGTTATATCCGAAAAAACAAAAATTTCTCCATAATCCTTACCAAAGGGAATTATTTTGAGCTGATAATGCCTTGCTTCAACCTCGAAATCCTGTATGTGTTTTTCCGTAGACAAGGATAGAAGAAACGGGTATTTTGACAGTTCATCACCATATGAAAGCCTGCACAACGGGTCAAAGTATCTCTTTGATGTACTGTTTATGTTGATTATGTATCCATCTCTATCAACAACAAAAACAGCTTCCTCAATAGCATTTAATATCATTTCGTGAGTAACTCCCCCCAAAAACAGTAAGCTATATCTGTAAAGCCCCCTCATAGCAACAAGACTCATTAACAGATATGAGAAGGGCGAGGTATCTATGTGCTTTGGAAGTAGCTCTAGTATATATAGCAATGCTGTGACTACAGGTATAATGGCTCCAACAAGCATAACCACAGCTCGTTTTCGTACTGAGCCTTTTGTTATTGCAATTTTGTGGATATAAACAGCAATACTGTAAAGCAGTGACACATAGAGCGTAACACCTTGAACTGTGTACCAGAGTCCTCTTTTAAAGACAAGAACATTGAATCCATACGATGAATCTACACCAATGCGTGAATAGAATAGATTATGGTATTGGTTAGTTTGGACTAATAGGAATGTCATTATGCCTGTAGCAAACAATATACCTAATACAGGTTTACTAGCTATCTTCTTTTCATCAACATATTCTCTGGAAAAGAGCATTATAAGAAATGGATAGAACGAAATGCCAATATATTCTATACGTATCCAAAAGTACATACCACTAAGGGTTTGACTCAATAGCTCGAAAGCGTATCCGTAGGAATGAATAACCATTGCCAGCATTAACAATGAGAAAATCCTGACACTTTTAACATTCTTACGACGAAAAGCAAAAACAGCTATTATCAAAAGTATAGTACCAGATATTAATATTAAGCTGAATAAAATAATATGCATCATAATCTATACTCCATTCCACAATAATATGCTACATGCAATTTTCATGCTATCTTCTAAGACAATATTATACCAACTATTATTTTTCATATCAAATTTTTCTGTAGATAATCAAATAGCTTTTTACACTTAAGCTTTTGATAATCTTCCGCTTACTGCCTCAGTAATACCCTTTATCAAAGCTGGTAGCCTGCTGAACTGATCAGGATTATCTGTTATAAGATATGTCCATGTAGAAGATGGCATGTTAATGCCTTCTCTCTTCAAATCAATTCCATTTTCATTAATACTTTCAATACTTAGCTCGATAAACTTATTTACAATATCTTTATCAATGTCAGCTATTATATCCATATATGCAGCCATTGCTATACTATTAAATTCATCGAGTGGGTTCTTTTTGCCCAAAACTACTAAATGTATGCTTTCACGTATATAAGAAATATAATTAAGATATTGAGCCCAGTTTTTATTTATATAATATAGGGTTATTTGTTTTTCAACTTTGTTAATTATTCTTTCTCCAAACAGATGCTTAAAATATTGATACTTTTCTGTTGCTCCTTTTGATAATGTGTTTAGTTGCGTTATACCTGTAAGAATACCCAGCCTTTTCTTATATATAATACGACGCTGTTCCTCAATGACATAAGTATATTTCCATAATTGGCGACGGATATCAGAGTTGTACCCTTCTATTATTTTACGACCTCTATGCAACTCACTTATAATGCTAATATTTTGTATTGCTTCCTTATTTACTGAATCTATATTTTTAAGCGAAGGCATATACCTGACAAGCTCATATTTTCTTATTAATTCATCCTCCAGACTTATAAAAAACCTGCTCTCTCCAGGCTCTCCCTGTCGTCCAGCTCTGCCTCTTAGTTGTTTTTCTACCCGTATGCTCTCAAATAGATTTGTGCCAAGTACATAAAGACCTCCAAGTAACATGACCCTTTCTTTATCTCTTTCATCACTGCCACCAAGTTTAATGTCAACACCTCTACCCGCCATATTAGTGGAAACTGTTACAGCACCAAGGCTACCTGCTTGTGCAATAATCTGTGCCTCCATTTCATCATTCTTTGCATTTAGTACATTACAGCTTATCCCCGTATTATTAAGTCTTACCGCCAATCTTTCTGATTCTTCTACACTGCTCGTCCCTACTAATATTGGCTGTCCTTTTGTATGAACTCTGTAAATCTCATTTACTATTGCTCTTTCTTTATTATACCTATCTACAAACAAGGCATCAGTATGGTCTTTTCTTATGCACGGCTTATTTGAAGGGATTACCAGTACATCTATTCCATAAATCTCTTTTAGCTCATTTGCTACTGTAACTGCTGTTCCTGTCATACCAGACAGCTTAGGATATAGCTCAAGAAAATATTGCAGTGCTATAGAGCCCATAATTTCTCCCTTTTCTTGAATACAAACATTTTCCTTAGCCTCCACTGCTTCATGAATGCCATCAGGCCATTTACGTTTATCTGCTATTCGCCCCGTATACTCATCAACAATTTCAATTCCTGAATTTTTTACAACATAGTCTTTATCGCGTACAAGCAATTCCTTGGCATATAATGCACAGTTAACACTGGTAAGAGTCTCCAAATTATGTGCATCATATAGGTTTCCACAAGCTAGTATTTGTTCAACCCTCTCAAGCCCTTTATCAGTTAAATAAACATTGTTGCCATACTGCTCAAATTCATAATCCTCACCTGCCTGCAAATTCTTTGTTAGATTAGCTATCTCATACCTATTAGATCTGTGGCTATTAATTTTACCCGCAATAACTAGTGGTATTCTTGCCTCATCTATCATAAGAGAATCCGCCTCATCTATAACAGCAAAATTAAAGCACCCGCCATTGTTATTAGAATTTCCCCTACTATGTCTATGCACCAAGTCCTGTTCCTTTATGCACAAAAAGTCTCTTAAATAATCAAAGCCAGCCTCTTTTGCCGTAACATAGGTTATGTCTGAATTATATGCTTCTTGCCTTTTAGTTTTATTCATGTCCTCAATAACATGCCCTACTGTGAGCCCCAAAAATTCATAAATGGGCCTCATCCATTCTGCATCCCTATATGCAAGATAGTCATTGAAAGTTAGTACATGAACCCCCTTTCCAGTCAACGCATTCAAATACACTGGAAGCACAGCAGCAAGAGTTTTTCCCTCTCCCGTTTTCATTTCAACTAATTTACCCTCATGCATTGCTATTCCTGCTATAATCTGCACATCATAAGGGTAAAGACCAATTTTTCTCTTAGATACCTCTCTGACTAAAGCAAAGGCTTGTATTAGCAGCTCATCTAGCGATGTCCCTTGAATAGCCTTACTTTTTATATTAGTTGACATCGCTTTAAGCTTTTCTTCAGCAACATCACTAAGATCAATGTTATTAATTTCCTTCACAATAGGTTTATATTTCTCAGTATTATACTCAACAATGTCATTAATTCTGGTAATGACATCTTTAATTTTAAATAGTTTCTTAAACATAAAAACCTCCCTGTTCTTTCTATGTTGTTCCTTTTAGAAACAACGCAAAATAGTATTTAATTCGCTATATGAGATGTGCTCCCCTTTGATAGTAATTTAGATTATTATTGATTTTATTGAATTAAACACTATTTACAGAGCAGTTACCTTTACTCTATTAAGAAAAATAATCAATAGACCGCTGAAAATAAAAAGAATTAGCATTGAGATTACAATGTGATTTGATGTAGCTATACAAAAGCTAAGTAGTAAAGTCAGAGTACTAGCTAAAGCTTTAAATAAAACTGCATCCTCATAAACTATATTTATGAAATTGTATAGAAGAAAATATTTATCACGAAAACTATATGTCTTTACTTCCCCAACTGCTTTATGTCCATAAAAACCTATCATTAACGCACTATATATAAAGATTAGAGGTAAAATAACTACTGTTAACATTAATCCACCACCTCCAAAAAGCATATGTATACTCTCTTTCTCAAAGTATACCTAATTTCCAAAATTCGTTGAATTTTTCTTAGTGTATCCTGAATCCGTGACCTTGCTACATTACTTGTATCCGTTCCGAAAATTTCTCCATTATCACTCACTCCAATAAATATCCTCCCACCAGAGCGTTAGCAAAAGCACAGACCTATTCAACAAGGTCTTTGTTTACACTTTCTTAAAATTCAATAATCTCTATTTCATTTTATTATATCTAATTTGTTAATGCAATAATATTTACTACCTTAAACCATGTTAATATGCTTATTTTGTGTTGCAACAAATCATACCTCTCCTTTTTGATAACTTCAATACACTTTTTTACATTATCTTGTGATATAATGGTTTATGTTAAGTTAAGTAAATTTATTTTTAGGGCTTATTACCGAGGTTGAAAGATTAAAAGAAAATAACCAATTGAAATGATTTGAATAGAGAAGGTATATATATGATTTTCTTTCAACCTAGGTTTGTGCCTGAAGAGAGGAATGAACATAATAATGAAAAAAATAATTATTGTGTTAATATTTAGTATTGTTGGACTATGCCTAGTTTCATGTAGTAGCAATTTAAGTAGTAGTAACAACAAAGAAGGAAATAGCACAATCAAAGAAAGCGTAAAACAAGATATTAATATATCTGAGTATGTTCAAGATAGCATTGAAAGCACTACGACTGAAAAACCTACAGATAATAACCTCTCGGCACAAGCAGAATCAGAAAGTATTAATTTATCTGATACAGTAACAGAAGACTATATAGATTTAAAAGGTACTATAGGTGATTTAGAAATACATATGAGTATTAAAATATATGAAGGAGAGGTTGAGGGTACTTACTTTTATAATAAATATAAAACTAATATCCAGCTTAAAGGTACTATTGAAATTAACAGAATGATAAGAATTACAGAATATGGTGCAGATGGTTCTATAGCTGGTACATTTGATGGATGGTATACTCCTGGCATCAGAATTGAAGGCAGCTGGATAAATGAGAATACTAAAGAAATCCTACCTTTTGAGCTTAATATAATAAATGGAATAAGTGAAAAAAGCACATGGAGCGGAGAATGGAGAAGAATAAATTCAGGAAGGTTTGATCCAGCAACTTTAGTTATCTTTAATGAGACTGATAAGAATTTTGATTTTCAGATAGATGCTTTTAGTGGAGGATATCAAGGGTTTATCGGCGGAACAGCTAGCATTAGCAGTTTAGAAGCTAGATTCTATGACATAGATACTGGTGCTGAACTATTGTTTACTCTTAATAATGGAGTTATAGTATTAGAGCAAAATAATGAAGCACAGTTCTATGCAGGAGCTGGTGTTGGCTTTAGTGGAGACTTTAAAAAAGGAGATTTGAATGAAGAATTTACCCCTCTAAGTACAGGAATAGTCAAGACCAAAGAACAAGAAAGAGAGTTACAGCTATTAGTTGGAGAGGATATAGCTCTATTTTTAGACACTTCACAAAAGTGTTGTACAACAGAGAATCTAGATGACTTTGAGGCTATTGTTGAAGTGCATTGGGTTAGAGGACTAGCTGGAACTAATGAGTCAATTATAATGTTTTTGCCTGATGATAAAATATGTGCAGCAGTAATACAACCTCTTAATAATACAGTAAAGGTCTATACTAATGCAAAATATATTCAAAAGGTTCCAATGTCTATTGAAAAGTGGAGAGAACGCTTTCAAGACTTTGAGGTTGAGTTCATTAACAAGTCCTAGAAAAAATACTTAATATTGCCACCTACTCTCATGTCCTATTTTTTCTATTCTTCTCTATTTCCTCTGCCAGCTCGTTCAAATAAACCCATCGTTCCATTAGGATTTCCAGCTCTTTTTCTGTCTTGTCTTTTAGTACTAAAAGCTCCTGTAGCTGTGTAAAATCACTTGCAGCATCATTTACCTGTATATTAATATCATCTATTTTTTTCTCTAATGCAGAAATACAATCATCTATCTGCTCGTATTCCCTTTGCTCCTTGTATGAAAACTTAAGTGGCTTTAAATCACCATTACCTTTCAAATTAGTGCTAGGCATCTTAGCAGAAGTATCATTTTCTAATACTCCTCCTTGATTCTTTTTATTAGCTTGTGAGTTGGGGAAATCAATGCTATTCCTTGATAATTCTATACTCTTTTGAAGCTTTTCATTTTCCTTTTTTCTTTGATAAAAGTCTGAGTAATTTCCAACAGACTTGTCAATTCTACCTGCTTCATCAAATGCGAAAATCTTGTTTGCTATCCTATCAAGAAAATACCTGTCATGTGATACAGCTATAACCGCTCCCGAAAAATCGTCTAAATAGCTTTCAAGTATAGTCAGGGTCTGTATGTCTAAATCGTTAGTAGGTTCATCCAATAACAGAACATTAGGTGCTCCCATTAACACTCTTAATAAGTAAAGTCTTCTTTTTTCTCCTCCCGAAAGCTTTGAAATAGGTGTCCATTGAGTATCTGGCGGAAACAAGAAGCGTTCAAGCATTTGTGAAGCACTTATTAATCCCTCTGATGTTTTCAAGTATTCAGCCTCCTCCTTAATATACTCAATAACCCTTAACTCACCATTCATTTCTTCGCAATCCTGAGAGAAATAACCAAGCTTAACCGTCTCTCCAATAATCAAATTGCCTGAATCTGGTTTTAATATACCGGCAATTATTTTCAGAAGAGTAGATTTACCTACACCGTTGATTCCGATGATTCCTATCCTATCATCTCTCAAAACAATATAGCTGAAATCGTTAATGACCCTTAGCTCTCCATCTGCCTTATTATATACTTTATTTACGTTTTCAATTTCAATAATTTTCTTACCGAGGCGACTTATTCCTGACTTTATTTCAATGCTTTCATTAGCTTTTGGACCTTGCTCCTCCTTCAGCTTTTCAAATCTATCTATTCTTGCTTTTTGTTTTGTAGTACGTGCTTTTGCCCCTCTTTTTATCCACTCAAGCTCTTTTTTATATAAGGTCTGTCGTTTTTGTTCAGTTGAAGCTTCTGACGCCTCCCGCTCCATTTTTTTCTCTAAAAAATAACTATAATTCCCCTGATAACAGTACAAATTACCATTATCCAGCTCAACAATCCTATTAGTAACCCTATCTAAAAAATATCTGTCGTGTGTAACCATTAATAAAGCACCATTTCTATGCTGTAAGTATTTTTCCAGATAGTCAATTGTATCGTTATCTATATGATTTGTTGGTTCATCAAGTATTAACAAATCAGCAGGATGTATAAGTGCCTCTGCGATAGCAACCCTTTTTTGCTGTCCACCAGAAAGTATACTCACATCGGCATTAAAATCTGTTATACCTAGCCTTGTTAATACGTTTTTTGCTTCATGCTCTATGGTCCACACATCTATATTATCCTTTTCTTGTTTTACCTCTGTAACATATTGAAGTACAGTAACACCACTCTTAAAAACTGGGTTTTGTGATAGGTATGCTATTCTTAAGCCATTAACTCTTATAATACCACCCTCATCAGCTCCCTCTACTCCAGCAATAATTTTCATAAAAGTAGATTTTCCTGTGCCGTTTATCCCGATAAGACCTATCTTATCTCCTTCATTTATACCTAGTGATATGTTTTTAAATAGTATCCTCTCGCTATAGCTCTTGGAAACGCCTTCAACTGATAAAATGTTCACAAATAATTCTCCTTTTAGTTAAACCCTATAGATAGATAACTCTTTTCATACGATATCACATTTTTATTTAATAGTCAAAGTAGCTTTTTATTAATCAAATTGCGTTGTTTTAAATAAATGTGAAAGCATTATTAAAATCTTCTGCTATCTTTGATTATATTTATAAATTAGGGGTTATTAACCTAATAATTTGATGCGTAATATACACTCAAAATACAAATCAAATTTTATTTCAGTAAATAGAGGAGATATATGAATTTGTAATTTTTTGCTGTTAATGTTTTTAACAAAGACAGAATAGAGTATTGAAATAAAACTCCATAGAAATCCATTAACCAAAGCAGTAACCATTGGGTCCTCAAGACCATACTTAACTTTAAAAATAAACTTTCTAAAACTAATTCTTAGAAATAGCTTTTTTAAGACTCTTATACCCATACCCCTTTCTTTTTTTTTCTTCTCTTTTTTCTGCTTCTTGGCTTCTCTTTTTTTTATACCTTTTAAGATATAAGATTCAATTTTATTAAAGGTTATTGTAAATGGAATCTTAAATATTGTAATATATATTTTGGCACCCTTACCAGAGTCATATTTTATACCTATACCAATAAAGAAAATAAGCAAAATTAAAAGGCATGTAAATAATGCTAATAATATAAACAGGGTAAATAAAACATATTTGATTATAAGCATTAAATACCCTCCTCCTTTATAAGCTAATTTTATCCAATAACGTATTATTTATACCTTGTTAATATTTTTTCTTTATCTAAATTAATTAGTATTTCTTAATGAAGTGAATTGCTCTAGCATTTATTGAAATACTAAATGCTTAACTATATGTTTCCTAATATAAATAATGTTTAGTTATGGTTTATAAAAAAATGGGGAAACTCAAATTGTTTTTCCCCTTGAACATTCATTTCTATTTTGTTAAAATTAGGGCTAGATAAGTTAATTTTTAAATTTTTTGATTAGTATTTAAAGATAATAATTGGAAAGGAATTATGAACATGAGTAATCCAATAGTAACTATTGAAATGGAAAATGGCAATAAGATAAAAGCAGAGCTGTACCCTGATATAGCACCTAACACTGTAAGGAACTTTATTTCCTTAATTCAAAAGAAATATTATAATGGAGTTATCTTTCACAGAGTAATCCCCGGCTTTATGATTCAAGGTGGAGACCCTGAAGGTACTGGGATGGGAGGACCTGGCTATTCAATAAAGGGAGAGTTTAATTCCAATGGTTTTAAGAATGACCTAAAGCATGACAGAGGTGTTCTTTCAATGGCTAGAACTATGATTCCAGATTCAGCAGGCTCCCAGTTTTTTATTATGGTAGAAAAATCTCCTCATCTAGATGGTCAGTATGCTGCATTTGGTAAGGTAATAGAAGGTATTGAGGAAACGGATCGTATTGTTAGCGTAAAAACAGATTATAGTGACAGACCACTGGAAAAACAGCAAATAAAAGAAATGACAGTAGATACATTCGGCATAGAGTATGGAGAGGTAGAAACCTGTTAAACTGCTTGTATTACAAGAAAACTCTTTTGCTTGATTAAGCTTTTCGCATTGTTATATATTTGTAAAAAATCATACTCAACTAGTGCGATGTTTGCTTATAAATATACAACAACGCAAAAAGCTTAAACCTAATTCCTAGCACCTGTTATTTATTTGTCGCTCCGCCCATGTTTTTTAGTACCTTTTTCATATTCTGTGTTGCTTCTAGAGTACCATCCGACATTACCCATAGAGCCTCTACACCGTCAAGTGACTCAACCAGACCTCGACTCTCTTCATATGGAAGTATAAAGACACTTGAGGATAAAAAGTCTGCAAGCCCTGAGTCTTGCGTTATAATAGTGACTGATCGATAGTAGTCTGCCGGCATCAAAGTTCTTGGGTTAATAAGATGATGAATCCTCTTCCCATCAACTACATAATACCTCTGATAATCTCCGCTTGTCACAACTGAGGTATCCTTTACAAATGCTATATCCAAAATATCTTCATTAGATATATACTCATTACCCTCTGGATCCTGTATCCCTATTCCCCATTTATTTCTTATACCATCCTTTGGCACTCCCACAGCTCTGACATTTCCACCACTAGTAATAGCAAATGAATCATACCCCTGTTTTATTAGCTCATTAGCAACTAGCTCTGTAGCATAGCCTTTTGCTACTGCTCCTAAATCCAGTCGCATCCCCTTTTCCTTTAGAAATACTGTTTGCTCATGGTAATTAATTTCAATTTTATTAATATCTGATTTTAGGTAGGCAGCCTCTAATATCTTCATATCAGGCAACCTTGCTTTTTCAGGCTCTCTGGAGGCTTCATCTCTATAATCATGCCATATAGATAGTACAGGTCCAAGAGCAATATTAACTGTATGACCTGATTTTTCATACCACTGTATTGAAAAGTCAATTATATCAATAATCTCGCTTTCAACCTTTACAGGCTTTATACCTGCATTATCATTAATTGTCTTTATATTGTTAATATCAGAGTATTCATTATAAATATCATACAATTTATTAAGCCTCTCAAACATTGCCTGTCCCTTAGCTGACATTTCGACAAAGTCTCTCTCATTTGAAGCATAGCCTATAAATTGAATAATTGTATCAAATGTGCCTAAAAACTCATGGCTATACTTCTGAGCGTTCTGTTTTGTACACGCACTTAGCATTGATACAAGTAATACTATTACTAAAACCCCACTATAATACCTTTTCAAAGCTTGCACCTCTACTACTCCTTATACATATTTAGGCTTAGTGACCACCGCAGCTTTCGCTACCTGAATTCAGTTTATTATACTCTTCAACTAAACCCTTTACTTCTTTCCACCTTGTCTCAGCATTAACCTCATCACCAAGCTCGTAGTATGAAATATATTCCTCTATTGTTGCCCCCTGTAGCTCTGCAATTTTGCTAAGCTTAACCTCATCGTATGCTTTTCCCCAAGGTGTGTTATTATCAAGTTCATCTGGCAAACCCAAAAGCTCCTTGAGTGACTCCGTTGATGTATTGTTTATCTCTGCCATTTTGTAAAACGGTATTAGCTCCTGTACCTTACTCATCTTAGTTCTAGCGTTTACGCTTTCAGGTAAATCATATTTATTAATAAAATCCTCTACTGTGAACCCTTGTTGTTTTGCAACCTCCCTTAAGGTAGCCTCTGCTTTACCACTATATCTATCAAATCCTAACATCTGTAAGGTGAAAATACCTCCGAAAAACACGCCTACTGTCAAAAGTAAGAAAGCTATTGGCTTAAGCTTCAAACCCCAAAAACTAGTTTTTAGTGCTCCATGCTCAGGACATTCTATAACACATTTAGAGCAATTAATGCACTCTTTACTTTTAACAACATCTTGCTTATCTACCTCAATTTGAACAGGACACGCTTTACTACACAGTCCACAGCTAATACATAACTCAGTATCTCTAACTACCCTTGAACGGCTTAAGATACCTACCAAAGCATTAAATGCACCCATGGGACACATATACTTACAGAAGAATCTTTCAAAGAAAAATGACATAACTAATGAAATTATTAGTATAATTAACCCAATTAAATACCCAGAGAATAATTCTTGAGGCTTAAGTATATGACCATACGCCGCCCAAGGGTCAATAACCTGAAACCATAAGGTTGCCGTTGCCCATGCCATAAATACAGATATTATGAGAATTACATACTTTAAGTATCGTAATGGTCTGTCTATTACCCTTGGTATTATAAATTTATCCTTGAGTATAAGTCTTCCCGCATTACCTGCTCCTTCTTGCAATGTGCCCAGCGGACAAATATTCCCACAAAAGGTTCTGCCAAACACAATAGTTATGACAACAGTCATAAAAAATATTGCCATTGTTCCAGAAAAGATTTTTGCTAGAGTTAAGCCATCCTGTGACAAATATAAATATAGTGATTCTACTCCCCCAAAAGGACACAAGCCGTGTATTGCAGGGAAAATCTTATTTCCCAGAGCGTGTGAAAACACCTGCCAGCTTACAAAAATCAATACACCAGCTAGTATAGAATATCTTAGTAGCTTAAATAAGACTACATTCCTTTTGTTACTCATTTATTTATCCCCCTTGGCTAATCTAAAAAATAAATTGAGCAAATTGCGTTGTTGTATAAAAATCTTAAATTGGCTTTTTATTGTGCACTTATATTTTTTCTGAGCCTACTATAGTAATCTATAATATTTCTTTCATATTCCTTATCCATAAGCTCAGAGGTCAGAAGAAAATCTGCTGTTGACTGATTCATTGCTACAGGAATATCATACAAAACTGATATCCTTAATAGTGCCTTTACGTCTGGATCGTGTGGCTGAGAGGTTAGTGGATCCCAGAAGAATATCGTAAAATCTACCTGACCTTCAGCAATTAATGCACCAATTTGCTGGTCACCTCCCAAAGGTCCACTCTTGTAACCTTTCACAGGAAGCCCTGTTTTCTCTGCTATTAAAGCGGCTGTTGTCCCTGTTCCGCAAAGAAAATGTCTGGAAAGAAGCTCACGGTTTCTTTCTACCCAATTTAAAAGGTCTTCCTTTCTGTTATCATGAGCTATTAACGCTATATGCTTTTGTTTTTGCATTTTTATTTTATTATTCATTCGTACCTCACTAATTTTCTTGTTTAATGCTAATCTCTAACGTTCATTTTACATCAATATGCTGGTCTTGTCAAAGCTCCAAATCCCTTATTATAAGGAATTTTTAGGCTTTTCTAAGTTTTGCATTTTTTTAAATACGTATTAAGACTATTCTTGCTTATTGTAAACTATATTTATATTATAAGTTGACAATAAGTGATAAATTTCGTATAATGTACTCATAATATTTGTAAAGAAAAGAGGAAATTTATTATGCCAAACAAACCTATAGAGATTGCTGTAGGCATAGTTATTATACTTGCCTTATTAAGTCTTATTGTTTATGTTGTGAGAAATGTAAAACTAACACCAAAATCAATGACTTTAGTTGCACTTTTTGCAGCATTGACTGCAGTGGGTGCTTTTATTAAAATCCCTCTCCCATATATCCCCTTTACTCTTCAAACATTTTTTGTGTTCTATTCAGGTATTCTTCTTGGGGCTAAACTAGGAATGCTATCACAGATTATATACATTCTTATTGGCTTAGTCGGTATTCCGGTTTTTTCTAACGGTGGAGGCCCATCATACGTATTTCAACCTTCGTTTGGATTTTTAATAGGCTTTATTATTAGCACATTTTTTGTAGGAAAGCTACATAGCTTTTTGTCTAATAAGAGTGATAAGCAAGTAACAAAATATGCCTCTATTCTAATATCATCATTTATTGGAATCCTAATTGTTTACTCAATTGGTGTCCCATATTTGTATATTATTAAGAATTTTTATTTATCATCTGAGCTTACTGTTCAGAGCTTAATAGACAAAATTTTAATTCCACTTGTTACTGGTGATATAGTAAAAGCTGTTATTATAGCACTTTCAGGCGTTGAAATAATTAACATTCTAAAGAGAGCTAATTTGTTACCAAATATTAACGAATTATAATAAAATACTAAACTATATAATTTTTCTGAGATAACAAGGGGTTAAACATTTATTGACTAGTGTTCAACCCCTTGTCACTTAACAATGAGAACCTGCTTATTATATGTGTTTAAGGACTAAATACTCTGGCTGTGCCTCCTTTAGTAAACCCTTTAGTCTTTCAACTAGCTCATCTAGTGTCAATATTTCTTGTTTTCTACTACCACGCACTCTCATAGATATACTTTCCTGCTGTACTTCCTTATCACCCACAACTAATATTAATGGGTTTCTCATTACCTCCGCCTGTCTTATTCTAGCCCCTAATGTATCACCCGATAAGTCCAATTCTGTCCTAATGCCTATTTTTTTCATAATCATTATTATTTTTTCAGCATATGAATGATGGCAATTAGCCACTGGTATAACCTTAACCTGTACTGGTGAAAGCCAAAACGGAAAGCTCCCCCCAAAATGCTCTAGTAGCAATGCTATGAATCTCTCTATACTTCCGAAAAGTGCTCTGTGCACCATCATTGGTGTATGCTTCAGTGAATCAGCTCCTATATAGGACATATTAAAACGCTCTGGAAGATTAAAATCAAACTGAATGGTACTACATTGCCACTCTCTCCCCTTATTATCCTCTATCTTCAGATCTATTTTGGGACCATAAAAGGCTCCGCCACCTTCGTCTATCACATATTCAAGACCATTTTTTTTCACAGCTTCTCTTAATATATTCTGTGCATATTCCCACTGACTTGTATTTCCTATATATTTATTTTCATTTTTTGTAGATATATAAGCCTTAAATCTATTTAAACCAAATTTCTTGAGTATATAAATTGAAAACCTTAAGGCATTCTCAACCTCATCTAAGATTTGATCTGGTCTGCAAATTATATGTGCATCGTCCTGAGTAAAGCCTCTTACCCTTGTTAGTCCATGCAATGCCCCAGAAAGCTCGTAGCGGTATACTGTCCCGTACTCAACATATCTTACAGGTAATTCTCTATATGATTTAATTCCATCATTGTATATCATAATATGAAAGGGACAATTCATTGGCTTTAGATAATACTCTTCATCATCAATTTCTATTGAGCTATACATTGATTCTTTATAAAAATCAAGGTGTCCTGAAGTTTTCCATAGATTTGCTCTTCCAATATGCGGAGTATACACCCATTGATATCCGTTTAGTATATGTGCCTCCTGACTGAATCTCTCAAGCAGATACCTAATCATGCCGCCATTGGGTTTCCAAAGTGCCAGCCCCTGACCTACGTCAGGATATTTAGCAAATATGTCAAATCGCTTACCTATCTCTATATGATTATTTTCATCTGCATTTATACTGTTTTTCATTAATCCATCACTCATAATTATTCTCTCCTTTAACTGACTTAATAAATGACATTAGAAAGTCTTACTTCCAATATCTATTATCCATAAATTTACTGCTACAAAGAATACTTACAGGTTATAGTCCCTTCACAATCAGAAAAACAGATTGCATTATTGTCATAAGCTAATGCAGCAGCAATAAAAAGTATTCTTCTCATTGTCATCATCTCCTTTTCTTCCAAATTTCTTATACGCTTTATAAAATGTATTTAGTTTTTGTAAAATTAATAATTTTACGTTTTTTATACAATAAAAAACTCCCATCCCAAAAGGGACGAGAGTATCTCGCGGTTCCACCCAAATTATAGCACAACTAATGCTATCACTCATATCGTTTATAACGTAACGACCCGACATCACCTAGTACAATTGCTGCCATATTTTTTAAAATATGAATCCTAAGTTATTGACGCTATCATAGATTGCTGACAACTTAAGAATCTTGTTGTTTGCACAACAATAACAACAACTAATATTCAATGAATGGCTCCAAGGTGGTTTTCAAATAATCTTATCTGAAAAGGCTTACAGCCGCTGACCCTTTCTCTCTGTAGACTGTTTTTATTCTACTCTTCCTCTTCATTGCCTTTTTTTATTATCTAACAGGTTTATTATTATAGTATAACCAAAAACACGGTTGTGTCAAGCTTTTAACCAAAAAGCTTTTAGACTAGCAATGTCTATTCTAACCCTAAATTTTCTTCTATTCCTAGCATTACGTTCATATTTTGTATAGCAGCACCTGAAGCTCCCTTACCTAGGTTATCAAACCTTGTCATTATAAGAATATTTTCGTTGCTCTCAAAAACAAAAAGCTCAAGATTATTTGTGTCATTACATGCTGTTATATTAAAGCCACCTTCAAATAGGGATTCATAGCTGTTATATGGCATTACCTTTACAAAATACTCACCACTATAATACTCATTTAGATATGACCATATTTCATTTGAGGTTTTAAGCTTGGATAGGCATCTCTTAACTAAAGGTATGGTGACTCCCATCCCCTTATAAAAATTACTTAATATTGGCGTAAACAGAGGGTTATACATAAGTCCAGAGTGCTTTTTCATTTCCGAGAGGTGCTTATGGTTTAGGGTAAGTGCATAATGCCTTGGAGTTAATAGTACATCAGCCCCATATCCACTGTTCCTAATTTTTTCTTTAATATCATGATTGCTATCACCCTCTTCATACAAAGATATCAAGCTTTTACCTCCGCCACTATATCCAGTTACAGAGTGAAATGCTAAAGGATAGTCAGGCGGTAGTATGCCAGCTTGAACCAGAGGTGCAACTGATATAACAAACCCAGTGGCATGACAACCAGGGTTTGCTACCCTCCTTGCTTTCTTAATAAGCTCTCTTTGTTTACTTAATTCAGGGATACCATATACCCAATCATCATGCGTTCTATGTGCAGTACTTGCATCAATTACCCTTGTTGTGCTATTTTCTATTAATGCTACAGATTCCTTTGCTGCATCATCAGGTAGACATAGAAAAACAATGTCAGCCTGATTTAAAATCCGCTTTTTTTCTTCTACATCTCTTCTCTTTTCATATTCTATAGATAGCATTTCAACTTCAGTATGCCTCTTAAGTCTTTCAAATATCTCTAAACCAGTCGTACCTGTTTGCCCATCTACAAAAATTTTATATTTCATATCTCTCCCTCCAGAGTGTTTTTATAATGTTCTAACAAGGTTTTTATAAAAGCTTTTTGCGTTTTTACATAAATATAAAACGACGAAGTTAGCTCTTATAATCATAGTATTGCATAATTATACACCACCATGTATAATTATGCAATACTATGATTATATACTTTCATGAATTTTCAATTATTATTGTGTAATCAACACGTTTCTTACTATTCTAAACCTATAATATCATCATCATATGAATTTTTTATACTCCGTTGGGAAGGTACAACAAGAAATTCCTCCGGATTCCACTCGCCATTTAATAAATTCATTAGCAAGCGAATATCACCATTAAGCTCTTCATATTCCCAGCCCTTTTCCTTTGCCTGCTGCTCTACTATCTTTTTATATTCAGAAAAATCTCCAACATTGGTGTCTATATATGTATACTTATTATAATTAGCAGTCCAATTACATAGCGTTTCCATTAAAAATGCTGCATTTTCCTCCCCAAATTCCTTTACATATTCATCATAGGTTTTATTCATTCCTAATTGAGTAGTTACACTTTCTTTAACATCACTAGGATTTATATCTCTTTCTACCCAGCCTGTAGACTTAAAAAAGGTTGCAGAATTTTTAGAATGATATTCCTTATATCTTTCCTTAGAGCCCAATAATAATGTAATGCAATCATGTGCACGTGGCACTATTATAGGGATCGATGACCTCAACCCTACAA
This sequence comes from Clostridia bacterium, assembly GCA_003251775.1. Classification (GTDB taxonomy): domain Bacteria; phylum Bacillota; class Clostridia; order DSM-8532; family SZUA-474; genus SZUA-474. The sequence continues at coordinate 16,926 of QKEK01000037.1, read as the reverse complement.
TACCATTATTGCATAGGGCATACCCTAGAAGAATGGCTTCATATTTTTCTATATCAACCCTATCAATTTCGTCCTGCAATGATGACAGCATTTTTTCTGCCCCCATATCATGCAATCCCTTTGATAAGAATACCACATCAATTATATTCTTGCTTTTAGCTGCACAATAGCTTAATTCTCTGAACATGACCTCACAAGCTATTAGCTTATATCTTTTTTGTAGTGTCATTTTGGTCTCCTTTTTTACTCTATATAGCTAGATATATTGTATTAAATGCACTACTGATTTTCAAGTAAAATATTACGGAGTTTTGTAGAATTGAGTCATAATAATTTTATAAAATAAGTACATCATCTTTTTACAGGGAAATTAAATGGTTTATTTGGAAATTGCTCATTTGTTAGTCGAAAATGCCACCATTCTGCTACATATGGAGAGAATCCGTTTGCTTCCATAACATCCTTAAGTAGCTTTCTGTTTTGGCGTTGTTTCTCATTTACTGCCAAAGAATCATAACGCGTAATCTCACCGAAGAAGTCATAAAAGCTACCCATATCCAGTTCTTTTCCAGTTTTTAAGTCAATTATACTAACATCCACTGTACTACCTCTGCTATGTGCTGAGACTTTACCAATATATCCCTGTGGAATAAGTTGAGTTTTATCTAAATCTGGGTAATAAATTTCCTTTACCTGTATATCGCTCGGGTTTTGTGTCCATTGTACAAAGCTCTCCACCGCCTGTGTAGGCCTATAAGCATCATAAATTAGCAAAGAATACCCTTTTTTATTAAGCACTTCCTGCACATTTTTTAGTGCCTGAGTGGCTTTAAGGGTTAGTATAGATGTATTATTAAAATACCCTGGTACTACACGACCCGTAAAATTATGTGTACTTGCATATGCTAAAGCTTCCGTTATATCAGGAACAAAGTCCCTTACATATACAAATCCCTCTGGTAGCCTTACAGGTTGTTCAGTATTACCCTCCGACCAATTAATGAAATCAGCTTCAGTGCCTTGTATAAATAATGGATGCTTGTTATAATCCAGCCAATCTATTATTTGCTTCATTTTATCTTCATTTACAGCTGTGCATCCCTGAGTAGGACTTTGCTCATTTTTATAGGTATGCATAAATATTGCACTACCCGCATTTTGTTTAGCCTTAAGATTATAATTTATAACCAATCCATATTTATATTGAGGTATACTTGACATTTTCTCAGCACTATTCCAGTCCTTATAATAGCCTGTTAAATAATTAACTAATTGATTATAGTATGAAGAATTTGGGTCATCTACCCAAAAACTATTATTATTTATCTTAAAATATGGATATTCTAAATTTTGTTGCTCTCCAAAACCAAAAGCACTTCCTATAGAGAATATCCCGGTAGGCGATTTATTATCTCCCTCTCTTTTTTTCCCAATTCCATTTTTGCCTAGCACCCCTGATATATCGGCATCTGTACAAATCCATTCCCCACCATTTTTTTCATATAAAGAAATGGCTACTTTAAAGCCATCTGCATTCAAAGCCTTTGATAGAATAATCTGTTCACTGTCTAACTTAGAAAAAAGTCTTTCCAAGCTACGGTCTACAATCTTGCCTAATGAATTATTATTAATTGAGCTACTTTTGCCCGACTCTGTCTGGTTGACTAAATCAGTCTCAACAGAGTATAATATCGCATCAGTCAATAAATCACGATACGAAGTACCCCTTTTGGTTAGTATTGATAGAGGGGTGATGGCAACCTGTTCTAACGCAATAGGTGTCAGCTTTCCATTCCTTTTTTCATATACTGAAGGTATATCATGAATTATATATTCCTTGTTGTTATATTTACCAAGATACAACATTGTATGATTATTCATGTATAGAACTGTTCCTGGTCTCATTTCTTCAAATATCTTAGATTTGACCTCGGGTGAAGTATTTTCTAACGCTACTTTATTTCCTTCTGCCTGCTCCTGCTGCCCAGTATTTCTTGGTAAATTGATACCAAAGCATCTGAATACATCCATAATAAAGGCTGAGCAATCCCTTACATTATTTTCTCCGCCCCATCCATACTCTTCAGTAATTAACTTAAACGCCTGCGTTACAATGTTACTGGTAGTATAATCCATATAGTCAGTTTTTACATCATAATTATTACAAACTTTGGCGTAGTAATATACAAGATTTCCATTTGAATCTGCCCTTGGCATCTTTACAATATAGTCACTCTCTGTATCCTCTAAACTTTGTTGAAGCCTTTCTGTTACCTTCATACCTACCAGCGGGAGCTTCACACCCATATCAAGCTGAATTTTATTTTCTTCAGAGTTTTGTATAAACAGCTTTGAAGCAGTTATTAATAGAAAATCCTGCGAATTTGAATATTCATATATTTCCTGCACATCCCCAATAGCTACATCACCAGAAGAAATCCAACCCATATAATTATACATAGCAACAAAATACCATTTCCCATCCCTGCTCTCATGCAAAATTGCAACTGGCTCAGCTACATAAACAGCCGTTTCCTGAAATCTATCATACAAACGCTCTGTCTGAGAATCATAAACCTTCTCGTTGGTTGGCCATGTCCTCATATTAGTTCTGACCGTTATTAATCCATATTGTATCTTTCCGCTAATATTTTCAATATTTAAATCATTGCTCCACATGTCATAATCAATTTTACCAAGTAGCCTGCCTTCTTCAGTATACCGTTTAGATGCAGATGGCTTGCTTAAGCTCAATATCTGAGTTTTAATCCATGATGCATCCTTATTTTTTAATGAAAAGATATTATGTAAAAAGTCTAATGTCTCTATATTTCGTTTATTAGTGGCTTGTATGTATTCTAATGAGCTTATGATTTTTTTGTTTTCATCCTCTTGCTTTATCCAAAACTCAAAACTTAACATATCCTCTGTTATTCCACTTAATTCAAGATTCTTTGATAATTTAGTAGCATTGACGTTAGACATTTCCTCTACAGCTTCATAAAGTAAAGTCTCATCTATGTAACTACCTCCTTCAGCATTATCATCTAGATTGGTATGCCCGACATTTTTATTATTTAAGTCATCATCAGTTTCCATATTATTGTCAGTATTCTGTTTACTTTCACCTGCCTCTGGTTCTTCTGGCGGAATTTCAATTATTACGCCTTGCCCTGTAGTATTCCCAGATATGGCATTAATGGCTGAATTCGACTTGTCTGCATCTATAACCCAAGTGCCACCAATACCTCCCCTTTGACAGCCATTGAGAAGAATACTATTTATGTAAATTAATATGATTAATAATATAACTGTTTTTTTCATAACAATACTCACCCTACAATTAATTCGCTTAAATTGCCTTATTCTCATTATAGTCATAAACTATATATTCTTATACGTAAATAATGCAATTATGCTAATTATAGCATAGTAATGTTGAAAACTATTTTCATTCATATTACAGAATGATTATGAATAATTTATTTTATTATATTATATACTATTATTAATAACCTTGTTCTTCTATTCACTGCAAGGTTTATGTTTTGTTTTCTATATGTTTCTGCTTTTGCTAAATAACATAAGGAATAAACATTTTAGTTGTTTTTATATAGTTCTTATATTCTTCACCAAACTCATCAATCATATCCCTTTCCTCTCGTTTGGCTAGTCTAACATACATAGCTACCATAACAGGATACATAAAAAGCATTGGTAGGGTTGCCCATTCAATAAGCATACCAAAAGATAAAAGCAACAACCCCGTATATTGTGGGTGACGTATAAATTTATATACTCCTTTCTTTACAAGTGTGCCTGTTCCCCTTTCTTTAGACCAGTATTTTTTGTATATATTATACCATCCATTTATAATTAATAATAATGCGATGACAACACATACATAATTAATATACATTCCTAAGAAGCCTACTGATGAAAATAGTGTATGTCCCCATAGAATTCCCTCGGGAAGATTTTTTCCTATAATCCATGTAATAATGTACATACTAAATGGAATCCCGTGCATCTCTACAGCAAATGCTATAACAAAGGCAACATACGCTCTTTTTGGTTTTTTATCCATCTTGCTGTAAATTGGTATAAATAATAACACTACACTGTACAGTAAAATAAAAAATGCTACTCCAAACCAATTATTATAATGACTCTCAATCGTTTCCATAAATTCATTCCTCCATACTTATTTGCTTTTTCAAAATAGTTATTTAAGATTACCTTAATTATTACTATATCAGCTAGCCCTTAAACGAAGCTGCTAATAATCTTAAATTAACCTTAAATCCTATCCTTGTTTTTAAGTATGTTGCGTTTGCTGTAGAAATGACATTAAATACTAAGATATTACTTACCTACTTTGGAAGGAGTATAATAAATTCGCACCCTCTTTTTTCATCGGTTTTGAGCTTAACGCTACCACCATGTAAGGCAATAATTTTCTCTACGATAGCTAATCCTAAGCCAGTACCTCCCGTTTGCGAGTTCCTCGCAACATCTGCTCTTACAAATGGTTTAAAAATGTTTTCTGCAGTACTAGGAGACATCCCTACACCATCATCCTTAAAAATAATTTCAATTATATTATCTCTCTCTAATAAGACAATTGTTACCCTCGTTCCTTCAGTATTATATTGTATAGTATTTAGCAAAAGATTTTGAAATACTCTATCCAACTGTATTGTGTCAACTAAGACATAAATCTCATTTTCTGGAATGTTAAAATCATAGGCAAATCCTGCTCTATCAAGAAGAGGCATTGCGTCTACTATTTTTTCACGCAAATACTCACAAATATCTGTCATTTTCTTGTCTAGCAAGAACTCAGGACTTTCCATTTTAGACATCTCAAAAAGCCCTGAGATTAAAACATTTGCTCTACTACTATTTTCAAGTATAATTCTAATGATGGTCTCTTGTTCTTGTATAGACAAACTGTCTTCTTTCATTTTCGCTTGGTATAACTCCGCGTATCCTATAATACAAGTAAGTGGATTTCTTAAATCATGAGAAATGTCAAGCATCAGTTTTTTTCGCGTTTCCTCTAATTTCTTTGTTATTAATATCTGGTTCTCTAGCTCCTGTGCCATGGCATTAAAGGTATCTTGTAGCTCCTTAAATTCATTTTGTAGCTTTAAGTCAACCCGCACTGAATAGTCTCCATCTCTAAAGCGACTTACACTCTCAGATAACCTTTTCAATGGAGTTACAATCCTAATTGATGATATTTTAGAATATATTATAGTACTTAAAGCAAGAAGTATAAGGTAAAAAATAAGTATTGCTACAACAATACCCAGCACTCTTTGTTTGTCCGCAGAGGAAAACTCCTTGTTATGAACAACCATAAAATCAATTCTGAAGGACGTAGGAAATGTCACTATCAACCAAAAATTCATTTTTGTATTGTATTGGATACTATAGCTATATTCAATCCCCTTACTGTTACTTTTTATTAAGAATTCGGTAAACTCTTGTATTGTAAGCTTATCCTTTTTAAGGGTGTCAATGCCCTTAGTAAAAACAATCTCGTAATTACTATTAATTACCTGCACTCCACCTCCATTTTGGATTATTAATTCTGTATTAAGTGCATTATAATTATCTTGCATTATGCTTTCAGCAGTAAAATTGTTTTTTGCAAGAGTTTTAGATATTACATGATTAGCAAAATCCATTAGTGCTAGTCCCAAAGCGGCTATTATAACTGATATAATAAACATTAGAAGATAATTTGCCAGAAACTGATTAGAAATTTTTCCCATTCTCGACCTCCTTCTTATTGTATAAACAATAAGGTTCTTAAATTGTTCGTTATCTCTGATAAAGTCAACAATTTAGGGTTCTTATTTGACAAACTTATACCCTATTCCCCGTATAGTTTTAATAAATTCTGGATTTTTAGGGTCATCTTCTATCTTGTTTCTTATATGGCTTATATGTACCATAATAGTGTTGTCATCATAATAATAATCCTCTTCCCAGACCGCACTATATAATTGCTTCTTTGTAAATACTCTCCCAGAGTTATCCATTAAATATAATAACAGCTTATATTCCTTTGCGTTAAGCTCAATCATATTATCATTTTTATATATACAGCAGCTTTCCTTATCTAAAGTCAGATTTTTAAATACAACCTGAGATAATCTTTCCTGATTTTTAACTGTGTATTGTTGGCATCGTCTAAGCTGAGCTCCTACCCTTGCTATAAGCTCTGACATGCTAAATGGCTTTACAAGATAATCATCTGCACCCAACCCAAGCCCAAGAACCTTGTCCATATCCTCACCTCTAGCAGTCAGAAATATAACTGGCAAGGTGCTAATTTCACGAATTTTACGCAATAGGTTAAATCCATCCAATCTAGGCATCATTACATCCAATATAGCAAGATCAATAGTCTCATTTTTAATAACGTCAAGAGCATCAATTCCATCCTTTGTATCAAAAACCAAGTATCCTTCACGTTCAAGATTGTCCCTTAATAGGTTTCTTATGTCTTTTTCATCCTCAGCAATCAATATATTCACATATTCACTTCCCCAATATATCTTTAAAACCAGTATATATCATTAAGTATCTGAATTCAACTATATAAACACCCTCTTCATCCTCGTTAAAATCTAGCTTATATGCTATTATCCGTAAAAAAATTATACTTAATATTTCTATGTCAGCACGATCTTTTAACAGCACTCCTCTTACTTCCGCATTCGCAATGAATAGCATTACAGCCTTCGCACCCATTTTCCCCTTTTTTAATTTTATTAATCTTTTTAATTATGATGAATAATGTAGCAAGCATTATTATACCCCCTATAACCCAGTTAATCATACTATCCCTTCTTTCTCTAGATTGTAAGCTTTAAAGTTATACCTCTTATTAAATTTTTGCTACCCTAACCCCATTACTTTACCCACTTGATAAATTAAGAAAGCAACCAGCCATGCAGTACCTGTCTGATATCCAACAGTAAATAGTGTCCACTTCCACGAATTCATTTCTCTTTTTATAGCTCCAAATGCCGCTACACAAGGCATATAAAGTAATGTAAATGCCATAAAGGCGTATGCCTTCAACGGCGTGAAATATGTCTGCAATGCTATTGCCAGCTCTGCCGATCCCTCTGATATCTCTCCTACACCTGACAGAATACCCAGAGTAGACACCACTACCTCCTTAGCAACTACACCAGTTAATAAAGCCACTGAAGCCCTCCAGTCATTGAAACCCAAAGGAGCAAATACAAATGAAATTAGCCTTCCAACGCCTCCCATTATACTGTCTGCTGGATTTTCTACCATTTGAAAAGTAAAGCTGAATGTTTGAAGAAACCAGATGATAACCGAAGCTGCAAAAATAACCGTACCTGCCTTCTTTACAAAACCTTTTCCCCTATCTAACATATGAATGGAGAGCCCCTTAAGTGTTGGTATCCTATATGGAGGTAGCTCCATAACAAAAGGTGCAACCTCACCCTTCAAAATGAACCTCTTAAGAAAAATACCAGAAAGTACTGCTATAAGTATTCCTAAAATATAAATAGAGAAAATTACTACTCCTTGATTCTTAGCAAAGAAAGCCGCTGCAAATAGAGCATAAACAGGTAATCTGGCTCCGCATGACATAAACGGGGTAAGAATAATAGTTAGCCTCCTGTCTTTTTCATTTTCGAGTGTCCTTGCTGCCATTACAGCGGGAACACTACATCCAAAGCCCATTAGCATCGGTATGAAGGATTTTCCGCTTAGTCCAAGCTTTCTTAACACTCTGTCCATAACAAAAGCCGCTCTTGCCATATACCCGCTATCCTCAAGCAAGGATAGAAAAAAGAATACAATCATAATCTGTGGAACAAATACCAGCATGCTACCCATACCAGCTAAAATTCCATCAATGATTAGTGCTTTAAGCCAGTCTGCAGCTCCTCCCGCCTCTAATAATGATGTAAGAAACCCTGATATTGTTTTATTTATAAATACATCAAGCCAATCAATTGTATATGAGCCTATAGAACCAAAGGAGACCTGAAAGATAGAAAGCATGACCAATAAAAAAATTGGAATGGCTAATATCCTGTTCGTTACCACCTTATCAATCTTATCAGACATTGTAAGCGTATTACCTTTGCTTTTTCTACTAACAGCTTTCGCTATAACACCCGATATAAACCTGTATCTGTTATCCGCTATTATAGTCTCAATATCATTATCATATTTGTTCTCTAATTCCTGACCAAGCTTTTTAATATCTGACATCATCACTTCACTTACGTCAAGCTTTTCCTTCAGTTTAATATCCTCTTCAAGAAGCTTCAGTGCTAGCCACCTTGCACTATATCCACTTTTATTTGCTAGCATATTAACTAATTCTTTTACTTTCTTTAGGCTATCCTCAACCTCATTATCAAATATTCTATGTGATAGCTCTGACTTTTTTACTGTAGCACTTTTAGCTAGCTCCAATGCCTTTTCTACAACCTCTGTAACTCCTAATCCTTTACTTGCGGAAGCAACCAATACAGAAACTCCAAATCCCTCTTCAAGCTTTTCTATATCTATTTTATCATGTCTTAAGTTAACAACATCTATCATATTTAATGCAACAACCACAGGAATTCCTAACTCGATAAGCTGTGTTGTAAGATATAAATTTCTTTCTATGTTTGAAGCATCAACAATATTAATTATAACATCAGGCTTTTCATCTACTATGTAATCCCTAGCTATAATTTCTTCCATGGTGTACGGTGACAGAGAGTATATGCCAGGTAAATCTATAATGCTTATATCATCTTTAAATCTTCTGGCTTTTCCCTCTTTTTTTTCCACTGTAACCCCAGGCCAGTTCCCTACATATTGAGTATTTCCCGTGATTTCATTAAACATAGTTGTCTTCCCTGAATTTGGGTTTCCAACTAAAGCAAACGTATACGACATTTCTATACCCCTTTCATCATTAAAAACCATATTTTTTAATAAAACTCCAAGCAATTGACACTAACAAGGATAGCGATTAACTTAATAACCTCATTGTATTTCCGTTAATTTATATTGATTATCGTTATCATTATAAGAGAAAATTTTTGCTACCTCTGTTTATTAGGTAGCATTTGTTACTCAATTATTATGTTTTCTGCTTCTGATTTTCTAAAGGTCAGCTCGTACCCACGTATGTTAACCTCAATAGGGTCTCCAAGTGGTGCAACCTTTCTAACCAAAACTTCAGTACCTCTAGTTACTCCCATATCCATAAGCCTTCTTTTTACTATACCTTCACCTGTTACGCTTTTTATTACAGCTATTTCACCAGGCTTTAATTCCTTCAGTGTTTTCATATAAAAACACCCCCTTTATCAGCTTTATTAGCTTATTTGATTTATTAGCTTTCTACAATTAATTGACTTGCCACTCCTTTACTAAGTGCAATCCTTGAGTCCTTAACTGATAGTATAAGGTTTCCACCAAGCTCAGAAACAATTGACACTATCGCACCAGGTATCAACCCAAGGTCCTCGAGATACTTTTTGGTCTTATCATTTGCTCTACAGTAATCTATTTTTGCTTCTTTTCCAACAGATAGCATAGTTAACGGCATATCCAACCCCCCTATAATTAAGCTACTTAAATTAAGCTTTTTGCGTTGTTATAGCGTATAAATATATAACAACAATATACTTAAATTATAGCATAATTGATATTGGTTGTCAATATCAATTAGGATTTAGTCAAACTCAGGATTGTCAAACAACCCTACTCCAACCAGCATAAATATAGCAACTAATAAAAGATTTACTCCTGTGCCTACAGAAAAAGCTAGTGGAAAGCTTTTTGTAATAGTTACCACCACAATAACACTGATAACCACAGGCATAAGAACAAACATAACTAAGAATCCTCTGAAGAAAATCCGTAGCATATTACCATGTATTTTGCCAAATACCCTTCTTAAGAACAGGTCTGAATAAATAAATATCATCCCCATGCTAACATAAAGCATAATGGAAATTATCAAGGTTACTATTGGACAGCCCACAATTAAGCCGGGAACACCTATTACAAGTATCCCTTCTATAAGTGTCTTAATTATCTCTGTTACTGTTGAGTATAGCATCTTACTAAAGCTAGATGCAGGGATTAGGTAAATATAATGCTTTGATAGCTCTCCACCCCAAGCAACCGCCATTGTGAATACTAGCATAACGTAAACAGATGCACCTAAATATATGGATATCAATTTCTCACTCTCAATCTTTATAGAGAACGCTCCTATAATAGCTGCTGCTAGTAAAATTATGGTTTTCCAACTTATTATCCATACACCACGTTTACGATTCTCAAGTAATTGTTTTTGGAAAATAGCTTTACTACCTGACATGGTGAAGGAAAATTTAATTTTTTTGTATTTTCGATTACTGGAATAAACAATTCCTGCCTTACCAGTTCTTATTGTATTCAAAGCAGTCTCTTTCATCTCAGTGTTAGAAAGCACATCCTCAAAAAAGTCAGTATCCATTCTATACAGATATATAAATATAATAACTGAAACTGCCAGCACTATCCCAGCATTAATAATAAATCCAGACGTAATTCCTATAAAAGCACCCAAAAGAAGCTCTCTAAACCAACCGATTATGGGTATATATTTTATAGTATCATTAGAAAAGTAATCTATTGCACTTCTTAATATGTCTCCAGTTTTTATACTTTGAATTACTACAGGAAGCGAGAAACTAACGATTAGCACGTAGATAAGATTAGTAATAATTTTTCTCCTTTTAGGCTTTCTGGCTATATATGAGTATAAGATCATACCTAAGACAGAGGTTACTATTACCATTAAAATATAAACTATAAAAAGCACTATTCCTGCCCCATCCCTAAAGCCAAACATTCGTTTCCAGTTAGGGTATTGAAACCCAATAAAAAGCGTAACTAAAAGGTTTACACCTAATTGCTTAATAAAACCGTAAATAAGTATACTTCCTGCTTTTATTGGAGAGGTAAACAAGAAATTGACATCTGCCATTCTAAAAAAAGATACCCCATTTGATAGACTTGTGATTAATGTCATTAGCAGTAAAAAGCTAGTATAGCCTACTAAAATAGCCTTTACTATATCCATATCTACACTTTTTTTCGTAGCTTCACCGTCTAAGCCAGACAAAATTGAAATTGTAATAAAGAAGCCTGCAATTAGAATATAGGCAATCAAGGCTACAGGTTTTTTTATTAGCCCCTTTAGCATATTTACTAAAGTACGTTTTAATATATATAATAATGAACTCATTCCTTCCCCTCCGTTACCCTAAAAAACAGCTCCTCAATCTCGTTATCATTACCAATTTCCTCACGAAGCATGTTTTCAACGATTTTTCCTTTGTTCATTATTAGTACCTTATCCCATATTTCTTTTATGCTATCTATAATATGTGTACTTATAAGGAGAGTACATCCCTGCTCCTTTAGCTCAATAAAAAGCTTTTTAAGCTCCTTAATCGCCTTTGGGTCAAGCCCTATCATCGGCTCATCAAACATCATTACCTTCGGCTTAATTACTGCCGCACAGCAAATGCTGACCTTTTGCTGCATCCCCTTTGAGAGTGCCTTTCCAAGCTTATCGGCTTTATCACTTAAGTCAAATCTTGCTAGTAGTTGTTCTGCATATTCCTTATAATCCTTTAGGTCATACGCCCTTGCGATAAACTCAATATGCTCTCGAACTGTTAAAGCATCATATAACGCTGGTGTTTCTGGTACATAGGCGAATAGCTTTTTTGCCTCTATCCTTTTATTGTCTAGTCCACAGACTGTTATTTCACCCTCATACCTGAGTAATCTACCGATACATTTTATTATTGTACTTTTTCCCGCACCGTTCGGTCCCAGCAATACTCCAATTTCACCTGCTTCAACGCTTAAGCTCAGCTTGTCAACAGCTACTACCTTTCCATATTTTTTTGTTACTTCATTTACCTTTAGCATAATATTCCCCTTTGCTCACAATTATTAATTTAACTTTACTCTCTTTTATTAATTTAACTTTACTCTCATTATTAATTAACTTTACTTATAGCTTTCTCAATTTAATAATTCTACTTTTTTATTGATATTGTTAATTTACTAATATCAAATTACTACATCTTTCCCATTAAAGCTTAGCTTATCCTTCAATGCAGAATAGCGTTCATTTTCCTTTTTGTTATCAACCATTTTACACATTATACTGTCCCATCCCACTAATATAACCAGTGTTTTGGCTCTCGTTACCGCTGTATACAGTAGATTTCTATTCATTAGCATAGGTGGCATACTATACATAGGAATTATTACAACAGGGAATTCGCTTCCCTGACTTTTATGTATGGTTATAGCGTATGATAGCTGTAGCTCATCCAATAAATCATAATCATAATCGGCTACCCTATCGTCGTCAAACTCAACTGTAACCACCTTCATATCCTCATCTATCTTGCTAATTATACCCATGTCACCATTAAATACTCCTTCTCCCTTTATATTGGAGTTGTTTATATCTATCCATTTAAGGCTATAATTATTCTTTATCTGCATCACCCTATCCCCTTCTCTAAGCACAAAATCCCTAACGGTCTTCTCTGCTTTTCCCTTTTGAGATGGATTAAGCACCTGCTGCAACGCATTATTCAGGTTAATCACACCAATACTACCCTTTTTAGTTGGAGTTAGCACCTGAATATCCTTAATAGAGTTATACCCATAGCTTTGGGGAAGTCTTCTGTCACAAAGGTCTACAATAGCACTAACTATATCCTCACCACTATTCTTCTTCATAAAGAAAAAGTCTTTGCCTTTAATATTTATTTTCGGGTACTCCCCTGCATTAATTCTATGAGCGTTTACAACTATCATACTCTCCTGTGCTTGCCTGAATATTTCATCTAATTTCACAGTATCTATTTGCTGACTTTCTATTATATCTGCAAGAACCCTTCCGGCACCTACTGAGGGTAATTGATCCATGTCGCCTACAAGAATTAGTCTTGTCCCAGTTTCAATTGCCTTTAATAAGTAATACATCAAAAGCGTGTCTACCATTGACATCTCATCTACAATGATAATATCTGCATCTATGGGGTTATCCTCTCCTCTGTTAAATACAGGCTTGTCCGAATCTGGGGAATACGCCATTTCTAAAAGTCTATGTAACGTTTTAGCTTCAAATCCGGTTGCTTCACTCATTCTTTTCGCTGCTCTTCCTGTAGGTGCAGCAAGTAGCGTTTTCAAGCCTTCCTCCTGTAATAAAGAAAGAATACATTTTATAATAGTAGTCTTACCTGTACCTGGTCCTCCCGTTATTACCATTACCCTACTTTTTAGTGCTTTTATAATAGCCTCCTTCTGTTTTTTGGCAAGCTGGATACCCTCTGTCTCCTCTATTGTCTTAATTTTAGCATTAAGCTTTATATCCTCTAGCTCTAATGTACATAATGACATCATCTTCAGTCGGTTGCATATTCCAAGCTCTGCTTGCTGAAAGGCACTTAGGTAAATCCTAGCTTCATTATCTGTGTTTTTTTCTACGTAAATAGAATCCTCAAGAGCGAGAAGAACAAGTACATCTTCAATCTCCTCTAATCTCACTCCTAATAATTCTGAAGATAAGTTAAGCAACAACGTCTGAGGAAGATATGTATTTCCATCCATAGCGGCTCTTGAAAGGACATACTTAACTCCACTTTGAATCCTGAATTTTGATACTCTATCTATTCCCACAGCTACTGCCATCTTATCAGCCGTTTTAAATCCAATTCCTATCTTTTCATCTGTTAGCTTATATGGATTTCCCTTAATTTCATCAATTGAATTTGCACCATAAAGCTTATATATTTTGGAAGCATATAGTGCAGATATCCCATACTTTTGAAAGAACATTGTGACCGTTCTCATACCTTGCTGTGCCTTAAATATTTCACTTACAGCCATAGCTTTTTTATGAGTCATACCTTTAATTGTTTCAAGCCGCTCAGGCTCAAACTCCAAAATGCTGAAGGTTTCTTTTCCAAATAGCTCTACAATCCTCTTGGCTGTTTTTGCTCCTATTCCTTTAATAACACCTGAAGCTAGATACCTCTCTATTGCAGATATCTCTGTTGGAAGTACCCTTTCAAAATATTCAGCCTTGAGCTGCTGGCCATAATCCTGATGATTAACCCATACGCCGTTAACCTTTAGTGTCTCTCCCTCATTTATTTCTGGCATATACCCAACTACAGTAATAAGCTTCCTGCCCGAACGAAGCTCGCAAACAGTATAGCCATTCTGCTCATTTGCGTATATTATACTTTCAATCAATCCCTCAACTGTTTCCATCCTAACCCTACTTATATGCTTACTTATTTTTGCTTACAATTTTATACCCTGCTAATGAACTCCCTGAGTCCGCATACAGCCTCTCTAGAATAATACTTATACTTTCATTTTTGGTATTATTAAGCACATAAAGCTCCCCGTCTGTCAATAGCATAGCTTGTAAATACTTTTTGTCTATTGTTCTTACAATTCCCTCAATGTTGCAGTCGGGGTCTTCAATAGAGAGTATTAGCTTATTTACAAAAAGTCTCTTTTCCTTTCGATAAGCTAGCCAGTATATAACACTTCTGACTAAAGCTATTATACCATATATAGCAAACAGATTGATAAGAATTTTTATTATCATACAATATGTCTCCTAATAAAAGATCTGCTATAGTATATGAAAACTAGTACTGATAGTAACCTTGTCTTATCAAGCTTGTTTTTCTTATATTTTCTCAAGTAGCTTCTCTGCACACGTTTCAGTGAAATCTATTTATAAACTAAATTACCTCACCTAGTCTTTTTTTAAATTGTTCTATATTTCCATCAAAAATAATAATATTGATTCCCATCTCATAAGCTCTATCCATAACAATTCTATTCTCTGGTTCCAATGTGGCAACAAGTACCTTTTTAACAAGATCTCCACCTATTTTCCGAGAGTATATTTCTAATTCGTTTAGCTCTGCTGTGTCATATTGATAGGTATCCTTACAAGAAATGCAAGCAAGAATAGACTGCGATGATGCGATAACATCCAATTCATTTTCTACCAAGGGCGTATCTTCATCCCATAAAAATCTTACACCACTCTTCACATCATCTATCCCACGTATCTCCTTTACAACCTTATATGTGAGAACCTCAAGCCAATTTCCTACAATACATATAAAGTTTTTTGCCTCCCTATTAGAAAATCTGATCTCAAGCTGATTTTCAACAGAAAAATAATTCGTTGCTAACCTGTATTGCTTTAGACTCTTTGCAAAATTAAAGAGCAAAATCATTGTTTCTCTTTTAATCCTATTTAAACTTATCATAATATTATACGGATAATTGTAGTTATGACGTATACGTTTTTTATCTTTTAAAATAACTCTTACCTCGCTCCACATATCATAGTTATTGACCAAAAAATCAATATATTCCAAATATATTGATTTTCCATAGATATCAGAGGCTTGTGTTATAACCTCTCCTCCAGCTATATCAATAATATCGCTAACTGTTATGTCCGGTAAATCAGATGCTATCACCTCAAGCTCTCCGTTGTTTTTAAGTAAAAGCATACTCTGTTCTGATAAATCAATATATACACATTGAATGTCATATTTGATACCAGCCTGTCTTGCTAACAGCTTTGACAGTCTCCCTCCACCTGACAGATTAATTACTGTTTCATTTGTTTTGTACCTGTTAATAATGCTACTTATGCTTTCTAGCTTGCCCGCGGTATACACCTCACGTATAATTTTACCTTGATAGCCTCTTTCTTTGATTATAGCTTTAAGGTTACCATAAATATCATTTTCAAGCTCACTTCTTCCAGAAAGAAAGATTACCCTTTCAGGGTTTAATTGCTTAATTGCTATTATGTTTTGTGCATTGTATTCACTTAGTAAATTGATTAAAGTATTACACTTCATACTTATGTCCATCCCTTTCTTCAGGCACAAATCTGGGTTGAAAGAAAATCATATATTTATACCTTGTCTATTTAACTCGTTTTAATTGGTCATTTTCTTTCAACCTTTTACCTTCCTTATCACTTATCTGATATATGTTTATTGTTAATTTAATCTAGGCTATCTATGCCATTAGTGCTATAAGAGATAGCCGACAGCTTAAGAACCTTGTTGCTAATATAATAATACCTTGCTGTTCTTACAACAAAAAGAGACCTAACATATAGGGTTAATACCTTTATGTCGGCCTCTACAATTTACAATTAGTCTCAACTTCATGTACAGACAGTTAGCCTTTGTTCTCACTATCCTTGTCTGCTTCAGGTGCAACACCTTCTGGACTAATAGATACATTAGTCTTGTCATCTAATTGTTTATTATCCTCTTTTGCTTCAATTGCCTTAGGTGTGAAGCCGTTATTAAATATGTCTTCGAATTCTGTACCCTCCAGACGCTCCCTTTCCAATAGTGCATTTGCAATGTTGTGAAGCCTATCTAAGTTCTCTGTTAATATAGATTTAATTTTACCGTATGCATTGTCAATGATTTCCTTAACCTCATTGTCAATAATAGCTGATACCTCTTCACTATAATCCTTGGTTTGAGCGTAGGTTTTGCCTAAGAACACCTCATCATTGTCTCCACCAAAGATCATGTTACCTAGCTTCTTACTCATTCCAAATTTAGTAATCATACTTCTTGCTACTCTGTTTACATGCTTTAGGTCTCCATATGCACCAGTACTAATTTCTCCTAAAACCAACTCTTCAGCGGCTCTTCCGCCAAGTGCTATCAGAAGCTCTTCTATCAAATGATTATATGTCTTGTATGAGCGATCCTCATCAGGCTTATGTGCTGTATATCCACCTGCACGCCCAGAAGG